>PBSZ01000099.1 GCA_002726445.1 Cellvibrionales bacterium | reverse complement strand
GCTGTAAATTCTCACCGCTCAATCCGGCAGCAGCGGTTGACCCCAGCACTACGCCAATGATCAACCCTGGGGTCATCGCCCTGACCACCGACCAATTCACATTGCCCAGTTTATGGTGGGCAAATACTGAGCTTATCGAGGTAATGACAATAGTCGCAAAGGAAGTGCCTATTGCTAAATGCACCATGCTGGCCTCAGGGAAACTCTGCACACTGAAGATAAAAATCAACAGCGGTACAATGATGGCCCCACCACCAACACCAAACAGGCCTGCCAACAGGCCCGCCACTGCACCGATAATGGGGTATAGAAATAAACTCATGAGTTTAAGTGGCGCTGTTTAATTCGTTCACCGAACAAACGGGTGATGCCCTTGGCCTCTAATAAATCATCAACGGCCGCATGGATATCGGCTATTTCACAGAGATCCAATACTTTGCTCAGCAAGGTCTGCGCCTCAACTTGACTAATACCACGCAATACTGACTTCACTTTAGGTAAATTCGTGGCGCTCATCGACAGTGAGTCGAAACCCATGGCCATCAATAAAATTGCGGCGCCTGGGTCACCGGCTAACTCGCCACAGATACTAACCGGTTTACCCGCTTGCATGCCTGCTTTCGCCACTTGAAAAAGCGCCTGCAAAACAGCGGGGTGGTAGGCATCGTAAAGTTCGGCAACGCTGGGGTTATTCCTATCGACCGCCAAAATATATTGGGTCAAATCATTACTGCCTACCGATAAAAAGTCGACCCGTTCAGCTAATTGGCCAGCAAGGTATACCGCGGCCGGTACCTCAACCATGACTCCTATCTGAGGAAACACCACATCGATGCCTTCTTCAATTAATTCAGCATGGGCTCGACGAATCAACGAAAGTGCTTCGTCCAGCTCTTTTACATAGCTGATCATCGGCAACATGATGCGCAAGTTATCCAATCCCAAACTGGCCTTCATCATTGCGCGAACTTGAGAAAGAAAAATCTCAGGATGATCAAGTGTGACACGAATACCACGCCAACCTAAGAAAGGATTGTCTTCTTCAATGGGAAAATAAGACAGTGATTTATCACCGCCAATATCCAATGTCCGCATAGTGACAGGACTGGGGGCAAAAGCTTCAAGCTGCAAGCGATACAAGGTGCGCTGCTCTTCTTCACTAGGAAACCGATCCTGCATAATAAAAGGCACTTCGGTGCGATACAAGCCGACGCCCTCAGCTCCTTGATCAAGTGAGCGAGAAATATCAGACGCTAAACCAGTATTGACCCACAAGGAAATACGGTGGCCGTCGGTAGTCTCACAGCTTAAATCTTTTAATGCTTCTAAACCACGGGAAACTAGACGCTCTTCAGCAACGATCTCTTCATAACTGCCCAGCAATTCAGCGTTAGGGTTAAAGTAAACAATCCCCGCATAGCCATCAACAATCAACTCACTGTCTTCAACCTGCGTAAACGGAATATCAACAGCACCCATGACGGTTGGAATCCCCATGCCACGGGCTAAAATAGCCACATGCGAATTACGCGATCCTCGCAATGACACTAAACCGGCTAATTTTTTGCGCGGCAACTCACCCAGCATTGAGGCGGTCAGCTCGTCACCAATTAAAATGGCATTGTCAGGATAGGCGATAGGCTCTTGGGTGGCTTGTTGTAAATATTCTAACAATCGACGGCCGAGATCTTTTACATCAACCGCCCGCTCTTTTAAATAGGGATTGTCCATCTGCTCAAAGGCCTGCAAGTGCGCAAGAATAATCTGCGCCACGGCGCCTTGAGCCCACTCACCCGCCTCAATCAGCTGTTCAATTTCACAAGGCAGCGCGGGCGCATCGAGCATTTTAGAATACACCTCAAATAAGGCCAGTTCTTGGGGTGGCAAGCGATCGGCCAGTTGTACGCTCAACTGCGCAATGTCGTCACGCACCCTCGCAACACAGGCACGAAAGAATACCAGCTCTTCATAAATATCTTTGCTTTTACGCCGTGGTACCGCATAAAGGTCAGCGGGCGGTGACAGCACTACAGCCTGGCCAATGGCGATGCCAGAGGCACCGGGCACACCACGAAATTCGGCATTAACCGCCTTGGCATTAGCCCGTAAATCTTCCAAGCCGGTGACTTGTGCATGGGCAATTAAACCGGCCAACTGCGCTGAGACAGTGACTAAGAAAGCCTCTTCGCTTTCATCAAATCGTCGCTTCTCAATTTGCTGGACAATCAGCACGCCCAGTACAATGCGATGGTGAATAATCGGCACGCCAAGAAAAGAACTGAAGGGATCTTCACCAATATCAGCCAAGTACTCAAAATTAGGGTGGGCTTGCGCATCGCTGGTATTAATCGGTTCTTCGCGAAGCGCTACTTGACCGACAAGGCCTTGACCCAAGGCCAAGCTCAACTCACCTAGGGCCGACTTGTTTAAACCTTCCGTCGCCCGAAAAACTAAGCGCTGTTGTTGGTCAGCTAAATAGACGGTACAGACCTCAGTGCCCATGACCGCTTTCACATTATTCACAATGATATCCAGCGCTGATTGCAAATCTGGCGCAGCGTTAACCTTTTGAACAATATTACTCAGGGATTGCAGGATATTCATAATCGTTACTTAGCACCTGACAAGCGACTATATGCAGCCACCTTTTGCGCATGAATACTCGACAGCTCTTTTAACATGCGTTGATACACTTCGCGCTTGAAGTCGACAATCTGATTCAGCGGGTACCAATAGCTAACCCATTGCCAGCGATCAAATTCAGGGCTATGACTGCGGTCAAGTTGCACTGCAGAATCTTCCGATAACAAATGCAGCAAATACCACTTTTGTTTTTGCCCAATACAAACCTTGCCCTTGGTCGGACGAATCATTTTTTTAGGCAGCCGATAGCGTAACCAATCACGGCTTGTACCCCAGACTTCAACCTGCTCTGGCTTTAAGCCCGTTTCTTCTTCGAGCTCCCGATACATCGCCTCTTCTTGCGACTCTCCTTCCTGCATACCACCTTGCGGGAACTGCCAACCGTCTTGACGTACCCGTTTAGCCCAAAGCACATCGCCTCTGCCATTGGCAATCACAATGCCAATGTTCAGTCGATAACCGTCCGCATCCAACAATTGCTTTACTCCCTCATATTTTTTGCAACTACTATAACACATCGCAATAATCGATCACGGCAGCATCGTTAAAATAAGTCAATTGGCTGGCTTATCGAACAATTTATCGTCGCAATGATTAACAACACTTGGTCTAGGCTTTGAATGTCGATAAACTAATAATCAAATCCAGTAATGTGTTTGCCGTTGCAGCTCGGCGAATTTTTTCATGACTCTAAGGAATAACTATGCCGAACTCAGCCTCATCACTGGCAATCTTCGATCTCGATAACACCTTACTCGCCGGTGATAGCGATCATGCTTGGGGAGAATTCCTCTGTGCTAATGGCCATGTCGACGCCCAACAGCACCAGCAGCTTAATGACCAGTTTTATCAGGCCTATTGCGATGGCGATTTAGATATTGATGCCTATCTAAAGTTCGCATTATCGGCTATCGCGGGCAAAACTCCAGCAGAGCTGTCTCAATTACACGCTGACTTCATGCAGCAATTTATTCAGCCGATGCGACTAAAGAAGGCCGATGCCCTGCTCCAACAACACCGTGAAAATGGCGATTTTTTATTAATCATTACCGCTACCAATGATTTCATTACCGCCCCCATTGCCCAAGCCTTGGGCGTGGATGACTTAATAGCCTCGCAAGCAGAAATACTAAACGGGGTTTATACCGGTAAACCCACCGGTATACCGAGTTTTCAAGACGGGAAAGTTGCGCGTCTCAAGCAATGGTTAAGCGATCGAGATTTCTCGCTTGAAGCGGCGTATTTCTACAGTGACTCGCATAACGATTTACCGTTATTGTCAGCCGTGGGTCATCCCATAGCCGTCGATGCCGATGAAACCTTACAGCAACACGCGGTGCAAATGGGCTGGCCCAGTATTAGTTTAAGAGAGGTAAACATTTAATCAATACGCGCAAAAACGGCTTTTAAATAATCCATTTCAGGCATCGCCACATTGACTGGATGATCAGCGCCTAAGCCGCCTTGATGCACAATCATCGCTTGCCTGCCCACTCGAGCAGCTGAACTCTGTACAATTTTAGTCAATGACTCACGCGGTAAATGCAGTGAGCAGGAAGCACTCACCAGTAAACCCGACTCGGCTAATAATTTAATCGCTAGCTGGTTAATATGGTGGTAGGCATTCTCACCGCTGCGTTGATCTTTACGGCGTTTAATAAATGCCGGTGGATCCAATACAATCACATCAAAAATTAAATGTTTGCGGATTAAAGACTTTAAGACATCGGTGGCTGCGCCCTTTAAAAATCGCATCTGCGTATCACAGCCAGCCGTCGTTGCACTCGCTTCGGCTTGGGCGAGAGCCGATGCCGAGCTATCAATACAGGTCACGCTTTCCGCGCCGCTAGCCATGGCCTGCAACCCCCAGCCGCCGAGATAACTGTAGACATCAAGCACCCGCTTACCCTGGCAATACTTGGCCAGTAAAGCACGAGAATCGCGATGGTCGTAAAACCAACCCGTTTTCTGACCGCCCATCACGGGCACATGAAAAGCCACGCCATTCTCGATAATATCAATAAAATCAGGTACCTCGCCATAAAGCACTTCGGTCTGAGCCGGCAATTGCTCGATCGTATTTTCTTTCTCATTGCGCAATAAGATACCGGAAGGTTTTAGGACATCGACCAAACTACTGACAATAGCCTCAAGCACCGCCATCATCCCTGCAGTATTGATCTGCATCACCAGCACATCGCCATAGCGATCAATAACTAAGCCGGGCAAGTTATCACCGTCACCGTATACCAAGCGATAATAAGGTTGTTGATAACACGCTTGTCGCCAAGCATAGGCGGTTGTCACTTGGCGACGAATAAAAGCGGCATCCAGCGGTTGCTGATCGGCGCGACTGTATAGCCGACCACACAACAGCGCCTGCGGATTAAAGTAACCGCTTCCCAATACTAGCCCATGCGGATTGACCAAGGTGGCCTGCTGGCCAGCGGCAAAGAATTTAAATTGACTGCGCTCAATATCAATTTCATTACTGTAAACCCAGCAATGGCCTTGTTTAATGCGACGATCGGATTTAGTTTTTAACACCACCACTGGCAGTGCTGCTTCGGGCGCTTGGTTTTCATCCGTCGATTTGGTGGATTCAGGTAATTGGGCCATAGCCGTTTAATCTTGCCTTGATGTGAGGGTTGAATGAGGGCCTAGATTCAGCAATAGCGCGCACCATACAGCCATTTATCCATGAACACAAACCCGCTTTTATGCGAAAACCCATAGCCTCAAGGGAATAAATTTGCCTATAATAGGCACTATTAATGCCTCTCTTGATGGGTCTTCTTATGCCACCGACAACTGACAAACGTCAACAGCGCAATATTAGCGCCATCGACCAGTGGGTGATGGGCTTTGACCGCGTGATGCGCACTATCAGCCCGGGCAGCACCCGCAGTCATCGACCCTCGCCCGCTAAAGATATTCCATCGAGCACCGCACAGCCGAGCGCCTTAGACGCCAAAACTAAGCGCCATATTGGTGGTTTGATGCGGATTAACCACACCGGTGAAGTCTGCGCCCAAGCGCTTTACCAAGGCCAAGCGCTGACCGCAAAAACCGATACGATTAAAGCCGCTATGCAAGCATCCGCTAAGGAAGAGGAAGACCATCTGGCTTGGTGCGAAGAGCGACTCTCTCAATTAAACAGTCGACCCAGTTATCTCAACCCTCTTTTTTATGGCCTATCGTTTGGCATGGGCGCCATTGCCGGCGCTGCAGGTGATAAGTGGAGCTTAGGGTTTGTCGCCGCGACCGAAGATCAAGTTTGTCAGCACTTGCGCGATCATCTTGACCAATTGCCCAAGGATGACCAGCAAACGCGGGCAATATTAGAACAAATGCTCGCAGACGAAGAGCATCACGGTGAAAAGGCCCTAGAACATGGCGGCATTGCCTTTAACTCATCCGCAAAAACGTTGATGACGGGTCTGTCTAAACTAATGACCAAGACCACCTACCGAATTTAACTTGCCAGATTCAGTCAATCTTAACCATAAGTTCTACGCGAATCATATCGCTAACCGCTGGATATGGGTGGGTGATAAATCATTTGCACGACCGTACCTACCGGGTCTTTGCAGTAAAAGCTTCTTGCCCCGTCACGATGGGTGCGTGGCTCACTGAGCATGCGAATATCATTGGCCAACAAAAAACTGTGCCACTGATCAACCTGCTCTGGGGTGTCGAGAATAAAGCCAATATGGTCTAGTTGCTGAAAAGCCGGGTCGAGCTTGACGTTATCGGGCTTATTATGCAGCGCCACATTGTCATTCCCTGAACAAAGAAAAATATTATCCTCATCGGGCTGCCACTCTATGGCCATACCTAACAGCTCAATATAGAAAAAACAGGCCGCCTTAAAGTCGGAAACAAATAAAGCCACATGCCGCATACCCGCTGTCGGCGCCGGCCGCTGGCCTTTCACTGTCTGCTGGTCAGTCATTAGGCCGCCTCTATTCGATAGCTGTGGGTCACTTCAACACCGGCTTTTTCCATCATGATCGATGCCGAACAATATTTTTCTGCCGATAGACTCACGGCCCGCTTCACTTGCGCCTCTTTTAAATCGTGGCCGGTCACCACAAAACTTAAATGAATACGCGTAAATACCGCCGGCACGGCATCGGCCCGTTCCGCCTCGAGTTCGGCCACACAGCCGGTAACTTGCTGTCGACCCTTTTTTAACATTGACAACACATCGAAGGAGGCACAACCACCCAATCCCATCAACAACATTTCCATTGGTCTAGAACCACGATTTTCACCGCCTTGATCAGGCGGGCCGTCCATTTGAACGCTGTGGCCTGTCTCAGACTCCGCTTTAAAGCTGACCTCACCGGTCCAATGTACACTGGCTTTCATAATCTTCCTCGTTGCTTAGGCAACTGTATTCATCGAAAAATGGCGCCATCAATGACCCCAGTTATGGCTTACTTTGTAGCGTGGTGAAAAGGCTATAAGTATATTTTGTCGTAGACAATTACGCATCAAAAGCGCCTTTGTCCCAAACCACCTCTTATTGTAACTTCAATGACTTAGCGATACAGCTTCAAATCAAGGCCATGCCAAGAATAAAAAATAGTCTATTGGTTCACAAAATAAACAACTTCTGCTGGCTTACTGGTCATTTTGAGTAATAATCAACCCAACAACACAATAAACTTTGTTCTCAACAACGTAGGTGATTAAACTATTATGCTAGCCACGACTCATAACCGCCCAAGCTCAGCCGCCGTAAAAGGAAGACCCTTTGTGAACGCCATTCCATTAAGCCCACACATCAAAAATGCCGAGATGCTAATTGCCAATAGTCACCGGCGGCGCTACACCAATAAGAGTACCATTATTTTTGCCGGCGATACCTCTGAAACTCTGTATTACTTAGTCAAGGGATCGGTCACCGTTGCCATTGAAGACGACGAAGGCAAAGAAATCATTGTCGCCTACCTCAATGACGGCGACTTTTTTGGCGAGATGGGCCTGTTTGATCAAGAAGATCCGCGCAGTGCTTGGATTCGCGCTAAAAGCGACTGCGAGGTAGCCGAAATCAGTTACAGTAAATTCCTCGAGCTAGCACAAGAATATCCCGAGTTATTATTTTCGGTTAGCCAGCAAATGGCGACTCGACTCAGAAACACCACACGCAAGGTCGGCGATCTGGCCTTTTTAGATGTGACCGGTCGCGTAGCGCGCACCCTATTAGACCTAACCAAACAACCCGATGCCATGACCCATCCCGATGGCATGCAAATAAAAATTACGCGACAAGAAATCGGCCGAATCGTCGGTTGCTCTCGTGAAATGGTCGGCCGTGTTTTGAAAGACCTGGAAGAAAAAGGACTCGTGAACGTAAAAGGGAAAACGATGGTGGTTTTCGGCACCCGCTAACCGTCAATCATCATTTAGCGCTTGATCATACTCCAGTACATTCCTGCGCAGGCTAAGGGCTTCTCACTATTGAGCAAGCCCTTTTTTTATGCCCGCTGAGGATCAAAAAATAATGCGGCTAACTGCCGGCCCGGGTCCTCTGCCCGCATCAGCGATTCGCCAACTAAAAAAGCATTCACCTGATGTGCGCGCATTGCAGCAACATCGGCAGGGTTATGAATGCCGCTCTCGGTTACGACGATCCGATCGGCAGGAATATCGGCTAGCAATTGGTAGGTGTTATTCAAGTCGGTGTCAAAATGATGCAGGTCGCGATTATTAATACCCACCAAGGTGTTACCCAACGGTAACGAGCGCATTAACTCTTCACGGCTATGCACTTCAACCAACACATCCATGCCGAGCTTTTGCGCACAGGCATTAAGTTGTTCAAGCTGACGATCATTCAACGCTGCAACAATTAATAAAATGCAGTCGGCGCCCAACGTGCGCGCCTCATAAATTTGATAGGGGTCAATAATAAAATCTTTGCGAATCACGGGCAAAGTACAAGCAGCGCGAGCCTGCTGCAAATATCCGTCTGACCCTTGAAAGAAATCGACGTCGGTTAATACAGACAAACATGCTGCACCGCCAAGTTGATAACTATTAGCAATGGCTACCGGGTCAAAATCTTCACGAATCACGCCTTTGCTGGGTGAGGCCTTTTTAACTTCGGCAATCACGGCAGTGCCTTGCTGCTGAAGCGCAGACTGCATGGCAGTCACAAACCCACGGCAACTGTCGGCATCGGCAATCATTCCTTCGAGCGTTTCAAGACTTCGACGGGCGCTTCGATCGCTAATTTCTTCACGCTTACGATTAAGAATTTTTTTTAAAATCGTAGGTGTTGCTGATTGGGGTTTTGTGCTCATAAATTTTTATCTTTGCATTAATAAGAGAACTTACTGTCATTGCTCAGCCGATTTGAGCAAGCTGGTAAAATCGGCCAGCTCGGTCATTTTTTCAAAGGCCGTACCTGCAGCAATAATATCTTGCGCCATGGTCACGCCCTGCTGCCAGTTATCGGCTCGGCCGGCAACATAAATAGCGGCACCAGCATTGAGTGCGATGATGTCGGCAGCGGCTTGTTGCGTCGCACTAATAGCGCCTTTTTTCTTGCCCAGTACCGCTTTAATTAAGTCAAAACTGGCTTCGGCATCGGCGACGGCTAAGCAGTCAATGGGAGCTAGCTCAATGCCAACGTGAGTCGGTGAGATACGGTACTCGGTGATTTCACCTTGGACTAATTCAGCCACTAGGGTGTCAGCCGCTAAACTGATTTCATCAAGCCCATCGGTTGAATGAACAACCATCACATGGTGACTGCCTAGCTGACGTAACACCTCGGCTATCGGCCTCACTAAATCGGCCGAATAAACGCCCAATAATTGGTTCTTAACACCGGCCGGATTGGTAATCGGCCCTAATACATTAAACAAAGTGCGAGTCGCCAATTCTTTGCGGGGACCTATTGCGTGTTTCATCGCGCCATGGTGATTTTGGGCGAACATAAAACCCACGCCCACCTGTTCTATACAATGCGCGACCTGCGCCGCGCTAATGTCTAAACGCACCCCCGCTGCCTCTAACACATCGGCTGCACCACTTGAGCTACTGACCGAGCGGTTGCCGTGCTTGGCAACCTGGCAGCCAGCGGCGGCAGCAACAAAGGTACTGGCGGTAGAGACATTAAATAATTTAGCGCCATCGCCACCGGTGCCGACAATGTCGACCAGATGCTCGCCCTCAACGTCAACCGCCGTGGCTAACTCGCGCATCACGGTTGCGGCAGCCGCTATTTCATCAACGGTCTCACCTTTAATACGTAAAGCGACCAGTAAACCGGCAATTTGTGCTGGCGTCGCTTCGCCCGTCATAATCGTGCGCATCACCTCAACCATCGCATCTTTGTCGAGGTCTCGCTGCTGTATCGCTGCTTCAATGGCCTGCTGTATATTCATCTCAATGATTAATCCCTAGGCTTGGAGAAAATTATTCAATAATTCGTGACCATGCTGGCTCAAGATAGACTCAGGATGAAACTGTACACCTTCCACCGCTAAGGTTTTATGTCGCAAACCCATAATCTCATCAACTGTGCCGTCGTCATGCTCGGTCCATGCTGTCATTTCAAAACAGTCGGGCAAGCTGTCTTTATCGACCACTAAGGAGTGGTAACGGGTCGCCTCAAACGGCTGCTCCAAGCCGCTAAAAACACCGCCGCCGTTATGATGCATCATTGACGTTTTACCGTGCATGACAGCTCGCGCACGCACCACCTGTCCACCAAAAGCTTGGCCGATGCTTTGGTGGCCAAGACAAATACCCAATAGCGGAATAACACCGGCAAACTGCTCAACAACAGCCAGTGAGATACCTGCCTCGTTGGGCGTGCAGGGCCCGGGAGAAATAACAATCTTAGTCGGTTGTAAATCAGCAATTTCAGCACAACTGATTTCATCATTGCGCACGACTTTAACCTCGGCACCTAGCTCACCTAAATACTGCACTACGTTATAAGTAAATGAATCGTAGTTATCAATCATTAACAGCATTACGGTGACTCCTCATTCTGACTGGCCAAGGCTGCGGCACGAAACATAGCCCGAGCTTTATTCATGGTTTCTTTCCATTCAAGTCTCGGTATCGAATCAGCCACAACACCGCCGCCGGCTTGAACATTCAATACCTGATCTTTAATCACTGCCGTGCGAATAGCAATCGCTGTATCCATATTGCCTTGCCAACTAATATAACCCACCGCGCCACCGTAAATACCACGTTTAACCGGCTCCACCTCATCAATGATTTCCATCGCTCGTACCTTAGGTGCACCACTCAAGGTGCCCGCAGGCAATACGGCTTTAAGCACATCGATAGCCGTTAACCCTTTGCGCACTTTGGCGGTTACGTTAGAAACAATGTGCATCACATGCGAATAACGCTCAACAATCATTTTATCGGTTAATTTTACGCTGCCAATTTCGGCCACTCGCCCTGCGTCGTTACGGCCAAGGTCAATCAACATCAAATGCTCGGCTATCTCTTTCGGATCAGCCAATAATTCTGCCTCTAGGGCTTTATCTTCTGCCTCGTCATAACCGCGTCGGCGAGTGCCGGCAATCGGTCTTACGGTGACCAGCTGATCTTCAACACGGGCTAAAATTTCCGGTGAAGAGCCGACGATATGAAATTCATCAAGGTCTAAGAAATACATATAAGGTGACGGATTCAAGCCCCGCAAAGCCCGATAGAGGTTTAATGGTGGTGCAGTAAAGGGGGCGCGCATCCGCTGCGAAGGCACGACTTGCATGACATCACCGGCAAGCGTGTAGGCTTTAATTTTTTCCACCACTTGCTC
>PBSZ01000098.1 GCA_002726445.1 Cellvibrionales bacterium | reverse complement strand
TCAGATGTAGTTTCTGAATCATTTACTCTTACAACTATTCTTCCTGCATCAACGCTATCAACCTTGCCACCTCTATTTGCAATTAATGCGGATAATGGCGAGGAGTTATGGCGGGTTGATGTTGAAAGTGAAGTGCTTGCCGCCCCTCAAGTTGCCAATGATACTGTGATTGTTCAGGCTTACGATGGCCGACTTATCGGTCTCGATAAAGATAGCGGCGATCAGCGTTGGGTCTATTCAATTGACCCCCCAGTATTAACTTTACGAGGCACAGCAACACCCGTTATTGATGAGGGTGTTGTCTATACAGGGTTTTCAAATGGTAAGCTAACCGCTATAGATATTAACAATGGCGACCTAATATGGGGTAAGTTAATCGCTATTGCCAAGGGCCAGGCTGAGCTAGACAGGATTATTGATGTTGATGCCGCGCCATTGCTTGTAGACTCGACCGCCTATGCAGCTAGCTATAATGGTTATCTCTTTGCTTTTTTAAAAGCCAGTGGACGTCCACTATGGCGATTTGAAATTTCAACTTACCGTGAGCTTGCCGAAGGCTTCCAAAATGTTTATGCAGTTAGTCAAAAAGGCCACGTATTTGCAGTCAACGCTAGCAATGGTGAGTTGAAGTGGGAACAAACAGCTTTTATTAATCGTCAGCTGAGCGCGCCGATTGTGTTTGCCGGTTTTCTATTGGTGGCCGATAATGAGGGTTACCTGCACGTTATGTCGCAACTTGATGGCAGTGTTATTGGTCGAGAGAGAATTGCGCGTGATGGCGTAAGAGCGCCAATGATTAGTATCAATCAAACACTGTATGTCTATTCTGATAAAGGCAAACTGTCTGCTCTTAAATTAGATAATCTCTAGTGAATAATCTTGCGCCGTTTCAGAACGGCGTAACTACTACTGTTTAGGCAACTTACCTTATGTTACCTGTAATTGCACTTGTTGGCCGTCCAAATGTCGGCAAGTCAACCTTATTTAACCGTTTAACTCGAAGTCGTGATGCCTTGGTTGCTGATTACGAGGGTTTGACTCGTGATCGAAAATACGGTGAAGCAGTGGTTGACGAGTTGCGTTTTATTGTCATTGATACTGGCGGCTTAAGCGGTCTTGAGCAAGGTATTGACGGTGCCATGGCACAGCAATCGCTGGCCGCCATTGAAGAAGCTGATGAAGTGGTTTTGCTGGTTGATGCCAAAGCGGGGTTAATGCCAGCGGATGAAGCTATCGCGAAAGAGATCAGACAGCGCGGTAAGCCGTTCACTTTAGTCGCAAACAAAATTGATGGCATGGACGAAACAACGGCGGGGGAGTTTTATGCCTTAGGCGTTGATCGGGTTTTTCCTGTCACCGCGACGCATGGTCGAGGGGTTAGGCAGTTAGTTGATTCCCTGGCTGAACGATTTCCTGAGCAGCAGAGTTCCATTGATCTAGCTAAGTCTAACAGTACTCGAATAGCGATTGTCGGCAGGCCAAATGTCGGTAAGTCGACCTTGGTCAATAGGATGCTTGGCGAAGATAGGGTCGTGGTGTTTGATCATCCAGGCACGACACGCGACAGTATTTATATTGATTATGAACGAGTTGATAAGCATGGTGAGTCTAGCCCTTACATGCTGATCGATACGGCAGGCGTTCGTCGCCGAAAAAATGTAGCTGAGGCGGTAGAGAAGTTTTCAATTTTAAAAACCTTACAGGCAATTTCTGATGCGCAGGTGACCGTACTGGTGGTCGATGCCAGTGAGGGATTAGTTGATCAAGATCTGCATATGATGAGCCATATAGTAAATGCGGGTCGCGCTTTAGTCATAGCGATTAATAAATGGGATGGTCTCGACAGCGAGTATAAAAAAGGGATTAAGGAAGAATTAGAGCGACGTTTGGCGTTTAATGATTTTGCTGAAATCCGTTTTATTTCTGCCCTACATGGTACCGGTGTTGGTGAGCTTTATCAGTCGGTTGATACGGCTTATAAGGCCGCAACTCAGAAGCTGTCTACCAATGAGTTGACTAAAATTTTAGAAAAAGCGGTGTTTGATCATGCGCCTCCCTTGGTTGCTGGCCGCAGAATTAAATTGCGTTATGCGCATGCGGGTGGTCAGAATCCGCCTATCATCGTTATTCACGGTAATCAGACTGATGCAGTGCCAAAGCATTATACGCGGTATTTAGAAAAAACCTTTCGCAAGTCTTTAAAGCTTTTCGGTACACCGATACGGGTAGAATATCGTACTGGCGATAATCCTTATGCGGGTAAAAAGAATAAATTAACCGCTCGGCAGGTCAGTAAGCGACGACGAATGATGAAGCATATCAGCAAGAAAAAATAAGCTGTTTTAGAATTTTGGTAACACTATTAGCAGGCCGATAGCTAGGGCGGTCAAACTGCTGATTAAAACGGCCCCAGCAGCGATATCCTTAGTTTTTTTAATTCCCGCGGAATACTCACCACTTACCTCATCAGCGAGCGCCTCTATTGCACTATTAAATGCCTCGCAAGTCCATACCAAGCCAATCGCAAAAATGAGTAAGCTGCCCTCAATTGCTGTGATATTTAGTCGGCTAGCAATAACGATAATGAGTAATGTCGCGATGATATGAAGCCAAGCGTTATGCTCTTCTTTAGCAACTATCATAATGCCATTTATGGCCGTTTTAACGCTTTTGATTCGGGCTTTAATACTGAATCGTTGCTGTCTTTTGTCCATTGTATTTTGCCTCTATTTGACGCAGTTTTCGCAATGCATGATAGATTAAAAGCGCCAATTCTAGCGTGTTATGATTCTTTCGTCATTGCAGATTACCTTGACCCATGGCAACCTAGTCGGATTGTTGATAATTAAATCATGGGTGTCAATTATGGGTCCATTATCAGGTGTTCGTGTGGTTGAGGTTGCAGGCATAGGTCCTGCTCCCTTTGCGTGTATGTTGCTCGCCGATATGGGTGCTGAGGTGATCCGTATTGATCGTGCCACGGGAGGCGTTGCTTTTGGTGCAAATCCTGCTGATTTAATGAACCGTGGTCGTCAATCCATTATTTTGAACCTAAAAACGACTGCGGGTATCGATGCGGCAAAAAAGCTAATTAATTCGGCCGATGTGGTGATAGAGGGTTTTCGTCCCGGTGTGATGGAAAAATTAGGCTTAGGACCTGAGGTGTTTACTGTTAGTAATTCCAAGCTGGTTTATGGCCGGATGACGGGTTGGGGGCAGCAAGGTCCTTTATCACAGGCCGCAGGCCACGATATCAATTATATTGCCCTAACGGGTGCATTAGATGCGATTGGTACGGATACCTCAGGCCCTGTTCCACCGTTAAATTTATTGGGTGATTTTGGCGGCGGCTCTCTTTATTTGGTTGTTGGTGTGCTAGCTGCGCTGCATGCGGCAAAGGAATCAGGTGAAGGGCAGGTGGTCGATGCGTCGATTGTTGATGGGACAGCTTCGTTGATGTCATTTTTACACAGCTGTCGTGCAGTAGGATTTTGGAGTGATGAACGTCAATCTAATATGCTAGATGGCGGTGCTTATTTTTATGGGGTGTATCGTTGCGCAGATGACCTGTATGTTTCTATTGGGTCAATTGAACCGCAGTTTTATGCCTTGTTAGTTGAAAAGATGGGTTTAACTGATGATCAGTTACCGATCGATGCGCAATTAGATAAGGCCCGTTGGCCTGAGTTGAAAGTGGTATTAGCTGAGCAGTTTGTCAAAAAAACGCGTGCTCAATGGTGCGAAATAATGGAAGGCAGTGACGTATGTTTTGCGCCAGTATTGTCAGCAGCTGAGGCAGTTGAGCATCCGCATAATGTTGAACGTGAGGCTTATATAGAGCGCGATGGCGTCGTTCATTCGGCCCCAGCACCACGGTTTAGTAAAACACCGAGCCAATTATCGCCGGCTCCGGTAGCTATTGGTCAGCATACTGAAGATATCTTATCAAGTTTAGGCTTCTCTGGTGAGAGTATTCAAGCGATGATAAAGGCTGGCGACGCTGGCGCTATGCAATAAATTTTTAATTAACAAAAAAATAAAAGAGATGTTCATGAGTACAGCTGATGTATTTAATCAAATCGTCCAACAGCGACGATCAGTTCGCGCATTTAAAAACCAAAAAATTGATGAGCAAACTTTACGTTCGATTTTTAGTGCTGCTTTAGGATCCCCATCTAACTGTAACACTCAGCCTTGGTTGTCGGCGGTAGTATCTGGCGAGTTGATTGAAACGCTACGAGAGCAAGTACCAGCAGCAGTTATGCAGGGTGAAATGAGTATGGATTTCCCTTATGCCGGTAAGTACGACGGAGTATACCGCGAGCGTCAAATTGCAGCGGCTAATTCATTGTATGGCGCACTCGGTATT
Source organism: Cellvibrionales bacterium (assembly GCA_002726445.1). Classification (GTDB taxonomy): domain Bacteria; phylum Pseudomonadota; class Gammaproteobacteria; order Pseudomonadales; family UBA7434; genus UBA7434. The sequence continues at coordinate 5,876 of PBSZ01000098.1, read as the reverse complement.
GCCCGCGAAGATAAGTCCGCAAGAGATGTACAGTTTTTTAAGAATTTTACTTTTTTTGGTGCGCCGCATGTGGTGTTTCTTTTTTTACCGGCTTGCTTCGTTAGTGAGGATAATACTGGCATAAGAGAAGCGGCAGATCTTGGTATGTATGCACAGACCCTAATGCTGTCGATGACTGCGCATGGTGTGGGTAGTTGCCCGCAAACTGCGCTGAGTTTTATTGCAGATCGGTTAAGAAAAACTTTGGATATTAGTGAGGATTATAAATTAATGTTCGGCATTTCCTTTGGTTATCCCGATGAGGAGCATGCGTCTTCAAATGCATTAACCGATCGCGCTGAGCTTGATACATTGGTACGATTTTACTCTTAATGAGTTAAAGCATCGGTTTATTAGCTTATCAAAACAAATAGTAATATTTAAATTAAAGCATGGCGTGTGGTTGCGCGTTAGAATTCATAACTTATATATTTAGAGGTGAAGCTATGTCATTAGAAAGCGGGTCAGCAACTGACCAACAAGTCGAGGTGTTAAGTCAAAAATTTACTCTCGGTTTTACCTATACTCGATCAACGGGACCAGTTGTCGGTCGATTTTTAAGTTCACTCCGAGATGGCAAGATGGTTGGAGTCAAAGGTTCTGATGGGCGAGTAATCGTTCCGCCAGTGGAATATGACCCTGTAACTGCTGAGGCGCTTAGTGAATTTGTCGATGTGGCAGATACGGGCGAAGTGGTTAATTGGTGTTGGGTTGCTGAGCCTACCGAGCATCACCCGTTAAGCCATCCCTTTGCTTGGGGTATGGTTAAGCTTGACGGTGCTGATACGCCGATATTGCATGCAATCGATACGCAAGGTGATGCCAGTCAAATGGTAACGGGCATGAAGGTGAGAGTTCGCTGGCTTAATCAAGCTCAGGGTAATATAAAAGACATCGTGTGTTTTGAGCCCGGTGATACTAGCTCGGGTAATATTCCCCAGCATGATTTCGAGGAGCCTGTGGTCATGATGGATGCCCCTACTTATTTAGATTATAACTACACAGCCGGAAATGCCACAGCACGTTACTTACACCAGATTCGCCAAGGTAAGATCGTTGGCCAAAAAGCTCCCGGCGGTGAATTTGTTTATGTTCCGCCTAGAGGTTCTTGCCCTGCTACTGGCGTGGCAACGACTGAGGAAGTGGAATGTGCGGATGTAGCAACCGTTGAATCATTTACTATTGTCCATATACCTATTCCGGGTAACCCTATAAAGCCACCCTATGTGGTTGCCAATTTGCTTGCAGATGGTGCCGATGTTTCGTTCATTCATCTATTGAGTGAAGTTGATAATGATGCTGTAGAAATAGGTATGCGAGTTAAGGCGGTTTGGAAGCCAGAAGAGGAATGGGGTTATGCCATGGATAATATTCGCTATTGGAAGCCGTTAGATAATGAATCAGATAAGGGAGGAAAATAAGATGCAAGATGTTGCGATTGTTTCCTTTGTACAAAGTGATTGTGTGCGTTATGCAGGCGCACAAAATGAAGTTGAATTAATTATGCCCGTGGTGCAAGCGGCATTAAAAGAAGCGGGTTTAAGTAGTGTACAAGACGTTGATTTCACTTGCTCAGGCAGTTGTGATTATCAGCAGGGTGCTGCTTTTGCTTTTGTCGCAGGCGTTGATGCCTTAGGTGCAGTGCCACCAATAAAAGAGTCCCACGTTGAAATGGATGCAGCATGGGCGCTCTATGAGTCTTGGTTAAAGATTCAAATGGGCCAAGCCGAAAGCGCCTTGATCTATGGTTTTGGTAAATCCTCACCGGGTGAGTTAAGTAATGTTTTGTCACTGCAACTTGACCCCTATTATTTGGCGCCGTTAGGTGTCGACACCATTAGTTTAGCGGCTATGCAGGCACGTAGCTTGCTGGAAAGTGGAGAAGTCAACGAGGTTGATTTAGCGGAAGTAGTCGTCAATTCTCGTGCTAACGCAAAGAATAACCCACATGCACAACTGAGTGGCGATTTTACTGTCGACCAATTGCTGGCTGAGCCAGAGACGGTGTCGCCACTAAGGAAGCATGACTGCTGCCCGATTTCAGACGGTGCTGCAGCGATGGTCATCTGTACAGTTGAAAAAGCAAAAGCAATGGGTAAGCCTTACGCAGTGATTAAAGGCATTGATCATCGTATCGAAACGCATCATGTGACCTTGCGTGATTTATGTCGTTCACCGTCGGTTGAAATTGCCGCAGAAAAAGCGGGCGTGCATGATGCGCCTGTTGATGTAGCAGAAATTTATGCGCCCTTTAGTCACCAAGAAATTATTGTAAAGCGTGCTCTAGGTCTCGATGATTCTGTCGCTATTAACCCTTCAGGAGGGGTCTTGGCCGGTCACCTATTTATGGCTTCTGGTTTGTCACGCGTTGGTGAGGTAGCTAAACGAATAATTGCAGGGGAATACAAGCGCGGTGTTGCGCACGCGACTAGTGGTCCTTGCTTACAACAAAATATGATTTTGGTTTTGGAGGGTATGTAATGGCTGAATTAGCAGCAGTAGTTGGGATTGGGCAAACTAAATACCAGACCAAACGGATTGATGTATCGATTGCAGGCTTGGTTAGAGAAGCGGCGATGAACGCGCTGAATGATGCCGGCTTAGTGTGGGATGATATTGATGCCGTCATACTCGGCAAGGCACCGGATATGTTTGAAGGTGTAGTGATGCCTGAGTTGTACCTTACGGATGCATTAGGCTGTAATGGTAAGCCCATGATTCGCGTGCATACGGCAGGCTCGGTTGGCGGCTCTACCGCTATTGTAGCGGCTTCTCATGTGCAAAGTGGTGTCTTTAAGCGAGTCTTGACGGTTACTTTTGAAAAGCAGTCTGAGTCGAATGCGATGTGGGCGCTATCCAACCCGCAACCCTTTTCGCCACATTTGAATGCAGGCGCTGGTGGTTATTTTGCACCCATTATTCGTGAGTATATCCGACGCTCTAATGCGCCATCTGACGCCGGTATTAAGGTCGCAGTTAAAGATCGCCTTCATGCATTAAAGAATCCTTTGGCGCATTTACAGCTGCCTGATATTAGTGCTGAGATGGTCGAGGCATCGCCGATGCTTTGGGATCCACTGCGCTTTTTAGAATCGTGTCCTTCCTCTGATGGTGCTTGCGCGATGGTCATTGCGCATGAAGATCTGGTCGATCAATCACCGGGTAAGCCCGCTTGGATTCAGGGTGCCGCTATGCGCTCTGAACCCACAATGTACGCAGGCCGTGAGCAAGTGAGCCCCCATGCAGGTCGTGATTGTGCTAAAGACGTGTATGCGCAGGCAGACATTACAGATCCTCGTAAAGATTTTGACTGTGCAGAGGTTTATGTGCCGTTTTCTTGGTACGAGCCTATGTGGTTAGAGAACCTTGGCTTTGCTGAGCCGGGCACAGGTTGGGAGTTGACCATGAGCGGCGCGACTTCTTTAGATGAAGGTGGTGATATACCTTGGAACTGCTCAGGTGGTGTGTTGTCATCCAATGCTATTGGTGCCTCAGGCATGATTCGTTTTGCGGAAGCGGCGCGTCAAGTGAGAGGCAGTGCTGAAGATCATCAGGTCGAAGGTGCTAAGAAAGCTTTAGGTCACGCCTATGGTGGTGGCGCGCAGTTTTATGCGATGTGGGTAGTAGGCGCCGAAAAACATTAACGGTTATTAGCACTTTTAAGCATTAGCTGAACAAAAAAACGCCTCAAGTTTAGATAGCTTGAGGCGTTTTTTTTTGCCACTGTTTTATTTTTAATTGAAGTTTTTATCCGTATGCTAATGTGTGATTTAGCTTGCGGTTTATGGTGAGCTTCAAAGTTGCAATAAAACAACCATAATAATGATGATAACGGTTAACAGCACAGTCAGAAGATTAAAGTAACGATCGATCCAGTCCTTAATTCCCTCGCCAAACTGACGAATTAATAAGGCCAATAATCCATAGCGTAAGCCTCTGCTTAAAATTGCTGTCAAAGTAAACAGTATTAATGGGACTGCTGCCGCACCGGCAGCAATGGTAAATACTTTAAATGGAATGGGTGTGAAACCAGCAGTAAATAGAGCGACAAAGGCATTGTCGCTGAAAGATTGCGAAAGTTGGTTAAATACAGCTTCACTAAAGCCAGGCACATAATGGTAAAACCATTGATCCATGACTCCCCATAAACCCCAGCCTAGTGCGTATCCCGCAATCGCACCGAGAACGGAGCCAGCGGTACAAATACAAGCAAAGCGAATCGCTTTTTCGGGCGCGCCCATTGCCATGGCGAGCAATAAGACGTCAGGTGGAATAGGGAAGAAAGACGCCTCCGCAAAGGCCATAATGAATAAAGCAGGGCTACCGTAAGGACTGTTGGCCCAGTTGAGTACCCATTCATAAAGACGTTTTAACATGCGCTTGCTTCGCTATTGTGTATATAAAACATACGGCCAAGGTCTATGGTTGCAGATTCGTTTTGCTGAAATACCGTGACTTAATTCAACAAAGTGATGATTTTACATGGGTATTTTATTGATTTTGATATAATTTTCTTTTCATATAGAGAAATAGTGCACATTTCTCTTAATTATTCATTTTAAATGACTTTAAAATCATTATATTAGATCTAGCTTTTAAAAAGCACTTTAAGCGATGAAGCTGGTCAGTTGATTTTGAAGCAGGCTTTGCAAAACTGAGGTTTTAAGATTTGCCAGCATTAACAAGTCAGATGACTTTGAATGATTGCGTTAATAAAAAGGCCTTGCTTAAACGATTGATGGTTTTATGGCAGATAACGGCCTTATTAGGCTGTTCGGTGAGTGGACCTGTGCCAGTTTTGGAATTGCCACAGCCACCGACAGAGAAGATCAATCTTCATTGGGTAAGCAAAGGTGAAACACTCTACGCGATTGCGTGGCGCTATGATGTCGATCCGATGAATTTAGCCAGAGCGAATGGACTTAAGCAGCCGTTTACTGTTGTTGAAGGCCAAAAGTTAAGCTTGTTGCCTGCAAAGCTTTCGCCGTCTGCTCCGATGGTTAGGCAATCCATGCAGGCATTTGCTGTAAAGCCAAAGTCAACACCGATAAAGGTAATAGGGCGCGCCTCAGGGAAGCCTTTAGCATTAGGGCCTTGGCAATGGCCAACCATGGGCGAGGTTAGCACCGGGTTTACCCAAGCTAAAAATGCGGCCCATAAAGGAATTGATATTAACGGTAGTTATGGTCAGCCAGTATCTGCCGCTAACAATGGCATTGTCGTCTATTCAGGTTCTGGGCTGCCCGCTTATGGGAAATTGCTTATTATAAAGCACAGTGACACATACTTAAGTGCCTATGCACATAATAGTCGTCTTTTGGTGGCAACAGGATCGAAGGTCAAGGTTGGTGAAAAAATTGCTGAAATTGGCAGCAGTGGAACCACCCATAACCACTTGCATTTTGAGATTAGAAAAAAAGGCAGCCCCGTCAATCCCCTTAACTTACTGCCAAGAAAATAAACTGAGTGAGTGTTTTACGTATAGTTAGCCTTATTCATATAACAGTTAAAAATTATTTTACATTTGATAAGTAGATAAATAACAATCACTGAGGTGACTTTAATGCCAATCGATTCAGAAGAGCAAATAGACGTTGAGCTTAATGATGCTGGCCAATCTGATGGTTTAGAAGAGGATATAAAAGAGATTGCCGGTGATATGGATGCCAGGCGTAAAACCGTCAGTCGTGCAGCTAAATCGCTTGATGCCACGCAAATGTATCTTAACGAAATTGGTTTTTCACCGTTATTAACAGCCGATGAAGAAAAACACTTTGCTCGGCTAGCCTTATCGGGAGACGAAGCCGGTCGTAAGCGAATGATTGAATCGAACCTGC
>PBSZ01000097.1 GCA_002726445.1 Cellvibrionales bacterium | reverse complement strand
GGGTGGTGCCGCGCTCGATTTCGTCAATGACGACAGCGATGGCGCCAAGATTTCGGCCGGCGTTGCTGCGCGGCTCAACCGCAACCGCGCCTCGCAGATCGAGGATCCCGTGGTCCTGTCCTATGGCGAACTCGACACCGCGTTCGAAGTCGGTCCTTCGATCGGGATCAGCTTCCCCGGCGTGCTCAACCCCTACGACAGCGTCAGCTTCAACATCGACATAGTTACCTGAAGTTGATTTAACTTGTATACCGTTATCAGCCAATTTTGTTTGCAAATTGGCGACCTTAAAACCAAGGCTTTCCTGCGTTCCGTTAAACGAAAAGGTGTTTGATGTGTCATCAAACTCTATTACGACCCTGCCATTTGAGCCACTAATCGGCTGCCAGCTAATTGATAAACCGTCAATATTAGGATTTTTAGTAATTGTACCGTCCAATGCCAGATCAACAGTGACTTGCACATCATCAAACTCGAGGCTCAACTCAGGCATCGAAGCACTCAATGTAACTTGCTGGCTTGTTATTCGGCTTAGTCTTTCAGATACACCAAAACTCTCGGCCATCTGTTCATTATTTCCAACAACGCTGTTATCAACAATCTCGATTGGTTCACCCGACAGCACTCCACCGCCAAAGATTTGGAGGTAGCCCGAAGAGTCAAAATAAGCATTGACCCTTCCAACTTCTCCCCCCGATACCACTATTTCACCATCGGTCATCGTAAGCCTGTACAAATCCCCCGCCAATGAAAAGGCTAGGCTGTCTCCGTCTGCGGGCAATTGGGATGGGGCTTGGGTTCCTGATAGTGACACCATTGGTGCTTGAGCTCTAATACTCGAAATGAGCTCCGCATTGAGAGCGTCTAAATTAACTGGGTTAAAATCTGATGACTTGGCGGTAGCCGAATAACTTATAGACGAAACCCCTAATACATCTTGCGCGCCAACACCTGTGCCAAGGTCATATCCAAGACCTGCTGAGTCATCTAAAAAAAACAAATTGCTTATAGTTCCTGCTACAGGGCCAGCCGTATTGTAAGTAAAAGTGATATCATCTGTATCACTAGCCGCGAAAACACCGTTAACTAATGGCGCAGCATTTGCGTCATTCAACATTTCAACGATACCAGAAAGCCCAGTCTCAGCTACTGCTGCTGCTGTTTCAATCTCTGTTCCATTTATTGTTACTTTAAATTTATCTCCGGCTGCAATAGTTGGAATAGTTGGCGCCGAAATTTTCTCAACTTGATAAACTTCTGCAACTACGGGCAATATCATTGAGTATGCAGCGCTTGCAGCTGATGCCTGAGAACCATCAAAGGATTCAACATTACGGTCAGTGTCACTAGTAACGTTGAACCTAATGACTTTGCTCTCGCCACCGCTGGTGCCTGACACGTCAACGAGGCTATTTAGGTGGGGGTCACGAGAGGAGTTTAGAACTTGCATTCCGGCATCCATCTCAAAACTGTCTGACGAGGACACTTTAACAACGCCAGAAAACCTAGCGGCGTTAATGATGCCTTCCCCAGCGCCACCTAGAACAATGGGTTCAGTAATTTTTTGTCCACCTTCATTAATCACACGACTTGAGAAAAGTGGAGCTCCTTCATTGAGGTTTTTGAAAACTATGTCATCGCCTGAGGCGTTGGTTAGAAAAATGCGTTCACCACCCAAAGATAAGGTTGCCTTTACACCAGTGTTGGTAGTTTCACGGTTAAATGCATCAACCAAGGCTGATAAATTATCTGGATTAACTGAAGCTTGAAGTGTCACTGGTTCGTCGTTCATTGATGTGAACTCAAATTTTAGTTGCCCACTCTCTTGGAACGAAAACAACTCAACCGTTAACTCTGCGTCAGCACGAGCACCAATATCATTTAATGATTGATTGAGTTTTGCAGCCACATCACTGGCATGTGAGCCAGCACCTATAGTAACAGTCCGCTCTCCACCATTACTCAGTTTAACCGTAAAATCGCGATCAATTGTTGCATTTGAGGGCACAACACCAAAACCACCAAGCGCTGAAGCACCAGTCCCATTACTACCTATGTCAACACTATGATGCCCTCCTATTTCAGAAATACTTATGTCTGACCCACGGTACATATCTGTTGGTCGGTTTAAATAATCGCCAACATATGTGGCTGAAGCAGAAAAACCATTTTGAATAGTCAAAAGAGAGTTTATGTCAGATGAGTTCAACGATGAGCCAGCTATATGCCTGCCCTCACGGGTGAATACCTGAATATCAGAAGCGTCAACTGCTTCAGTCAGTATTCCTGCCACCACCCCTGCACCCGACACAATTTGTGCGCGGTTATCACCACTTGATTTAAACTCCCCTGATGATGAAACCATAGAAATGGCACCGGAAGACGCTGCCATAAATATTCCAATTTCAGCCAATGAAAGGTTATTGTTAGACCTCAGCACACCATTATTGAGAGCTTTTGCTAATTCAGCTCCAGAACTCCAAAACCGATCTGCGGCTTCTATGGGAAAAGCAGTGCTATATGAAATATCAAAAATGTGAGGCCCATTATTAGAAGCCCCCTCAAGCTCAAATTTTAACTGGCTCGCCGATACCAAATCATCAGCAGATAATAGAAACTTTGCGGATGATTGTTTTGCAAATGAGTTAAGCTCAATATTTTCAGTTCCAGCCGGAATTGTTGCAACCAATCCATTTCTCAAAAACTCTGTTGCTTCAACAGGCGATTGTGAATTCAAAAGGGTGTCTGAAATAGGGCTTTGAATCAGAGTTCTATCATCTTTAATTAATTCGACTTTCAATTCGGATTCACTTAAATTTTCATTATTTGCAAAGACCATTTTTGCAGATGCTGCAGCAATTTCTTGTGGTCTTTTTAACAGAAACTGTATGGTCGAGGCTGCGTCTTGGTTCTTTTTTAATGTGTAGTAATCACCATCATTTGGCGTGCCAAAAATCTCCAAGACAAAACCCGGTCCAACAATTTTATCCTTTCCATTTAATGGTTCGTTTATTTCTGAGCCAGTTAACACCCAACTTTCTTCAGCTGAACTATACTTTAAATCTAATTGATTTTCAGGCAAAAGATCTAGGTCTGTTACTTGGAGCTCAACAGCCAAGGATGATATATTTGCGGGGCTTTTTTCTAACAACAATCCATTTGTGCTAAACATTTGTCTGCCAGGATTCCCATCAAGATCTACACCCATTTTGTGTTGAGTGTTAATTTCAATGCTGACTAAATTTGCTAAATGGTTGACCTCTTTTACAACCTCACGAACCATGGCATATGCGTCGGCAAGACCGGCTAAAACACCAGATTTTATTTGAGAGGTAGGCGCAGAATTTCCACCAGAACTTAGAAAATACCTCATAACACCAGTCTCATTGCTAAAGCCTAAAGCAACAGGATTGTTCTGATCTAAGATCACTGGCCCCACACCCGAAGAGCCAAGAGAAATTGACGCCACTCCTCGGTCTGAATAAGTTGTCGTAATATCGCTGAATTTAGCGATGTCGTCTATTAAACGATCCCGTAAATCAAGCAACGAATTTGGAGATTGTCCACTCTGGCCTGAGGATAAAATTCGTGAGTTTACATTAGCAAGTTCACCAGTTAACAAGTTTACTGCTGTTACTGCATCCTGAGCAAGAGAAACGCTCCCAGCTTGCTGCTTATCAAGCAAATTAGCGAGCGAATTAAAGCTTGATGCCAGTGCATCACCTTCCTCAACTGCTACAACTCTGGGGGCTAAATCACCAGGTGATGAAGCAACATCACCGATAGCCGCAAAAAACCGCCCTATCTGACTTCCCAAATCAGCATTGGAAGGCAGTAAAATATTTTCAAGTTGTTCCAGCTGCTCTAAATAACTCTCAGCTTGTTCAAAACTACCCGCAGTCATTCTTGCTCGGTCAAAAAGAAAAGCGTCAAAAGACCGGCGTATATTGGCAACACGCACGCCAAGTCCTGCCTGACTTGACAAGCTTGTTATGCCACCCTGACTCGCTGTGACCTCTTGAAGAGTTGCCTCACGTCTTGAGTAACCTTCAGTATTCATGTTGGCAATATTCTGCCCAGTTACAGCCAAGGACTGCCGGTAGGCTTGGATTCCGCTTTTTCCAACGTCAAATAGACTAGTCATCGGTGCCTAACTCAATCGTTTTTTGGAGAGCTAACAACGCCCGACCCAAATTGTTTGACGAGCGCCTCGGCAATGCCAAGGTTCATGTTTTGCGCCATAGATTTGGCACGTTCTTTTTCCAACATCTCAGTGTACTTATCACCGGCGCTGCTACCCAAAATATCATCTGCCAGCTTTGACTGGCGGGCTTGCTTTAATAGCGTTTGGATGAAGATAGCTTCAAATTGCTCAGCCACAGCTTGGAGGTCTTCAGGTGCACGTCGACGCTGCGCCAGCTCAGGGCTTATTGGATTGGCAATTACTGGAATAATATCATTCATCAGATGCTCCCTAAATCACAAGCAGCTCGGCACGGAGCGAACCTGCTTCACGCAATGCTTCAAGAATTGCCACAAGGTCCGATGGCGTTCCACCAACGGCGTTTAACGCATCGACAATCGACGATAGTTCAACACCCGGATCAAAAACAAACGCACGCGCCAATTCTTCTTCAGCTGTAATATTTGTTTCGGGCGTTTCTACAGCAGCGCCGGGCGCGGTGACGGCAACACCACCAGCTACAGCCATCCCTTGCGTTTGCGTTAAATTAACATCTTCTTTAACACGAACCGTCAGCGACCCATGCGTTACCGCCGCCGCGGACACTCGAACGTCACCACCGATCACAATGGTGCCAGTGCGCGCATTGACCACAACCTTGGCCCGCGGTCGATCGGGTTCTACTTCGATGTTTTCAAGAAGGCTAACAAATGATACCTTTTGTGACGGATCGATTGGCGCACGCACCTTAACCGTTGTCGAGTCAAGCGGTACTGCAACATCGCCGCCAAAAACGTCGTTAATCGCTTCCGCAACGCGGTTTGTTGTACTGAAATCACCTTGATGTAGATTCAGCAATATATTGGCGTTTTCCAGAAACGGCGTTTCAATCATTTTTTCAACGCTTGCACCACCAGGAATTCGGCCAACAGTTGGTACATTGACAGTCAAAGATGAACCGTCCCCCCCAGCAACACCTAATCCACCAACCATCAAATTACCCTGCGCAACTGCGTAGGTATCCCCATCAGCACCCAATAACGGAGTCATTAACAAGGTACCACCACGCAGCGATTTTGCCTGACCAACCGTCGAAACAACAATATCAAGCTTCTGTCCAGGCTTTGTAAACGGTGGTAATTCGGCTGTGATGATTACCGCCGCTGCATTTTTGCCATTCATATTAGCCGCACTTGTTACAACCCCAAACTGGCTGATCATTGATTGCAGTGATTGTTGCGTCAAAGCCGCATTGCCATCACCTGTGCCAGCAAGGCCAACCACAAGTCCATAACCGACAAGCTGGTTCGAGCGAACACCGGCAATCGATGTTAAATCTTTGAGCCGGTCAGCCTGAGCTAAACCCAATCCAGAAAGGCTCACAGCCAGGGCAATAATGCCAATTTTGATGATCTTAAGCATGAATGATCGCAAAGCCTCTGGCATGGTTAAAATGGTGAAATTGTCCGCATCAGCTCGCTAAGCCAGCCGGGCTGGGATGAATCGGCAAGGTGGCCTGAACCAGTATAGCGGATTTGCGCATCGGCAAGCCGGTCTGAAGAGACAATATTAGTGGCTGAAATATCTTCAGGACGCACAACGCCACGTACCCGCACATATTCGTTACCATTATTCAGAGTTAATTCCTTTTGGCCCTGAACTTCCATATTGCCATTGTCAAATACCCGAACGACTGTTACGGACAGTAAGCCGCTGAAGCTGTTTGACTGCACCGCATTGCCAGCACCCGCAAAGCTGCGCGTTGTACCTGCATTCAACCCGGCTGGATCTTTGTCAAAGCCGCCAGTGAGCATGTTTGGCAAGGCTGTTGGTAATGTCACCCCAAAAGCATCGGTTTTACTTGATGACGCTGTCTGCGCCTTAGTTGCAGCATAAGTTTCGTTAAAACTAACCGTCAGAATATCACCAATACGCCGCGCACGCTGATCTGTGGCAAACAAGCCACTTCTTCCGGGCTGAAAGATAGCTCCATTCATATCGGTGGGTTTAGCCAATATCACTGGTGCTTCTGCCGGCTGAAATGATTGGCTGACAACCTGTTCAGTATATGCCGAACAGCCACCAATCACACCGCTCAGAATTACTAAGGATACAAGTTTGAAACCGACAGTTTTCATGATCTTTTAACCTTCAGAAAGTTAAATGGCTAATTAGAGGTTCTGCGCTATGTAACGCATCATTTCATCAACCGAAGTGATTGTCTTAGAGCTCACCTCATAGGCACGCTGTGTTTCGATCATATCAACCAGCTGCTGCACAACATTTACATTGGAGCTTTCTAATGCGCCTTGAACTAAACGGCCCATCCCTTCTTGAAACGGATTAGCGACAATTGGCGCGCCGCTAGCAGGTGTCTCAATCAACATGCTTTCACCATTTGGCTGGAGGCCTTGCTTATTTGCGAAATCAGCCAGTGTGATCTGACCCACTTCGTCAGCGTCAACACCCCCAGGCATTTGTACTGTCACAATGCCGTCAGATGACACATTAACTGAGGTTGCATCTGCTGGGATTTGAATTTCTGGCTGAATTGGATAGCCACTAGCTGTTGTGACAACGCCCTCAGCATTGCGTGAAAAGGCGCCAGAGCGCGTATAACCAATTCGGCCATCGGGCATAAGAATCTGGAAAAAGCCATCGCCCTCAATCGACAGGTCTAGAGAATTTCCCGTGTCGATCAGGCTACCTTGCGTGAACAGCTTATTGGTGTTTAACAACCTTGTGCCGGTACCTACCGAAAGGCCAGAGGTCAGGCTAGTGTTTTCAGATGTGTTCTCACCTGCACCGCGAAGAATTTGATATAGTAGCGACTCAAAATTTGCGTGATCACTCTTAAAGCCCGTTGTATTAACGTTGGCAAGGTTGTTCGCGATAACCTGCATTTTCACTTGCTGGGAATTCAGGCCTGTTTTGGCCACATGCATCGCAAAGGTTGACATTGTCTTGAAGCTCCATAAGAAATCCTATTTCCTCTAAAGAGCAAGTTTTATGCCAACCCCACCTGTCTAGCCATTAGGCATACGAAGTAACGAGGCGCTACTCTCATCAAGGTCTTTGGCAATAGATATAAGCTTCGTGTTGAGCTGAAAGCGTTTCATCAGCTCAGTGTTTGCAACCAATTCTTCAAACACATTCACATTACTTTCTTCGATAT
>PBSZ01000096.1 GCA_002726445.1 Cellvibrionales bacterium | reverse complement strand
CCACACTATTAGCTGTCTCTGACCAATCACATACCGCATCAGCGGCAGCCTCCTGATCCAACATCTGATGTAATTGCCCCCGTAATTTTGCCCAGCTCATCTTGAGCTAATCTTAAATCTTCGGCAAGGAGCTCACTTGCTGCATTAGTTTCAAATTGAGAAAGCCCCCTCTCTACTGATTTTTGCGCAGACTGTAAGCAAGATAAATGGCGGCTTCTCGCTGAAAAATCGCCTTCACCTGCACCTATGTCCAACTGCTTGTTTAACGACTGCTCGAGTAAATCTAAGCCAAGATTCGCTTTTACCGAGAGATTTACTTCAATAAACCCACCTTTTTCTTGTAGTGATGGTTTTTCATTAATTAAATCAATTTTATTATTAATAATAATAAATACACTATTTAAGTGAGGTTCGATATCGAATAAAGCTAATTCTTGTTTGATATCAACCACGCTTTTTTCTTTCTTTATGTTGTCTAAAGAAATGTCTTGCAAAAATAAAATAATATCAGCTGATTTTATATGAGCAGCAGCTTTTTTAATTCCTTGTTGTTCTATCTCGTCAGAGGAGGTGCGAAGACCTGCTGTATCGATAAACTTTATTGTTCGACCGCCTAACAGTATTTCTTGGCGCAACACATCACGAGTAGTACCAGCCTTAGGCGTTACGATAGCTATATCATCTGCAGCAAAATAATTAAGTAAGCTTGATTTTCCAACATTTGGCGCTCCGACAATAACAGCAGACACACCATTTCTTATAAGACAGCCACGCTCAGCTTGGACAACAACATCTGAAATTGATTTAATAACATAGCGTGTGTTTTCTTCTATAAACGCATTTGAGCGAATTTCTATTTCTTCATCTGGAAAATCAATTCCTGCCTCAACAAACATTCTTAATTTAATTAACTGTTCAATTAATTGATTTATTTTTATTGAAAACTCACCGCGCAAAGATCTAAGTGCAGAACGAGCAGCAAATTGAGATTGGCTTTCTATTAAATCAGCGATGGCTTCTGCTTGAATTAAGTCGATTTTGTTATTTAAAAATGCCCTTTCAGAAAATTCGCCAGGTTTTGCTAGTCGAGCTCCAAGTTGAAGGCTTAGCGCTAAAAGCTGATTCAAAATCACATCAGAACCATGGCCTTGTAATTCAACCACATCCTCGCCTGTAAAAGAGTTAGGGGCGGGAAAGTAAATCACAATTCCTTGATCAATAATCTCACCCTGATCGACAAAGTGAGTGAACCCAGCTTCTCTAGGTGATAGAGAAGCAGAACAAATGCTTTTAGCAATTTTTAAAGCGCTTGCCCCACTGATTCGGACAATGCCAATTCCACCGATACCAGAAGCAGTGGCTATTGCTGCAATGGTATCACCGTTCATGTTTCACGAATTTTGTTCTATTTTTCGGGTGATGTACCATTGCTGGGAAATTGATAGAACGTTGTTTGATACCCAATAAACAACTAACCCGGCGGGGAAAAACACAAAGAAAAAAGTAAACACCACGGGCATCCACTGCATAATTTTTGCCTGCATAGGGTCCGGCGGAGGTGGGTTCATTTTTTGCTGTAAAAACATAGTAATGCCCATTAATAATGGCAAAACAAAATAAGGGTCCATAACCGAAAGATCTGTTATCCAGCCAATAAAAGGGGCGTGGCGAAGCTCAACACTTTCCATTAATGCCCAATATAAAGCAATAAATACCGGCATCTGGATGAGAATTGGCAGGCACCCACCAAGCGGATTAATTTTCTCTTTTTGATAAAGCTCCATCATGGCTTTTGACTGAGCCTGTTTGTCATCGGCGTGACGCTCTCTTAGCTCTAATAACTTGGGTTGAACTCTTCGCATATTTGCCATCGACCGATAACTGGCAGCGGATAACCGAAAAAACAAGGCCTTTATAACGATGGTCAGCATGATAATTGCTACACCCCAGTTACCAAACCCTGGAAAAACCTCATAAACCTCACCAAACAAATGGGCTTCACCGGTAGCGAAGAAATAGAGCAAAGTATAAAGCGGCTGAGCAATCCACCACAGCCAACCATAATCAACTGTAAGGTCTAGGTTGGGCGCTATTTCCTGAAGTCGATATTGGTATTTTGGTCCAGCATAGAATTGTGCACCGATTGTCTTAATTTCATTTTTTTCAACAGTAAAGGGCGCTAAAAAACCAATGACATTTAACCCTGATTTCGTTTCTTTAGTATAGTAATTATAGCTCTCATTTTGTTTGGGCACCCAGGCACTAACAAAATAATGCTGAATCATCGCAACCCAGCCACCCGTGTTTTGAAACCTGGTTTTTTTGTTTTTAATATCTTTAAAGCTAATTTTTTTATAAGGGTCGTCATTGGTTGTGGTGGCTGTTCCAAGATAAGATTGCATCCCAAAACCAGCACTATCAGCACCAGGGTCAGCGGAATCATCTCGACTTATTTGCGAATAATAGGTCGATGCCCACTGGCTATCTGACTGGTTATCAACGATATAATCCACATCAATTAAGTAATCATTTGATTTAAATGTATACCTTTTGGTTAAGCGAACACCGCTCACGTCATTAAAATATAAATCAACAACAAGTTTTTCTTGGTTCTGCATAACATAATTAGAGGCAGACGAATCAAAGCGCGCAAATGCAGATTTCACCTCTGTTCCGCTAGGACCAATTAAACCAGATTGGGCGGTATAAGTTCTGTTTCTGTTTTTCTCTAGCAACAATAATGGCTCTGCATCCTGTTCTTGTTTTGATAGGTGTTTTAATAGCGCCACTTCAATTATATCGCCACCCAGCGAGTCGATAACAACTTTAATTGTGTCTGTCTCTACAATAATATTCCTAGATGAATTAAAAGCATTTCTGGGCGCGCTGCTTCTGCTATTAGTTACAGAATTTGTTACAGCAGTGTTACTAATGGCTTTAATACTTTGACCTGTATCTTCTTGGCTGACGCCAACAACATCAACTGGATCGACTAGCAAACCTTGCTCATATTCTTGGTTGAGTCGCTCAACCACAGCATCATCGTAGTCCGATGAAAAACTTACCCACTGTTTTAACAGTATTAAAACTAAACCTGCAATTAGGGCAAACAGAAAAAAACGGGGTAGATCTCTATTCATATTCATATTAAACAACATGCCTTATTGTGGTGTAATCGTTTTATCAATTTCATCTATACCGCCGCCATTACCCGGGTGACATTTTGATAGTCGTTTTATACTCAAATAAAAACCTTTTACTAGGCCGTGATGCTCAAATGCTTGTATTGAATATTGAGAGCAGCTTGGATAAAACCGGCAGCTTGGGCCAATCAAAGGGCTAATTATTAGTTGGTATATGCGCAGTAACTTAATAGCGATATTATTTAAAAAGCTTAGCTTTGTTTTTTGCTTAACTTCAGCCATTGTTTTTCCAACTCCTTTTTAAGATCAATATTGCTAAGCAAGCGTGCATTTGATTTTACTAACACAATGGTATCGAAAAACATTTTAAGCCTTTCCTGTTCCATTAAACAATCGTCAGTATTCACCTCACAACTACCGTTATCTGCACCTGCTCGATGGTGACGAAAGGATTCTCTGATAGCTCGCTTTATTTTGTTTCTGTTGACAGCTAATGGAATGTGTTTTTTTGCGACAATTAAGCCAAGCCTTGAGCAGCCCAGCTGATTCTTTCGCGACAAGAATGTGAAATAGCCACCACCTTGCTTATATTCGACACCATCAAAAACAATTTTGTAGTTTTTCGAATTTAGCAATCTGTGGTTTTTTTTAAACGATAGATGGCCGGTTTTAGTTGTTCGTGTGCTTAGCATATTGGCCAAAGAAGCGCTGATTTAAGCCTTAACTGTGAGAGTAGACGGAAACTCATCGTGCAGAAAAGAAATGCACAGTTCATGCACTTAAAATTTTTCTTCCCTTGGCGCGACGACGATTGATCAGCTGGCGCCCGCTTTTGGTCGCCATTCGACTTCTAAAGCCATGAGTGCGCTTACGTTTAAGTGTGCTTGGTTGAAAAGTTCTTTTCATGTCGGTTACCGATAAACTGAATAATTTTAACTTTGTCGTTGCTTTCTTCTAGCACTTGACGGGCGCAGGATTTTACGCGGTATACACTTAACTATCAATCCCCAAGGGGAATTATTTAGTTCAAACACAGGTATTATTTAACAACCGCCCCCCGATTATTCCTTTATAAATATAGCTGTTTATGGGGTAGTGGTCATTCACTAACATTTCGGTGCGCCTCAGCGGTTAAATCCACAAGTTATCCCCAGCTTACTAATATGTTAATAACTGTTTGGAAAAATAAATTTATTTTTGTTGTCTGCTCCGTTATAATTTTTTCAAACACCTGTTTTATATAGATATAATCTTTTTTTAGCCTATAATTCGACCTTTTTTTTGTTGTTTTTTTCTGTGGATAAAAGAGTCGCCTAGGTCTATAATGACCGCCGCTGTGCCAATTGGTACTGATTTTTTGTCTTTTATCTTAGGAGTTATCGCTTTGCCCCCACTATCCTATCGCCATATTTGGGATCGATGTGTTGATTACTTAGAAGATGAGTTATCTGCTCAGCAATTTAATACCTGGATTCGCCCGCTTCAACTTGATATTAACGATACACATATTCATTTACTGGCGCCTAACCGCTTTATTCGAGATTGGGTTACAGATAAATTTATGCTTCGTATAAACGAGTTAACTTCAATGCTATCAGAGGGGGAAGCACAGCCAGAAGTAGCTATTTCAGTTTTAAGCCCATCACCAGTTCTACCAGCTAAGATTGTCTCACCATCAACGACTGTCTTACAAAGTATCGATTTATCTGCTAATCCTAGTAATCGCTCGCATGATCCTATAAATCAACCCGCTGTGTTACCGACCGGCCAATCAGCCCAGCGTGTCGAGCGTCGAGGCAGGCCGCGACATATTTCATCCAGCGCGACGGATCAAGCCAATGCTTCACGAATAAGCGACTTTCCAGGCTTCACCCAGCGCCAGCCAGAAGGTCCAAAGCTAGTAGACTCTCAAGGACACCAAAATAACCTTATTTCAGCCTATCGTTTCAATAATTTTGTCGAAGGTAAGTCTAATCAGTTGGCCCGAGCCGCTGCAATGCAAGTGGTAGAAAACCCAGGAGGCTCTTATAACCCGTTATTTTTATATGGAGGGGTTGGATTAGGTAAAACACATTTAATGCATGCGGTTGGTAATGCACTCCAAGAAGTGAAACCCAATGCGAAAGTGGTTTACCTTCACTCAGAGCGTTTCGTCGCTGACATGGTAAAAGCTTTGCAGTTGAATGCCATTAATGATTTCAAGCGTTATTATCGGTCTGTCGATGCTCTGCTTATTGATGACATTCAGTTTTTTGCTAATAAAGAGCGCTCACAAGAAGAGTTTTTTCACACTTTTAATGCTCTATTAGAGGGTGGTCAGCAAATGATTTTAACTTGCGATCGCTATCCTAAGGAGCTGCGCGGCTTAGAAGAACGATTAAAGTCACGGTTTGGTTGGGGTTTAACGGTTTCAGTAGAGCCGCCCGAGTTAGAGACAAGAGTGGCTATTTTAATGGCTAAAGCGGAGCAGGCGAAAGTTGATTTGCCCAATGAGGCTGCGTTCTTTTTAGCGCAAAGAGTACGGTCAAATGTACGCGAGCTAGAAGGAGCCCTTAAAAGGGTGATAGCGAGCGCTCACTTCACAAAATCTGAAATTGATATACCTTTGATTAAAGAGTCTTTAAAAGACTTGTTAGCGCTGCAAGATAAGATGGTGAGTATTGATAACATTCAGCGCACAAGCGCAGAATATTATAAGATAAAAGTGGCTGATTTAATGTCAAAGCGTCGAAGTCGTTCTGTCGCTAGACCCAGGCAAATGGCCATGGCCTTAGCAAAAGAACTGACCAACCACAGCTTGCCTGAAATTGGCGATGCCTTTGGTGGGAGAGACCATACAACCGTCCTTCACGCCTGCAAAAAGATCAAAGAGCTACGTGATACGAGCTCAGATATTCGTGAAGATTATCAGAATTTATTGCGAACACTGGCGACATAAGCCGATGAGTGTTTAAATGTTTTTTATTACTTCAATACCTTTACGGAGCTCAATAAAACAATGAAATTTACCGTTTCACGTGAACAATTATTACGCCCATTGACTTTGGTTGCGGGCGCAGTTGAGCGTCGTCAAACAATGCCGATATTAGCTAATTTACTGATCCGAGTAAGTGGCGATGTACTTTATATAACAGGCACCGATCTTGAGGTGGAGCTGAGTGCGACCATCACTCCAATCACTAAGGCAGATTCAGATGGGGATATTACGATTCCCGCCAGAAAGTTTGTCGACATTTGTAAATCGCTGCCTGATGGCTGTGATATTAGTTTCGAGCTTGACGCCGGCAAAGCTATCGTAAAAAGTGGCAGAAGCCGCTACAGCTTAGTAACTTTGCCAGCTACTGACTTTCCTTCAGTTCAGCGTGATGACAGTGGCTTTTCGGTGACGGTCAATCAAGCAGATTTTGCACGCCTATTAAGCAGAACGAGCTTCTCTATGGCGCAACAAGACGTACGTTACTATTTAAACGGCATGCTCTGGGAATTAACGGATCGAACATTCAAGTCAGTGGCCACTGATGGGCACCGTTTAGCCATTGCTCATATAGATCTAGCTGAGGCCATTGAGGCCGATAAGCAGCAGTTTATCATACCTCGAAAAGGGGTAGTTGAGTTAACTCGTCTGCTTGCGGATGAGGCGGCCAACATAACAGTAGAGTTTGGTGCTAATCATATTCGAGCCACCACCGAGGGCATGGTGTTTGTTTCAAAATTAGTCGATGGCAAATTTCCAGATTACGAGCGGGTTTTGCCTAAAGGTGGCAACAAGTTAGTCGTTGCTAAAAAAGAAGATTTAAAGGCCGCATTATCCCGCTCGGCGATCTTGTCGAATGAAAAATTCAGAGGCATTCGTTTCACGCTGAGTGATGGCATGGTGGGTATTCAGGCTAACAACCCCGAACAAGAAGAGGCGCATGAAGAAGTTTCTGTTAACTATCAAGGAGATACAGTAGAAATGGGTTTCAATGTAAGCTATTTGATTGAAGTCCTTGGTGTGCTTGGCAGTGAAGAGGTAAATATCACCTTGTCAGATTCAGCAAGCAGCGCTTTGATTCAAGATGGCAATCCGGATAACAACGCCCTTTATGTAGTGATGCCAATGCGACTATAGTTTGAGTACAATATTATTGACGCACTCTTTTTATTGATACAGAGCACCAACAGTCATGGGGCTAATACGGGTAATTGTTTCACGTGAAACTTTCTAGCCTGGCTATCTCTGGTGTCCGAAATATTATTTCCGCTAAGATCGCACATTTAGGCGATGTAAATATTTTTACCGGCTTAAATGGTGCAGGAAAAACCTCTATTTTAGAGTCTATACATATTTTAGGCCTTGCCAAGTCTTTTCGTGGATCGCAACTTCAGCCGGTTATCCATTATTCGTCCAACACATGCACCGTATTTGGCGAGTTAGAGCCGACGGATCTCGAGGGCCAACACGTGGCCGTGGGTGTAAAGCGGGCAAAAAAAGGCGGGCATAAGATACGCATTGCGGGCCAAGACGAAAAAAGCCTAGTGCGGTTGGCCGAGATGCTTCCAATACAGCTTATTAATGCAGCCACTTATTTATTGTTAGAAGGCGGGCCTAAACAACGTCGGCAATTCATTGATTGGGGCGTGTTTCACGTGGAACAAGAGTTTTATGGCGCTTGGCGACGAATGCAGCGCGCATTAAAACAAAGGAACGGTGCTTTGCGTTCTGGGCAGGTGCACAACACACCCTTAGCCGCCTGGGATAATGAGTTTATTGAGGCGGCTTTAACTGTCGATACAGCCAGACAGCGTTATTTTGCTAGTTTTGAGCCGGTTTTCTATGATTTGCTAACTCAATTATTGCCTGACAGTGGCTTGGTTGTTTCTTATGAGCGCGGCTGGCATAGTGACCTGAGCTTAGATGCCGTATTAAAAGAAGCTAAGCAGCGCGACTTTAAGCGTGGTTTTACCCATTATGGCCCTCATCGTGCGGATTTGAAGCTGACGATTAATGGTTTAGCCGCTGGGCAAGTGCTTTCCCGTGGCCAGCAAAAACTGGTCGTATGTGCGCTGAAGCTTGCTCAATGTCAATTAATGATCAGAGGTGCGGCAAAAGCGTGTATCTTATTGATCGATGATTTACCTGCTGAAATTGATCACATTCACCAAGCAAAGTTGTGCCGTCTCCTCGACGGCTTGAATTTACAGTTATTTATGACCTGTGTTGAGGCCGCTGATTTGGCAAATCAACCTTGGTCAGACGAAAAAAACATCGCTGTGTTTGAGCTGAGAAAAGGTGAGATAACAGCGCTTTAAATGTGATAGAAGGGGTAACTATTTAAGCCGAATTTTCAGCCATAAACTACCAGATTAAGGTGTTGACTCTGACGGTCTTTGAGCGGACAATAATTTCATAAAATCTTATATAAGCACTTGATTTTTAATTAAATTAGTAAAAAATTTCTACAGTGAAGAAACAAGCCTGATTGATCAAAAAACAACCAATTTAACTGTGGGGTCAAACCATGACAGAAGCCAGTGTCGAAGAATATGATTCTTCGAGTATAACGGTCCTCAAAGGACTTGATGCTGTTCGTAAGCGCCCAGGTATGTATATTGGCGATACTGACGATGGCACCGGTTTACACCATATGGTTTTTGAGTTGGTTGATAATTCAATTGACGAGGCTCTGGCAGGTTTTTGTTCACAAATAAAAGTGACTATTCACCCTGATAACTCAATTACAACTTCGGATGACGGCCGAGGCATTCCTACCGATATTCATGAAGAGGGCGTCTCTGCAGCCGAGGTCATCATGACGGTTTTGCATGCTGGCGGTAAGTTTGATGATAATACCTACAAAGTTTCTGGCGGCTTACACGGTGTGGGCGTCTCGGTGGTCAACGCTTTATCGTCGTTATTAACGTTAACCGTTCGACGTAACGGTAAAGTTTATGAGCAGGTGTATCGCCATGGTGTGCCCGATGCGCCCTTAGCTGAGATTGGTGAAACCGACGCTTCAGGGACGGCCGTTCATTTTCATCCGTCAACAGAAACATTTACTAATATTGAATACCACTACGAAATTCTAGCGAAGCGCTTACGGGAATTATCTTTTTTAAATTCGGGTGTTAATATTTTATTAACCGATGAGCGAACTGGTAAGTCCGATACCTTTTGTTATGAAGGCGGTTTGCGTGCCTTCGTCGAACATTTGAATACCAATAAAACACCGATCAATACCGGTTTATATTTTTCAACCATGTATGAGGATATCGGTGTTGAAGTGTCCTTGCAATGGAATGATGGTTTTCAAGAAAATATTTATTGCTACACCAATAATATTCCACAGCGAGACGGTGGCACACACTTAGCGGGTTTTCGCTCGGCATTGACACGAGGCCTAAACGCTTATATTGAAAAAGAAGGCTTGGGCAAGGGTGCTAAAGTATCCACCACCGGTGACGATGCTCGAGAAGGCTTAACTGCCATTGTGTCAGTCAAAGTCCCCGACCCAAAATTCTCTTCGCAGACCAAAGATAAGCTTGTTTCATCAGAAGTAAAGTCGGCAGTAGAACAGGCGATGGGTGAAAAGCTATCAGAATATTTATTAGAAAGCCCTCAAGAAGCTAAAGCCATTGTCGGCAAGATGATTGATGCTGCTAGAGCCAGAGAGGCTGCACGAAAAGCGCGTGAGATGACACGCAGGAAAGGCGCGCTTGATATTGCTGGCTTGCCAGGCAAGTTGGCAGACTGCCAAGAAAAAGATCCAGCGCTTTCAGAGATTTATATTGTCGAGGGTGATTCAGCGGGTGGTTCAGCTAAACAAGGCCGAGCAAGAAAAACTCAGGCTATCTTGCCATTAAAGGGCAAGATATTAAACGTAGAAAAAGCTCGGTTCGATAAAATGCTTACCTCGGCGGAGGTCGGCAACTTGGTGACGGCACTGGGTTGCGGAATTGGTTCATCTGAGTTTGATGCTGATAAGTTACGCTATCATTCCATCATTATAATGACCGATGCGGATGTTGATGGCTCGCATATAAGAACCTTAATTTTAACTTTTTTCTTTCGCCATATGCGTGAGCTTATCGATCGTGGCCATATCTTTATCGCTCAGCCTCCTCTGTATAAAATAAGCAAGGGCAAGCAGCAAAGTTATTTAAAAGATGAGGCAGAGCTAGACAGCTTTTTCACACAGGTTGCATTAGAAAGTGCAGAACTGTATATCAATGATCAAGCGCCAGCAATCAAAGCTGACGCATTGGGGCAAATGGTGACAGAGTATAAAACAGTCATGGCAATGATTGACCGCTTATCTAAAATTTATCCTGCCGAGGTTTTAGAGCGACTCATTAATCAACCGGCCGTTTCTGAAGAGATGCTAAAAGATTCTGGCCTTATGCACTCATGGTGTGAAGCCCTGCAACAAACCTTCACTGATTCACACAAGGCAGGACAGCAAAGTTATTCTTTTGTCGTTAAGGAAGATTCTGAGCGCGGTTACTTCATTCCTGAAATATTGATTGTCTCGCATGGCATTACTTCAAGTTATCAGTTGGGCCACGACTTTTTTAATTCGGCTGAATACCGCTCGATTAATCAATTAAGTCAAAAAATAGCTGAGTTAATTGAGCCGTCTGGCTTTATTAAGCGCGGTGATAAGCGACAAGAAATTGCAGATTTTCCAGAAGCATTACATTGGCTAATGTCCGAGGCTAAGCGTGGTTTTATGATACAGCGTTACAAAGGCCTAGGCGAAATGAACCCTGAGCAATTATGGGAAACAACAATGGATCCAGAAGTGCGACGTATGCTGGTGGTGACCATTGAAGATGCGATTGCTGCCGATCAAATATTTACCACGTTGATGGGCGATCAAGTCGAGCCGAGGCGCGAATTTATTGAGAAGAATGCATTGTCGGTTGCTAATTTAGACGTTTAAACTTTATTGCCTTGTCACTTGCGCTAGCTTTATGTTTTTGATGGCGCAAGTAACGAGATATCAGCGACATGTAAAAACAGCGACCTTAACTTGGCTAACAACGACAGTCGATTTACCTTTAATCCCCCATCCTCTGTATTCACCATAACTGTATCAAAAAAAGCGTCGATTGCAGGGCTTAATTCTGTAAGCTTTAGTAAGCCATCACGATAATTACCTTGTTCAAACAGCGGTAAAACGATTTTTTCCTGCTGTTCAATGGCTGAGGATAAGGCTTTTTCTGCTGGCTCTACCAGTAAAGATGGATTGAAATCTTTTTCTTCGACGGTTGACTCTGACTTAGTAAGAATATTATTGACCCGTTTGTTAGCGCTTGCCAAGTTATCACTTTCGGGTGTTTTAATGAAAGCGGCAACCGCTTGTACACGTGCGTCAAAGTCTAACGGCTGTTCCGGCCGCTTTGCTTTGACGGCCGAAAAAACTTCGGTCGCTAAACCTTGGTCTTGATAAAGTGCCGCAAAACGATCGAGCAGGTAATTAAAAACTTTTTCTTCTGTTGCTAGAGGGTCGGCTAATTCAGCATGTAAGTGACAAGCTTTTTTAATCCATTCTTTAATATTAATGGCGAGCCGGTTTTGTAAAATAATTTGCAGCACCCCAATGGATGCTCGTCGTAGGGCGAATGGATCTTTAGAGCCGCTGGGCATTTGCCCAATACCGAAGATACCCGTTAAGGTGTCTAGTCGGTCTGCCAATGCAACGGCACAGGCCGTAGGGCTAGACGGCACTTTATCGCCGGCATATTTAGGCAAATAATGCTCGGCAATTGCAATGGCGACGGGCTCACCTAAGCCCTCATGACTGGCGTAATAACCACCAGCAGTGCCTTGCATTTTATCAAACTCAAGCACCATGTCTGAGGCCAAGTCTGCTTTTGATAATTGCCCCGCCTGTTTAGCCGCTGAAGTGTCTGCGTCTAAAGCAGCGGCTAGGCCCTCTGATAGCGAGGCGATCCTTTCGGTTTTATCAAACACTGTGCCGAGTTGTTTTTGAAATACAATAGATTTTAATCGTTCACGTAATTGTGCCAAGCGCTGTTTTTTATCCGTCTCAAAGAAAAAGGCAGCGTCGGCTAAGCGGGGCCGAATGACACGCTCATTACCACTGATAACGGTTTCAGGCTGTGTGCTGTTAATATTACTGACAGTAATAAAGTTAGCAATTAGCTGTTGTTTTTCGTCAACAATATGAAAATATTTTTGATGCTCACTCATTGAATAAATCAGCGCCTCTTGAGGCACGGACAAAAACTCTTCATCGAAGCCGCCCATTAAGGCATGGGGCTTTTCAACCAGAGCAGTTACTTCGTCTAACAAGTCGTCTTCAATTACGGCCATGCCGCCAGCCTCATGACCTAAGGCGGTGACTTGTTCACAGATATCTTTTCGTCGAGTCTCGAAACAGGCGACCACAGAGCCTTGATCTAACAGCAGTGATTCATAATGGCTGGCATGGTCAATAAATATAGCTTCAGCACTGTGAAAGCGGTGACCCTGCGTCGTTTGTCCAGCATTAATGCCCATCACTTGGCAGTTTACCAGTTGCTCATCGAGCAATACCAATAGCCAATGCATCGGTCGGACAAATTCAGCGCGCGAAGCACCCCAGCGCATCCGCTTAGGTATAGGGAGTTTATCTAAAGCGTTGGTGATAATAGTTGCTAACAGGTTTGATGCTGGTTGACCTTTATTAATTGAAATAAAAGCTAGCCGGAGTCCTTTTTCTGTTTCAACTTGTTGCAGCTGCTCAAACGTAACTTGATTGCTTTTAGCAAAACCCATTGCTGCTTTTGTTGGCTTGCCTTCATTATCAAACGCGGCGGCTACTGCTGGACCTAACTTTTCAACGGCTTGATCGGCTTGCTGCGTATCGAGCGCAGGGATTAAAACAGCTAACCGGCGTGGGGTTGCAAAACGCTTGACTTTGGCGCCATTAAAATTAAGGTTGTGTGCTTTAAATCCTTCTATTAAGCCTTGCTCAAAAGCTAAAGACAGCGCTTTCAATGCCGTTGGTGGCAGCTCTTCAGTGCCTATTTCAATGAGGCAGTTCGCCGTTGTGCTCATTGGCCGGCCTCCGCTCGCGCTTGCGCAAACTTTTCAAGTGCCGCTTGCTGGTGTTCATTATCGGCTAATGGAAAGCCTAATTCAGCACGCTTGCTATAATAGCTTTCAGCAACAGCGCGGGCTAATGTCCGTACGCGAAGAATAAAGCGCTGTCTTTCAGTCACAGAAATAGCATGCCTGGCGTCTAATAAATTAAATGCATGCGACGCTTTCATGACTTGCTCATAAGCTGGCAGCGGCAAATTGGCTTCAATTAAACGCTGACTTTGTGATTCACACTCATCAAAATAGCTAAACAAAAAATCAACATGTGCATGCTCAAAGTTATAGGCTGACATTTCAACTTCATTTTGGTGAAACACATCACCGTAGCTAACATCGCCGCCAGCAGTGCGCGCCCAGATTAAATCATAAATACTATCGACACCCTGTAAGTACATGGCAATGCGCTCTAAACCGTAGGTGATTTCTCCTGTTACAGGAAAGCATTCAAGGCCGCCCACTTGCTGAAAATAAGTAAATTGGGTGACTTCCATGCCGTTTAACCATACCTCCCAGCCTAGCCCCCATGCACCGAGTGTCGGTGATTCCCAGTTATCCTCAACAAAGCGGATGTCGTTAATGGTTGGGTCTATACCAATTTCATACAGAGAGTCTAAATAGAGTTGCTGAATATTATCTGGTGAGGGCTTTAAGGCAACTTGAAATTGATAGTAATGCTGTAGGCGGTTGGGATTGTCGCCATAACGGCCGTCAGTGGGTCGACGGCAGGGTTGAACGTAGGCCGCATTCCAATTTTCTGGCCCAATGGCTCTAAGGAAAGTGGCAGGGTGAAATGTGCCTGCCCCTACTTCTAGGTCTAACGGCTGAAGTATGACGCAGCCTTGCTCTGCCCAATAACTTTGAAGTTTAAGGATAAGCTCTTGAAAGGTGAGCGCTTGGCTGGGATTCTGTTGCTGCTGCTTATTCATGGTGTCTGACACTGGGCAAATATACTCATAACTATGTTAAGAAGACGACGGTGTATATAAAGGCGCTTATTGTACCTTAAACCAGGGCGAATCAGCTATTTTCGCCAAAACGCCGGCGTTAATAAAACCAAAACGGTAAACACCTCTAACCGGCCAAGCAGCATGGCTAAGCAAAGCGTCCATTTTGCTGTTGCAGATAAGCCAGCATAATTTTCAGAAACCTCACCTAAACCCGGGCCAAGATTATTAATACTAGCGCCAACCGCCGAAAATGCCGTTAGAAAATCTGTGCCTGTAGCCAGCACCATTAAGATCATGGCGATATAAGCAAAGACATAGAATGCAAAAAAACTCCAAACAGCACTCACAACGTCATTCGATACGGGACGTCCTCCGATCTTTATCGGTATAACCGCATGAGGGTGAATGAGTCGAAGTAACTCGCGATAGCCTTGCTTTATGATCAGCAATACTCTTATCGCCTTCATGCCTCCACCGGTTGAGCCTGCGGACGCCCCCATAAAGGCAAGAAAGAACATAAATAAGGGAATAAATGTTGGCCATTGGCTATAATCACCTACAACAAAACCTGTGGTTGTTGATAGTGAAATAACTTGGAAGGCGGCCTCTAACAATTGGCTAGCTTGGCTTATCGGCGGATAATTTAGAATCAGTAACGCTGCGCCAACAATGACGACCGCAACTAAATTAACCAGCAGATAAAATTTAAATTCAGAATCTTGGCCATAAATCTTCAGTGACTGATTGTGGTAGGCAAAGTAGTGAAGAGCAAAATTGATACCCGCAATTAACATGAAGGCTATTGCAATCATTAAAATAAAGGGGTTATTAAAATAGCCGAGACTGGCGTCATGAGTGCTAAAGCCACCAATTGCAACGGTTGAAAAGCTGTGGCTCAACGCATCGAATGCACTCATACCAGCCAGCCAATAACCGGCACCGCAGGCTATAGTGATTAATAGGTAAATAGTAAAAAGCGCTTTTGCAGTGCTAGTTATTCTTGGCGTTAACTTATGATCTTTCATGGGGCCGGGCGTTTCTGCTCGATAAAGCTGCATGCCACCGACACCGAGCATGGGTAAGATAGCAATGGCGATGACAATGATACCGATGCCACCTAGCCATTGTAATTGCTGTCGATAGTAAAGAATGGATTTAGGTAAATCATCCAGTCCAGTAATTACGGTAGCACCCGTGGTCGTGAGGCCAGAAATAGATTCAAAAATAGCATCGGTAATGCTGAGTGACACACTGTCGGCTAATAATAGCGGTAGCGAGCCAAACAAGCCGAGCACCAGCCAAAATAAGGTTGTTATTAAGAAGCCGTCTCGTGTTCGAAGGATGTGGCGTTGTTTTGTATTGGGCAGCCATAGCAGCGCGCCGCTAACAGCCGTCACAGCAAAGGCGGTAAAAAAAACAGTGATCGTTGGCTCGTTGTACCATAAGGCAAAAGCAATAGGCACTAACATCGTGACACTAAAAATAACTAACAACAAGCCCAGCAATGCGGCGATGACAGAAAAATGCATAATGCTAGTAACCTCAATTGAATTAGTCGTTGCTTGACTGAATTAATAATTAAAAAAAGCCAAGCCCAACTTGAAATAAGGCTTCAACAGCAGGTATCTGGGTTTTATCGACTAAGAAGACAACCACGTGATCATCTGTTTCTATGACAACGTTACGATGAGCAATTAGCACTTCTTTACCTCTAACAATCGCACCGATCCTAACGCCTTCAGGTAAGTCAATCTCGGCGAGTGTCTTGCCAACAACTTTCGAATTTTTAGCATCACCGTGGGCGATCACTTCTAGAGCTTCTGCCGCGCCACGGCGTAAAGAGTGCACAGCCGCCATATCGCCACGGCGAACATGGGTAAGCAAGCCGCCCAGAGTAATCAGCTGAGGGGCAAAGGCAATATCGATATCTTCGCCCTGAACTAAATCGACATAAGCGGGGTTGGTAATGAGCGTGATAACTTTTCTAGCGCCTAATTTCTTTGCTAATAAAGACGACATGATGTTGGCTTCATCGTCGTTGGTCAGGGTAATAAAGACATCGATGCTGTCGATGTTCTCACTGCGTAATAGGTCGGTGTCGGAGGCACTTCCATTAAGAACGATAGTTTTATCTAGGGATTCGGATAATAACTTAGCGCGGCTTGGATTATGCTCAATGATTTTTACTGAATGCTGATGTTCAATCGCCTTAGCTAAGCGTAAACCAATATTGCCTCCACCGGCTATCATAATTCGGTTGTAAGGGCGACGGAGTTGCCCTAGCTCTTTCATGACGGGCAAGATATTTTCTTTTGCGGCAATATAGAACACTTCATCAAGCGGCGCTATGACGGTGTCTCTTTCTGGCTTTATGGCGCTGTCGCCACGAAAAATAGCAGCTACTCTGGCATCTTGCTTAGGCGTCATTCTGTCGATTTCAATTAAGGTGTTGCCGATAAATTTATCGCCTGCTTCGGCTTTAATGGCGATTAATTGTGCCGCCCCATCAGCAAAATTAAGCACTTGCAGTGTGCCTGGGTACTCTAATAATCCGATAATATGTTCAGTGACCAGTTTTTCAGGTGAGATGATCACATCAACAGGAATCGCATCATCACAAAATAAGGCCTTGTGGTCGGCATAACTGTTGGCTCGAATACGACAAATTTTGGTTGGTGTGCGATAAATAGAATGCGCTATTTGGCAGGCGATCATATTGATCTCGTCAGAGCCTGTGACGGCCACTAACATATCGGCATCTTCTATGCCGGCGCTTAATAGCACATCGGGATGTGCAGCATGGCCACTCACGGTAGCAATATCTAGGCGGTCTTGCAGCGCTCTTAAGCGGGCGCTATCGCGGTCGACAATCGTGATATCGATCTGTTCATTGGCCAAGCTTTCGGCTAATGTACCGCCGACCTGCCCACCACCCAAAATTACAATTTTCATAGTGCCTGCTTAAATATCTGTTTGGGGTAATACTCAGTATTAGCCATCAAATCGTATCGTTGTGCTAGCCTACTAAACCATGGCTG
The DNA here is from genome assembly GCA_002726445.1 of Cellvibrionales bacterium. Taxonomy (GTDB): domain Bacteria; phylum Pseudomonadota; class Gammaproteobacteria; order Pseudomonadales; family UBA7434; genus UBA7434. The sequence goes on along the minus strand of PBSZ01000096.1, from coordinate 9,811 downwards.
ACTTGCTAAGCCTTGAGTAAAAAAAACCACCATATTTGCCCTGATTTGGTAGTAGTTGGCGTCCATGGCCCTGCGCTTGACCCCAAAGGGCATCAATTTTTATAGCCTTGGCGCTGGGCATTGCATGCAAAAACGCATCGATGACGTGGTTATTTTCTTCTGGCATGACCGAGCAAGTGCAATAAAGCAGTTCGCCACCGGGCTTTAGTGTGGCCCAGAGCGCATGAATTAAACGGTTTTGCTGCTGAGCAAAAGATGCAATATCTGTTTCACGGCGAAGTATTTTAATGTCAGGGTGATGGCTAATAATTCCGGTGCCAGAGCAGGGAGCATCTAACAATATTCGGTCAAACAATGCGCCGTCCCACCAGTCATCGAGTTGCGCGGCATCGGCGGCGATACAACGCGCGCGATAACCACACCTTTGTAGGCTTTCCTCAACACTAAGTAAGCGCTTACTACTGCTATCTAGCGCTGTTAGGCTTATAGATTCCTCTTTTTCTAATAAGTTGACCGCTTTTCCGCCAGGTGCGGCGCAGGCATCCAAGACGCGCATATTGGTGTCGAGTTTGAGCAGGGAGGCGGCTAGTTGGGCCCCGACATCTTGCACGCTGACTGTGCCTTCAGCAAAATCTGGCAGGGCTGAAATATTTACTGCTGAGCGCAATCGAATAGCGGTATCAGAATAGTCATCTGCTTCGCTGTCAATGCCGGCTGCCATTAATTGTGCCTGATAAGCCGGCCGACTGCTGCGATTGAGGTTCACTCTAAGCGACATAGCTGGCGGCGTATTATTGTAATCAATGATGTCAGACCATGCCGTTGGCCATTCTTTTTGCAGCTTTTTGTAAAGCCAAAGGGGGTGACTCGCTTGCGCTGCCTCGGTTAGCTTTGGACGCGCATCGCCAGAGTCTTGCAGGCGTAAGAAATTACGCAAGACGGCATTGACTAACCCTTTTGCCCAAGGTTTTTTAAGCCCTTTAGTAGCCTCAACGGTAGCACTAATCGCTGCGTGGTCGGGGGTGCGTAGAAATTGCAGTTGATAGAGGCCAATTAAAAGCAAGGCATGGATATCAGCATCTTTTTTATTTAAAGGTTTTTTTAACAGTGCTTGTAGTTGAGCGTCCAATTGAAAGTAATGGCGAAGTGTGCCAAAGCAAAGCTCACGATAAAACCCTCGATCTTGATCACTTAGTGGATGATTTGGCTCTGAAGAAAAAGCCCCGCTCTGATTAATCACCTTTGCAAGCGCGCGTGCGGCTAGAGCACGAACATTAGGGATAGTTTTAATGGTTTGTCACCGAAGCAACAGGATTAAAACAATCACCTACGCTGAAGAAGTTTGAGCGACCATTGAGTAATGCGCTAACTGACATAGACTTTGATCCTGGAATTTGTAATTCATAAATCCGAAGTTGACCAGTGCCACATTGAACACTTAGGTAATCATTGTGAATAGCAACAATTTGGCCAATGTCGGTATCAGCATGATGATCTTCACAGGCCTGTGCCGCGGTAATTCGTAATCGTTGATCTTGCAAGAAAGTAAAGCAGGCCGTGGTCGAGGTGAATGCACGAATAGTGCGATCAATGACATCGGCATTATTTTGCCAGTCGATACAACCTTCTGGTTTTTCAATTTTTTTCGCATAGCTACTCTCATTGTCGTCTTGAGGGGTATGTAGAGCCGTCCCGTCTTTCAAAGCGACAATGGCTTGCAGTAATAGTTTTTGGCCAATGCGAGTTAATTTCTTTCGCAGGCTGTCACCGGTTTCGAGCGGATCAATAGAACAGGGTTTTTTTAATAGCATATCGCCGGTATCTAGGCCGGCGGCCATTTGCATAATAGTGATACCCGACTCTTTATCACCAGCAATAATGGCACGCTCAACGGGTGCGGCGCCTCGCCAATGCGGTAATAATGACGCGTGAATATTTATGCAACCTAAACGAGGCAGGTCAAGCACGGCCTGCGGAAGGATTAAGCCATAAGCAGCAACAACCATAAGGTCGGCATGAAAAGACTTGAGCTCGGCCTGCTGTTCGACAGATTTAAGCGATGCCGGTTGCATGACAGGAATATGATTCTTCTGTGCTAAGATTTTTACTGGCGAGGCAAGGGTTTTTTTCCCACGGCCAGAACGACGGTCAGGCTGGGTGTAAACAGCAACAAGCTCATGCTCAGTTTGGTTAAGCAATGCCGCTAAGTGATCGGCAGCAAACTGCGGCGTACCAGCAAAAATAATCTTCAATGTCTTGCCTACCTAAGCTGTGGTTGAACAGATCAATAAAAGCCGCAACTATTATTTAGCGGCGATCTTTTTTAATTTTTTGCTTGATACGATTGCGCTTCAAAGCAGACAGATGGTCAACAAATAATTTACCGTTGAGATGATCAATTTCGTGTTGAATGCAAACAGCAAGAAGACCGTCGGGAGCCAACTCGAATAACTCTCCGTCACGGCCTAAGGCTTTTACTTTAATATGTGCTGGCCTGCTAACTTCTTCAAAAAACCCAGGTACCGATAAGCAGCCTTCTTGATAATCAAATGCTTCATCGTCTAATACCTCAAAGCTTGGGTTAATCAACACCAAGGGCGCGTCTTTTTTTTCAGACAAATCAATCACAATAACTTGTCTGTGCACATTCACTTGGGTGGCGGCTAGGCCGATACCCTGCGCCTTGTACATGGTTTCTAGCATGTTATCAATTAAGCCTTGGATTTTATCATCGACCTTCTGTACAGGCTTAGCGACTGTACGCAGAAGTGGGTCGGGAAATTCTAAAATATCGAGGATTGCCATTAAATGTCTTATCGTTAGTTAGGTTAATCAATCGTGCTGTAGAAAAAGCAAACCGTGCATTCGCTCACATTAGCGTTAAATTTAATGGGCGGCATTGAATAAGCGCTTAATTTGCCTTAGCGCTAACAGTTTTCTTCGCCTAGTTTACCTATTATACAGCTCGAAACTCTGAATGTGCAGGCAAGAATGCAACCATTGTGAGTCAAAAAGGTCACAAATTAAGGCTTAAAGCGAATTATATTTTGCTACTCACCGGCTAAGGAAATCCATGAAGCGTATTTTACAATACAGTGTGTTGGCGGTCGTATTCAGCGTTTGGCCCTTCAGCCAAGCGTCCACCCCCGAGCTTGCGGATTACCCCGATCAATACATTGTTAAGCGGGGCGATACGCTATGGGATATTGCTAATATTTTTCTGGCTAAGCCTTGGCATTGGCCAGCTATATGGCAGGTCAATGCACAGATCGAGAACCCTCACTTAATCTACCCAGGCGACCAATTATCGTTAGTGTATCGGGCTGGCAAGCCACGGCTGGAAATAAGCCGTAAAACGGTGCGTTTAGGCCCATCAATGCGCATTTCTGCATTGCCTGAACCTATTCAAGCGCTACCAAGCGTCTCGCCAGAGGTTTTTTATGACCGCAGTCAAATTATTAGTTTTGAACTATTAGATACTGCAGCTCGTGTATTGAGTCTGAATGATGGTCGTTTGATGAATACCGATGCTGATCAGCTGATGGTGGTTGGTGAGTTGCCTGAGCAGGCCCAGTCCTATGCCATTTACCGGCCCAGCGATCGTTTAATTGATCCGCAGAGCAAAGAATTACTGGGCATTCAGATGGATTTCATTGCCAATATTGAACAGCTGCAAAGCATCGGAACGCCAGCCCTATTCAGCGCGACGCTTAAAGACGGTCGTCGTGAGGTTCGCGTTGGCGATAGCGTGTTATTAAAAGTGGCTGAGAGATCGACTTCGCGAGTGCTGCCTCAACAATCGTCGCAGCCTTATGGCGGACAAATTATTTCTACTGCGGGTCATCAGCAATTGATTGGACAGTATGACAGCGTGACAATTAATCGCGGTGCTCGCGAAAAAACCAAGGTGGGTGATGTGTTGCTTGTCAGTCAGCCAGCGGTTCGCGCTTATGACTCAGTGGGTCGAAAAAGTTATCAACTTCCTGGTCAGGAAACGGGTGTCATGATGGTTTATCAGGTCTTCGAAAAAGCCAGCTATGGCATGATTATGGAAGCGCAGCAGCCAATAAAAGTACTCGATAATATTGCAGTGGCCGATTGACCGGCTCTGCGTTTAGACGTTAAGTAAGATTGCTCTGACAGTAGCGAGTGGCCACCATTTAACCATTGATTAAAAGGCAGCGTGATGTCGGCAATTGACAGTCCGTGTCCCCAGCGGCTTGATGAATTAACGGGCCTAGTGGCTTTGCAGCAAATTGAGCAGTTAGGCCCGATCGGCATTGCGGCGCTATTGGCTAAAGCGGGCACAGTGACTCAGCTGCTGCAACAGCCACCCAATCTTAATACGGTGGTCGGTTTACGAACGAAGGCCAAGCAACAATTGTCCGGCTTTTTAAGCCACCCCCGTCAAAGTCGACTGTGGATTGATGCTGAGAATGCCTTGGCATGGCTAGCTGCTCAGGGTCACAGCGTCATTTTAAAGACCGATGAAAACTTTCCTAAAGGGTTTTTGGAGCTCGGCGATTGTCCGCCATTAATTTACTGTGCGGGTGATTCTAGCTTTTTAAATAAAAGCGCTATATCGATAGTTGGCACTCGCAAACCCAGCGGAGGATACGGGCTCTTAACCGAGCGACTGGCTTCACAGCTGGCAGCCGCGGGGCTAACCATTGTCAGCGGCATGGCTGTTGGAATTGATGCTGCAGCCCATCGCGGGGCTTTAGCGGTGGGCGGTCAAACGGTAGCGGTATGGGCGACGGGCTTGGACATTGTGTATCCACCCAGTCATTCTGCGCTGGCTCAGCAGATTATTCAGCATGGTTGTGTGATCACTGAAATGCCGGTCGGCACGCCCGCTTTGCCGAGTTACTTTCCACGACGAAATCGCTTAGTGTCTGCACTTGGCTTTGGTGTATTGGTTGTGCAAGCTGGACTGCCTAGCGGCTCTTTGATTACCGCTCACTACGCTGCAGAACAAAATCGAGAAGTCTTTGCGATGCCCGGTTCGGTGCAAAACCCACTTAGCCGAGGCTGCCATCAACTCATCAAAGATGGGGCAGTACTGGTGGAGTCCGAGACGGATATTCTGGCGGTCATTAATCAACGATTGACGGCTTATGGCTTACCGCTTGTCGGCAGCTGTGTGCCGAGCGGAGAGGGTGTAGATCGACCAATTAAAGAGGCTCTCGCGATTAATCCAACATTACAAACCGTATTAGCAGCGATTGGCTACGACCCCAGTCCGTTTGAGGTCATTGAATCGCGGTTGAGCCAACCGGTTGAGGGGTTAACTGCTGCCTTAGTCGATTTAGAGCTTGAAGGCTTAATTCAGGTGGTTGCCGGTCTTTATACTCGTAACTACCAGTAAGCTATGGAAGCGTTACTCGGTTATCCGCTCAGCCAGATGACCAAAAGGATAATATATTGGCGCTTGGCTTTGGCATAATTGAAACGATCACTGCAAGCAACTGAAGCGACTGAGTAGATGTTGCAACTGAGGATAGCGCAATGACCTGGTTTACTGAGGCAAATACCCAGCAAGATATTATCGATAGGGCGCCAACATTGGCACCGGCCTTTAAAGAATTTTATGATAGTTTTTGGCAATTAAGCTCAATACCGCCGAGTGTACTGGAACTCTGCCGTTTGCGTGTCGCGCAATTACATCAGAGCGATTATCAATGGCAACATGCGCAGTTTGAGTTGAGCGTTGAGCAGCGCCAATCATTGTCACAATGGAGCAAAAGCGCCGTTTATACGCAGACCGAAAAAGCCTGTTTAGCCTTTGCAGAAGTCTATTGCATGGACCCGCAGGCAATAACGGATGCGCAGGCAGAGGCGGTTAAATCTGAGCTGGGCGACGCGGGCTTAGTCGCGCTAATTGAGGCACTAGGGCTCTTTTATGGCATGACGCGTGTCAGTCAGTTATGGGACCTTTAAGCCATGAGCAAACAGCCAAGAGTAAGTAATCACTTCGCTAAAACTGGTCATATAGTCAGGGACTCCGCATTAGGCTTAGTCACTGAAACAGTAGAGCCCTATCTTCGTTTTAACCATGCTATTTGGCATAACGGGCCTTTAACGGCGGCTGATATTGAGTTGGCGCGCTTGCGGAATGCCCGTCAGGTTAACTGTGTTTTTTGTAAAGCGGTGCGCTACGATATTGCGATTGAAGCCGGTCTCGATGAGGCTAAGGTCGAACAGATTACCGATGATTTTGACCAGAGCGAGTTAAGCCCGCGCGAAAAGTTAATACTGGCTTATACCGACCATTACCTTCAACAACCGACTGCAATGACGACGGAATTTAAGCAGCGTTTAACCGAGGAATTTTCAGCGGCGGAGATTGTTCATCTGTCGTTGGCGATTATGCTCTGTAATTGTTTTTCACGTTGCGCGGTCTCTCTCGGCGGCATGCCTGAAGAGGATTTACCCCGCATGCAGATCAGCGTGCCAGAATAAGGTCTCGCCCATTGACAGATGTCAGCAATAGGTCATTAAACAGGGTATAATCGTCACTTATTCCTGCCTTGAGACTTGAAAGCAAAGGCAAACTTCGGTATTTTGCGCGCCTGATAATGAAAACTGAATCTCCGGCCGGGGCTTCTCATATAAGCTATTGTTTCTTAAAACAAAAGAGAGAAAACACCATGAGTGATCGTTTTGTTGCTATTTTAATGGGTTCTGACAGTGATTTACCGCAGATGCAGCCCGCTATTGATACCTTAGCAAAATTTGATATTCGTACCGAAGTGAAGGTGACTTCAGCCCATCGAACCCCACAAGCCACTCATGAGTATGTCACTACTGCCGAGCAGCGCGGCTGTGCGGTATTTATTGCCGGTGCCGGAATGGCTGCTCACTTAGCGGGCGCTGTTGCTGCGAATACCACCAAGCCCGTTATTGGTGTGCCGATCAATGCCTCGCTTGAAGGGCTAGACTCATTGCTGGCTACGGTTCAAATGCCTGGCGGCATTCCAGTGGCCACGGTAGCGATTGGTAAAGCCGGCGCAAAGAACGCCGCCTACTTAGCGGCTCAGATCTTAGCGACTGCCGATGCCGAACTCGGCGAGCGAGTGAAAGCAGAGCGAGCTGAAAATGCTAAAGCCGTTGAAGCGAAAGATGCGGCATTACAGGCTAAGCTGGCTCAGTAGACAGCCATGAGCAGCCTTGATCTGCAGCTTCGCGATCAAGCGATTCAAGCGCTCAACTGTGGTGATCTTATCGCTTATCCTACCGAAGCCGTTTGGGGTCTAGGCTGTGACCCGTTTAATCGCTTGGCGGTTGATAAATTATTATCGTTAAAAGGCCGCTCGGTCGATAAAGGGTTAATTTTAGTCGCTGCTGATCTTGATCAATGTGAACGGATTACCCGTCATCTACCCAGTGAGCTATTCAATCGCTTACAGACGAACTGTCAGCCAACAGCCGTTATTCAGCGCGCCACAACATGGCTGGTGCCCAGCAATGACAGCATCCCCGTTTGGATAACCGGTCAATTTGATACCGTTGCTATTCGCGTTTCAAGCCACCCCATTGTCGCCGAATTATGCCAAGCTTTTGGTGGCATGATAGTCTCAACCTCGGCCAATCCGCAGGGTAAAGCCGCCGCGACTAATCAGCATCAGGCTGAGCGTTATTTTTCCAATCGTGTTCGAGTGTATGTCGAGGGAGATCTTGGCGGCCAACAACAAACGTCAGAATTAAGACATTTAGTGACTAACGAGGTTTTACGGTAAACTGCTTTCTGAGTTAACCAAAGGCGCTAAATAAGCGAGTTAAGCAACGAGGCAAATTGTGAGCCATATAAATAAGCAAGCTGTAGAAAGTTTCTTGCTCGACTTGCAAGACCGCATTTGTGCTGAGTGTGAAGCTTTAGACACGGCCGCTCAGTTCGTCGAAGACAGTTGGCAGCGAAGCGAGGGCGGTGGTGGTCGAACACGTGTGATCAGCAATGGCGCCGTGTTTGAAAAAGGCGGGGTTAATTTTTCGCATGTGTTTGGTGATCAGTTACCGCCTTCTGCTACAGCAACGCGGCCTGAATTAGCGGGTTGTCGTTTTGAGGCTATGGGTGTTTCTGTGGTGATGCATCCCGATAATCCATTTATTCCAACTTCACATGCTAATTTACGCTTTTTTGTCGCAGAGAAACCCGGCCAACCAGCGATATGGTGGTTTGGCGGCGGCTTCGATTTAACCCCCTATTACCCCGTAGAGGCCGATTGCGTGAGCTGGCATCGCGCCGCTGAGCAAGCTTGCCGACCCTATGGCGAGGGCGTCTATTCAGCGTTTAAAAAAAATTGTGATGAATACTTTTATTTGCCGCATCGTGATGAACATCGAGGCATTGGCGGTTTGTTTTTTGATGACTTGAATGATTGGGGTTTTGATCAATGCTTTGAATTTATTACACAAGTCGGCAGCCAGTTTATTAATGCCTACAGTGATATTGTTCGTCGTCGAAAAGAGGACGGCTTTAATGAAGCGCAGAAACAATTTCAGCGCTACCGTCGTGGCCGCTATGTGGAATTCAATTTAGTCTATGACCGAGGCACACTTTTTGGTTTGCAGTCAGGTGGGCGTACCGAATCAATTCTAATGTCTATGCCGCCAGAGGTTAGTTGGCATTATGCTATCGATGGCGATACGTTTGATTTACAGCAGAAACAGTTACTGGCCGTGCTGCAACCCAAAGACTGGCTCAATCACAATGATCGGAGCGACGCCTAACAATGACAAAATCAATGGCAAGTTATGCGGTGTTTGGCAATCCTGTTGAGCACAGTAAGTCGCCTGACATTCATCATCAATTTGCCGAGCAAACCCAGCAGACCATGCGCTATCAAAAACAGTTAGTGGCAGTTGATGGATTTGAAATGGCTGCGCAGAAATTTTTTGATCAAGGCGGATCGGGGCTCAATATTACCGTGCCGTTTAAACTCGACGCCTATCATTTTGCCGCGCAATTAACCGAGCGAGCAACAACGGCGGGTGCGGTGAATACCTTAATAAAAAAAGATGACATCATTATTGGCGACAATACCGACGGCTGCGGCTTGTTGAGGGATATCCGCGATAATCTTCAGTGGCCATTAGCGCAACAAAATATTTTAATTCTTGGTGCCGGTGGCGCTGTACAAGGTATTTTAGCCCCCCTACTGGCGGCTAAACCACAATCGATAACGATTGCTAACCGCACCTTAAAAAAAGCCCAGACATTGGTTGAGCAGTTTCAACCGCTGGCCGATACCGTTTCCCTGAGCTGTCTCGACTATGCAGCGCTCGACGGCCAGTATACGCTTATTATTAATGGCACCAGTGCCAGTTTAGCGGGGCAATTACCGGCGGTTAATTCATTAATTTATCATCAAGCGTACTGCTACGACATGATGTATAGCCAGGGCGCGACGGCGTTTTTGCAGCAAGCAAATGAATACGGCGCACAAGCAACGGCTGATGGTCTCGGCATGCTGGTTGAGCAAGCGGCAGAGTCTTTTTATCAGTGGCGCAAGCTACGGCCAACGACTGAATCGGTGATTGCGTCGATTCGTGATGCAATGTAAATGCTTGATCTAACCGCTATCTGTATCTTGGGCTATTTTAAGCGACAGAAATATTGGCTGAGGGCATTGGCCTTTAGTTTACTCTTTCATTCGCCATTGCATGCAAGCGTTGCCCCCTTTATTGAGTTACCTAAAGCGAATTTGCAGGCCCATGAGCTAGCGGTCATTTATTTAAAGGGTAATCTTAAAAGTGAACGCATTGCGAGCAGCTACCAACGTTTACGAAAGATACCAGCAGCAAATATCAT
>PBSZ01000095.1 GCA_002726445.1 Cellvibrionales bacterium | reverse complement strand
GTAATGTGAATTGGTCGGTGGTCAGGGCGATGACCCCAGGGTTGATCATCGGCGTGGTGCTGGGGTCAACCGTTGCTGCCGGATTGAGCGGTGAGAATTTACAGCTATTCGTAGGCTTGTTCTTATTACTGGCAGCGGTACAGTTGTTCACTGGCATGCAGCCAAAAGCGGCCTTTGGCTTGCCATCACCTGCAGTCCTAGGCTTATTCGGCACGATCATTGGTGGCTTAAGCGCGTTCTTTGGGATTGGCGGTGGGACCTTAACCGTGCCGACACTGGCTGCCTGTCGAGAGTCTATGCATGCAGCGGTTGCGACCTCGAGTGCATGCGGCATGCCGATCGCTTTTTTTGGTGCCTTAACCTATGGCTGGCATGGGGGTGCAATTGATGCGCTGCCTGCATACGCCAGCGGTTATATTTACTGGCCTGCTTTTCTCGGTATCGCCGTGATGAGTATGCCGTTTGCGAAACTGGGAGCGGCACTGTCGAGCCGCCTTTCCGAGCGTCGCTTAAAACGATTATTTGCGATTTTGCTGTTAGCTATTGCGATTCAATTGCTACTCAGTCGCTAGTATCTACTATTCATTTGTTTGAGATCTTGTATGCTGCCTTACCCCTCTATTGACCCCATCATTGTCACGATTGGCCCTATTAGCTTGCGCTGGTATGGCATGATGTATTTATTGGGTTTTATCGCCGCTTACTTCTTGGGTCGTCATCGTAGTAAACAAGTTTGGTCTCCGCTGCATGCCGATCAAGTAGAAGATTTAGTGTTCTACGGGGCGGTCGGTGCAGTATTAGGCGGCAGAATAGGTTATGTGTTTTTTTACGGATTTGATCATTTTCTTACTGATCCCTTATGGTTATTTCGTATCTGGGAAGGCGGCATGGCCTTTCATGGGGGTTTGCTCGGAGTTATTTTTGCCTTGTTCCTCTATGGGCGAAAACTGGGTCAACCGCTCGGCGCAATTTGCGACTTTGTCGCGCCGATTGCACCGATAGGCTTAGGCCTAGGTCGACTGGCTAATTTCATTAATGGTGAGCTCTACGGTCGTGCGACGGATGTGCCTTGGGCGATGGTTTTTCCCTCTGACCCTGAAGGCCTTGCGCGTCATCCCTCGCAGCTGTATCAGTGTTTGCTAGAAGGTTTGGTGGTGTTCGCTATCGTCTATGGTTTTAGTCGCCGCCGCCGACCATTATGGGCGGTGAGTGGTGTATTTTTGCTGGCATATGGCGCGGCTCGCTTTGCGGTTGAGTTTGTTCGCGAACCGGATGCCAGCCTGTTGTTGGATTGGATGACAAGAGGCCAGCTTTTATCTTTACCGATGATCATCATTGGCGTAGCTATGTTAATATTTAGCTATACCCAGTTTCGTCGACAAGGCGGGGTTTACCCCACTGTGGAGACACGACCTAAGCAACAGGCTGGAGCGAAGGCATCGGCTAAAAATAAAACCAAGGGCAGCAAGCGAAGCAAGAAAACCAAAGCTTCTCAGAGCAGTCAAAAGAATAGATAGGAACGATAAGGTCAATTATGCAGCAGTATCTCGATTTAATGCGCCACGTGCGTGAAAAGGGTGTTTATAAGCAAGATCGAACGGGGGTCGGCACCTACAGTGTTTTTGGTCACCAAATGCGATTTGATTTATCTCAGGGTTTCCCGGCCGTGACGACAAAAAAGCTGCATTTAAAATCCATTATTCATGAATTACTGTGGTTTTTAGCCGGGGATAGCAATATTGCTTACTTAAAAGAACACGGGGTATCTATTTGGGATGAGTGGGCCGATGAAAAGGGCGATTTAGGTCCGGTTTATGGGTATCAGTGGCGCTCTTGGCCTACCGCCAGTGGCCAACATATCGATCAAATTCAGCAGTTGATTGACCGATTGAAAGCAGATCCCGACTCCCGTCGGCACATTGTCTCGGCTTGGAATGTCGATTGTATTGAAGAGATGGCCTTGCCCCCCTGCCACACCATGTTTCAATTTTACGTGGCGCAGGGCAAGCTTTCTTGCCAGCTTTATCAGCGCAGCGCCGATATTTTCTTAGGGGTACCATTTAATATCGCCTCCTATGCCTTGCTGACGATGATGTTGGCTCAGGTGCTGGGCTTAGAGGCGGGCGATTTTGTCCACACGTTCGGTGATGCCCATCTTTATGCCAATCACCTCGAGCAAGTTGACCTTCAGTTGCAGCGAAGTCCTATGGGTTTAGCTACCATGGCGATAAATCCGCAGGTGAATGATTTATTTGCTTTTCGTTACGAGGATTTTGCTTTAGAGGCCTATCAGCACCACCCGCATATTGCCGCACCGATTGCGGTTTAATGCCAGGCTTTAGCCGTTGAAGCATTAGGATTTGGCTCTTAGAAGCTTGTAAATAGAAGCTTATAAATTCACCAAACAGGCGAGTTACCGCCATTATTGGTGAAAAGCATGGCTCAGTGGTTGTTTTTTAAACTACCAATTGGATGGCTCATTATTGGGCATACTGGCTAGAATCTATAAAAAAAGTGAATCTAGCTCAATAATGTTAAAGTTTTAACCCTTATTCGCTTGAATAAGATTGCACGACCTAGGTATATATTATTAAAATGCCCGCCTTGTACGGTTTTGGTCTTGTAATGAATATTTGACTAAAATAGGTTATCAATCAAATAGTTCAGATTGCATAATAATATTTGATATGCGTTTTTAATCATTAGATTTTGCACAATAAAAGACACAGTTACTTTTAATAAATTTGTTCACACATTCGGAATTCGAATCCCATGGCTATTAATACTCTTTATTCAATCACTCGCGCCTCTTTAAGCGTTGCAAAAATTGGAATGCTTTTAGGTTCCTCAGTATGTTTCTTAGTTGCGCCTGCCAGTGCCGATCAACTTGACTCGGTGTTCAAGGTGGGTCAAAGCAAAGCGGCAGCAGCACAAAAGTCTCAAGTCAAAATCGATGGCATTGCTGATCAGACCGATGCTTTACTGCAAAATTATAAGCAGGTGAATAAAGAAATTGAGGGTTTGCGGGTTTATAACGCGCAACTTGAAGCTCGTATTCAAAACCAGCTTGATCGCATTGCTGAAATTGACGAGGCCATGTCGCAGGTGACGGTGATTCAGCGCCAGATTACACCGTTGCTGATCAAAATGTTGGATGGCTTGGAAAGCTTCATCGGTTTAGATGTGCCTTTTCTGGCTGAAGAGCGACAAAACCGCGTAGACAGTTTGCGTAGTAACCTCGACAAGTCGAATCAAACAGTTGCTGAAAATTTTCGTCAGGTGTTAGAGGCGTATAAGATTGAAAATGAGTATGGTCGTAAAATTGAGGCCTACGATGCGGCGATTGACTTTAACGGTGATGGCAGCGAACGTAAGGTCGATATTTTCCGCGTTGGAAGGATTGCTCTGCTGTATAAAACAGAAGACGGAAAGGAAGTGGGTCGCTGGGATAACCAGAATCGCTCATGGGAGGCCTTAGGTGCATCGGATTGGGCCGGCTACATTAACACAGGCATTCGTATTGCCCGTAACCAAGCAGTAAAAGATATTCTGCAATTGCCCATTTCAGCGCCGGAGGCTGCTCAATGAAAACTTTAATCCAACAATTGAGACTATTGCCGATAGCTGCTGTTGTCGCATTATCATTTAACGCCTCTTCAAGCCTCGCTCAAGAGAGTGCCAAGTCATTGGATGAGTTGCTTGAATTTGTGAAACAAGGTCAGGTCAATGAGGCAAAAGAAAATAAAGCTCGTGAAGCGCGTTTTCTAGCCGAGAAGACCAGCCAAGCAAAAGCCTTATCGAATGCCAAGAAGACCCGCACCGAAGAAGAAAAACGTTCGACCCGACTTGAAAAAACCTTTGATGAAAACAAAGAAAAGATCACCATTAAGCGCGCCGCTTTAAATGAAGCAAAGGGCTCCTTGAACGAGTTATTCGGTCATATCAATTCAACGGCCGGTGATATGCGTGAGAACTTTAATTTATCGTTGGTGAGTAGTGAATACCCTAATCGCGGTGAATTTCTGACGGGTCTAATTGAAAAGTTAAAAGGCGACGCCTTACCGACGATTGAAGAAATTGAGCGCGTTTGGTTTGAAATGCAGCGTGAGATGATTGAATCTGGTCGCATTGTCCAATATACAGCAACGGTTGCAACGCCTGCTGGCGATGATATTGAAGCTGAAGTGACTCGTGTAGGCTCGTTTAACATCGTGACCAACGATGGTCAGTATCTCAAGTATTCAGATGATTCGCTCTCTATCTTACCTCGTCAGCCTTCTAGTGCTTTCGTTGGTTGGGCAAGCGATTTGGCTAATTCAAGCGAAGGTTACGGCCGTTTTGGCATTGACCCAACCGGCCCTACTGGCGGCAGCTTATTAGCGGCATTTATTGATACGCCGACCTTGGTTGAAAGATGGCACCAAGGCAAGCAGGTTGGTTATGTCATTACTACTGTCGGTATTTTCGCGATGTTACTTGCTGCTTGGCGCTTCGTGGTTTTGACTCAGGTTGGTCGCAAAGTGAATGCGCAACTTAAATCATCCACGCCTAGCACTGAGAATCCACTTGGCCGAGTGTTAGCTGTAGCCGATGATAATGCGTCTACTGACACCGAGACCCTCGAGCTTAAGCTTAATGAAGCGGTGTTAAAAGAAATTCCCGCGCTTGAGAATTCACTCACACTGTTAAAGATTATTGCCGCAGTGGCGCCACTACTGGGCTTATTGGGTACGGTTACCGGTATGATTATTACCTTCCAAGCGATTACGATCTTTGGTGCAGGTGATCCTAAGACCATGGCAAGCGGTATCTCTAGCGCATTAATCACCACGGTATTGGGTCTGATTGTTGCGATCCCGACATTACTCGCGCATACCGTAGTCAATGGTCGAGCAAAACGTGTTATCCATGTATTAGAAGAGCAGGCGGCCGGTATTATCGCCCGCAATGCTGAAGCTAAGTAAGCTAACTAAGGAATATAGGAAAGACTGATTATGCAGTTTATTTCAGAGTCCTTAGGCGTAGTTGCCGGTTTCCTCGAGATGGGTGGACCGGTTCTACTGTTGATTGGCGGCCTACTATTTTTAATGTGGACATTGATTTTTGAGCGAATATTTTATTTTTCAAATGACCTGGGTGCAGAACTTGCCTTAGTGATTGAAGAATGGGAAAGTCGTTCTGAGCGTCGCTCTTGGAATGCGCGCAGAATCCGTGAATCGCTTATTTCTGAGTCGGTGATGAAAATCAATCAGAATATGGCGATTATCAAAACCTTGATTGCCTTAGCACCGATGTTGGGCTTGCTCGGCACGGTAACCGGTATGATTGAAGTGTTTCATGTGATGGCGGTTACCGGTGGTGGCGATCCTAAATCGATGGCTGGCGGTGTATCACGAGCGACAGTGCCGACTATGGCAGGCATGGTGGCGGCGTTATCCGGTGTTTTTGCTCAGGCTTACTTAATGCGAATTGTCGAGCGCGAAAGTGCTATGCTCGAAGACAAAATGACATCTGATCATTAGTTTTTATAGGCGGCAGTCATTTTCAGTAACAGTAGCCACTGCTAAAATTTATCTTAAAAAAACACGTTGTTATTAAAAGGTCAAAACCCTATGGCTAGAAGAGGTGCAGCATCACAAGCTAACCAAGACGGTGGTGAAATCGATTTAACCCCGATGCTTGATGTGGTGTTTATCATGTTGATCTTTTTCATTGTCACCGCGGTATTTATCAAGGAGCCGGGGGTGCAAGTTGCCCGTCCTGAAACACAAATTCGTGATCAAGTTAAAAATCAAAATGTGTTGATAGCCATTGATGCAAAAAATGCGATTTGGATTGATCGTAAAAAAGTTGATGATCGAGCGGTTAAAAACGTGATCGAGCGCATGCATGCGGACAATCCATTAGGCGCTGTGGTTATTCAAGCAGATGGTGCATCAAACGCGGCTGCTTATGCCTTGGTTTGGGACGCGGCAAAAGACGCCGGCGTTGCTGACATTCATTTAGCCACTGATCCAAAGAGGTAGTAAGAATCATGCAACCGATTCGTTTAGGCGGCAGTATGCTGCTAGGTTTAGTGATTGCATTTGCACTGTTCGTATTAATGAGTGCATTAATCGACATGGGTGATCCAGAATTAGACCGAGATGGCGGTGTTAAAATTGCCGACTTCAATATGCCCGATACTGAAATCGAGGCGAAAATTGATGAAGAGCTACCCGACAAGCCAGAAGATGTTGAAGCGCCACCCCCCGAATTAGAGGCGCAGGATATTGAAATCGATACCCCCGATAATGCGCTTAATGTTTCAACCGGCGCCGGTAAATTTAACCCTGATATTGGCTTACAAGGCGGTTTTAGCCGTGATACCGATTTCATTCCTATTTATGTGCCCAAGCCTCGCTATCCCTCGCGTGCGGAGAAAAGTGGTAAAACCGGTTATGCCGTGGTTGAAGTGACGGTTACTGAGGCGGGCGGTGTTCGCGATGTGAAATTAGTAGAAGAGTGGCCAGAAAATTACGGTTTTGGTAAGTCAGCCTTAAAAGCGGCTGATAAATTGAAATACAATCCGCGGGTCATTAATGGTATCGCGGTTGAAGTGCCTGGCGTTTTATATAAGTTTAGTTTTGCAGGTTTTGTTGATTAATTTTTTGATCTCGATTTCAGTAAGGCATTAATTGAAGGTAAGCGTGTTATGTTCTTGAAGCAATTAAATCTCGCTAGTGTCAGCCGATTGTGTGCCGTCGCGTTTATGGCGACACTGTTATTGCAATCAGTCTCTTGGCTTGCCGGTGATTCAGCGGGTTTTATTGCCTCTGCCTATGCCGAGGAGGAGAAAAAGAAAAAGAAAAAATTAACTAAGGCCGAAAAAGAGGCTAAATTAAAATACAAAAATGCTGTCTCCCAGAGAAGAAAATCAGTCGGCACAACCTGCGCAAAAAGACTGACTAAAGTTCAAGAAATCACCCAGCCCGAAGAGGGTGAGCCAGATTGGGCGTCAGCGGAAGCAGAGTTAAAATCTGCTTTTAAGCGCGGATGTCGCCCCGGATTTGAATACTCTCAGCTTAATCGCTATTTAGGTTATGTCTATTACGCCCAAGATAAAATTGAATTAGCCATCGAGGCTTATTTGGCATTAGTGAACGAGCCTGAAGCTGACGAGCAACAACGGGTTGATACTCGATTTACAGCCGCACAATTATTATTTGTCACCGAAAAGTATCAGGCAGCAGTAGAGCAACTTGAGATTTGGCAAGATGAGGCGGTTATCGTCGATCCCGGTGGTCGTGTGTTACTGGCTCGCGGCTACTATCAGTTAGATCGCAAAGCTGATGCCTTAAGTTTACTTAACGAAGTGGTTGAAGAATCCATTGCTAATGGCCAGATTCCTAAAGAGGGTTGGCTGAACTTTCAATGGGCATTGTTCTATGAAAAAGATGATTACCAATCGACAATCCTTGTCAGCAATCGTTTATTGAGTAATTACCCAAAGATTAAATATTGGAAGCAGCTGTCCGCTATGTACGGTGCACTCGAGAAAAGTGAAAAAGAACGGCTAGCGTTGGAAATCACCTATTTACAAAATGGCTTGGATAAAGAAAAGCAATTTATTGCCTTAGCCTATCAATATTTAGCGGTCGATATTCCTTACCGTGCAGCGCAGGTTTTAGATAAGGCAATGACCGAAGGCCTTGTAGAGCGCAATGAAAAGAATCTGTCTTTGTTGGGCTCTTCTTATCAGCGTGCGCAAGAGTATCGCAAGGCTTCGCCTGTGTTAGAAGAGGCAGCTAAAAAATCAGAAGACGGTAATGCTTGGTCTCGCTTGGCAGGCGTTTACTTGAATTTAAATGAGAATGAAAAAGCACTCGTTGCTGCTCGCAATGCTATTAAAAAAGGTGATTTAAAACGCGAAGATCTTGCATGGATGAGTCGCGGCACTGCTGAGCAAGCGCTACATTGCTATAAAGACGCCAGCAAGTCATTTTCTAAAGCGGCCAAATTTAAAAAAACAGAAAAAGGTGCTAAAAGCTGGAAGGCTTATGTGACCAATGAGGGCGATCGGCGAAACAAGTTAATTTCAAATGGGGCTGATCTAGCTACGTGCAAGAAAGTTTGATCACTGATTCCCGTCATAAAAGAACCGCTTTTTAGCGGTTTTTTTATGACGGCTAATTTTTCTCTTCATCGATTAATGCCATTTGCGTTAATTGCCATCAAGAATTTTTTTGCGAATCATTTTCAGTTACCGATAAAGCGATATTTTCCGTATAAAATTATTGTGCAATTGCTGAATAATTGATAGTAGATATTTGTCAGTGGCATTGATACAGGTATACTGCGCTATCGAATCACATTGATAACTAATCTTCTGGACGACTCATGCCTAAGAAAACAAGCTCTAAAGTGAATCCTCGCGCCTACTCATCGGTTATTGTTGACGGCAAAGATCGTGCGGCCAGTCGCGCGATGTTGCGGCCGGTGGGATTCACCGATGCCGATTTTAAAAAGCCGGTGATTGGCGTGGCATCGACGTGGAGTATGGTTACCCCTTGCAATATGCATATCAACACCTTAGCTGATGAGGCGTGTAAAGGCGTGGACACTGCTGGCGGTAAGGGCGTTATTTTTAATACCATTACTATCTCTGATGGTATCTCTATGGGCACCGAGAACATGAAGTACTCGTTAGTGTCGCGCGAGGTGATTGCTGACTCAATCGAAACCGTGATGGCTTGTCAGGGCTATGATGGCATTGTTGCTGTGGGTGGTTGCGACAAAAATATGCCCGGTTGCCTGATGGCAATTGCGCGTTTAAACCGTCCGGCGGTATTTGTTTATGGTGGGACTATCTTACCGGGTGAACATAACGGGAAGCAGTTAGATGTGGTGTCTGTTTTTGAGGCCATTGGCGCCGAGGCCAATAATAAAATCCCATTGAAAGAATTAAAGTCTATAGAGAGTAAAGCCATACCTGGCCCGGGTTCCTGCGGCGGCATGTATACCGCTAATACCATGGCTTCGGCGATTGAAGCGATGGGTATGAGCTTATCCAATAGCTCGGCGCAAGCGGCAGTCTCAGGTCAAAAATTAAAAGATTGCGAGGCCGCGGGTAATGCGGTGATGAAGTTAGTCAAAAAAGGCATTACGCCGAAAATGATCATGACTAAAAAGGCGTTTGAAAATGCCATGACGGTGGCGATTGCCTTAGGGGGTTCGACCAATTTAGTCTTGCATCTGTTAGCCATGGCCCATTGTATTGGCGTTAAGCTTAGCCTGGATGATTTTACTCGGATCGGTAAGCGCGTACCGATGCTGGCTGACTTAAAGCCCAGCGGTCGTTATAGCATGGCAGATTTGATCGAGATTGGCGGCATTCAGCCGTTGATGAAAGTCTTACTTGATGCGGGTTTATTGCACGGTGACTGTTTGACGGTCACGGGTAAAACATTGCGCCAAAATTTAGCCAAGGTGAAACCCTACCCGAACACGCAAGATATTATTCGCGCTTTAGATAATCCGATTAAAGCTGACAGTCACTTGGTCATTCTTAAAGGTAATTTAGCTCCCGAGGGTGGCGTAGCAAAAATATCGGGTCATGAAGGTTTGCGCTTTGAGGGCAGGGCGCGAGTGTATAATTCGTCTGACGCTGCGCTCAAAGCGATTATGGACCGTAAGATCAAAAAAGGCGACGTGGTCGTGATACGCAATGAAGGGCCTAAAGGCGGGCCGGGCATGCAAGAAATGCTGTCGCACACGGGTGCAATTATGGGGCAGGGCTTGGGTGACGATGTGGCATTAATTACCGATGGTCGTTTCTCTGGCGGCACCCACGGTTTTGTGGTGGGTCATATTACGCCGGAAGCAGCCGTAGGCGGCCCTATTGGCTTGGTTAAAAACGGTGACCGTATCACTATTGATGCAAAAACCAGAGCCCTCACGTTTGCTATCAGCAAAGCGGAATTTGCCCGCCGTAAAGCGCAATGGAAAGCGCCTAAGCCAAAATATAAACGCGGTGTATTAGCAAAATACGCAGCCTTGGTGAGCTCGGCTTCCACCGGCGCCATTACTGACTAGCCCTATCGGCTGGCTTGGGTGATGGCTAAAAAATCCACTTTCTCATAGCGGTAGCGAACCGGCTCAGCCAGTGCCTTCCCATGACTTTGTACCCAATCACGGTGCAGCGCTAGCGCTTCTAGGCTGGGCGGTGAAACACTGAATTCAACCGTATACGTCTCGTCGGGCTTGCCCGGCAGGGTAATGTTGCGTGCATAGTGGTAATTATCGATTAAATTGATGTGCGGCAGTAAGTCAATAAAGGTACTGAGCCCCGTCACTTCATTGGTCACAGTTGCCGAGATAGTGAGGTAAGCAACAAAGCCTTCATCTGGGGCACCCTTCGGTGCCTTATCGGCGCTCCAATTCGCTCTCGCTTCAATATGAACGTGTGTCTGCTCTTCTGCTAAGTGATGTGCAGTAGGAATGACGTGGTCTTTTATCGCCCCCTCAAACACAAAGGTGATACCCGGATTTAATCGTTCAGTGCCAATGACTAG
>PBSZ01000094.1 GCA_002726445.1 Cellvibrionales bacterium | reverse complement strand
TTATCGTCTGCTGCATGAAAAAACCATTGATTTGATTGAGCAAGGTGAAATTAATACCGATCACGGTAAATTTGATTTGCATGTTTTTAAAGATAGCACGGATGGGGCAACACATATGGCGTTGGTGAAAGGTCAGCCAGTCAGTGAAGAGCCCACTTTGGTTCGAGTGCATACCGGTTCAGCAGTAAGAGATATGTTTGGCGCCCAACTCAAAGCAACGCCCGATTGGAATATTCAACGCTGTTTAGCGCATATTGCTGAACAGGGCTGTGGCGTGCTAGTGCTCCTAGCCGGCAGCAATGATGCAAAAGGCTGGCTGGAGGATGCACAAATTGCTTTAGGCCGACGTTCTAAGCCTGCCGTGTTAGTCACCAAGGGCACCGATTCATTAACGGTTGGCGTTGGTTCGCAAATATTGCGCCAACTGGGGGTGCAAAAAATGCGATTAATGGGGCCTGATAAGCACTATAATGGTATTTCTGGTTTTGATCTTGAAGTGGTAGAGTACGTTGCCTGTGATGCTTGATAACGCTTATTGTCAGAGTGAAAAGAATCAATTATGAAAACAGAAGCTGAAGATCCGCGATCAAAAAGCTATCAGCGCAGTCCAGAGCTGCAGGAAAAAATTGATCGTTTAAATTGTGTCAGTGGTGATTTTGAAGCGCAGTCATATCGAGTAGCGATCATTATTGGTCGTTGGCATGCCTTTATAGCTGATAACTTGCTGGCAGGTGCATTAGAAACTTTAGATGCTGTAGGTATTACTGAACAGCAAATTGATATTTTTTATGTGCCTGGCGCTTATGAAATTCCCTTGGCAGCTAAAAGAGTCGCTCAGTTAGCGCAATATAAAGCGGCAGTGACACTGGGAGCAGTGATAAAAGGCGACACGCCGCATTTTGATTTTGTTGCGGGTGAATGTGCTCGTGGGATTGCTGACGTTAGCTTAGAGTATGATCTGCCAATTGGTTTTGGTGTCTTAACGGTGAATACGGTTGATCAAGCTTTAGCGCGTGCCGAACAGGGCGAGGCAAACAAAGGCCGTGAAGCGACGCTTGCAGCTTTAGAAATGGCCGACTTGCTGAGTAAGCTCACGTAATGGCTAAGCCTTCATCCGAACAGATCAAACGTCGCGCGCTGGCCAGTGAGCGCCATAAAGCGCGGCATTTTGCCATGCAGGGCTTGTATCAGTGGCAATTAAATGCCACACAGGCCAACGAAATTTCTGCGCAATTCAATGTTGATTTTAATATGAAAGGCACGGACCAAGACTACTTCTTGGAGTTATTAAAAGGCGTGCAATATTCGGTAAAAGAGCTTGATTCAATACTTTTACCGTTTACAGAAGCTAGGCAGTTGGATGAATGTGATCCCGTTACTCATGCGCTTTTAAGAATAGCCACTTATGAATTAAAAAACCGTATTGATGTGCCTTATAAGGTGGCTATTAATGAAGCGGTTAATTTAGCGAAAAAATTCGGCCCTGAAGAAAGCCATAAGTTCATTAACGGGGTACTTGATCAAGTTGCTAAGCAATTACGAAAAGTTGAAGTGGCTGCTCAGTAAAATTATTCATAGCGGTTTTTAGGTTTATGTATAACTAACGATACAAATACTTTTATGTTACTTATAGGTTCTTTTTCATTAATTTTTATTGGACTTGTGCATTCTTACCTTGGTGAGAAATATATTCTGATTCGGCTTTTTAAACGTAATAACTTGCCTAAACTACTGGGCAGTGATTGGTTGACTAAACGAGTTTTACGGTTTGCTTGGCATTTAACAAGCATTGCATGGTGGGGTTTTGCTGTAATACTTTATTGGCTCACCGCCACCGACGGGAACCCTCAGGCTGAGATTCTTTTAACAATAGCCGTTGTCTTTTTAGTGAGTGCTATGGTTTCTTTTGTGTTCTCGCATGGAAAACATCTTTCATGGGTGGTTTTTCTCGCTGTTGCCACTGTCAGCGTGTTTGGCGTACCATACAGCGAATAAGCGATTTAAACCAACAGTATAGCGTTGGCTATTTAAACTGGCATCTCCTTTTTAATTTCACCATTTCTGAGTAACCCCATCATGGTGCTGATAATTTTTTTTTGATCATGGCTGACTTATCTGAATTTGATATTATTAAGCAATATTTTTCTTTTTCTCATTATGGCCATCAGCCGTCAGAGAATGTGTTATTGGGCGTTGGAGACGACGCCGCAATTTTGTCATCCTCAAAAAATCCTTTAGTCGTTGCAACCGATACCCTGATCGAGGGCGTCCATTTCCCTAATAATTTTTTACCGCAACATATTGCAAGTCGCGCATTAGGGGTGAATGTCAGTGATTTTGCGGCAATGGGCGTCAAACCCACTGCAATGACGATGGCGCTTTCATTGCCCGCTAGCGATTCTCAATGGTTGGCTGATTTTTCGCGGTCCCTCGCCCAGCAGTGTGAGTATTATGGTATTGCTCTTGTCGGTGGCGATACGACAAAAAGTCCATGCCTTAGTGTGTCATTGACTTTGTTAGGTAATACCTATGATGAAGGCGGTTCAACCCTGCGGCGCAGTGCGGCACAAGACGGTGATGATATCTGGGTGACAGGTTCGCTAGGCAAAGGTGCCGCTGCATTGGCATTATTAACCGACACCTTCAGCCGTGAAGAATGGCCCTGTAACCAAACAGCAAAAGAAAACTTAATCGCATCCTTTTATGCACCACAGCCAAGACTCGATTTTGGTATTGAATTATTGGCATTAGCAAATGCAGCGATAGATATTTCAGACGGCCTGTTAGCGGATGCCCAGCATATCGCTGAGCAAAGTCAGTCTCAGTTATCAATCATAGGTGATACGCTACCGTTACATTCGGGTCTACTTTCTCACACTGACCCTGACAAAATAAAGCAATGGGCATTGAGTGGCGGTGACGATTATGAATTGTTATTTACAGCGGCGCCCAGCAGGGCCGAGGCGATAGTGGCTTTATCCGATAAGCATCAACTGCCTTGTCAGAAAATAGGTGCAGTGAAAAGTGGCCGTGGCGTTAAGTTGCTTGGGCGCGATTGGTCTGGCTTTGAAGTTGATGGTTACCGACATTTTTAATCTTTTATTGAAATGGTTAAGCTTATGAAAATTACACCGCAGTTTTTATTCGCTCACCCAGCGCATTTTTTAGCCTTGGGTTTTGGTAGCGGTCTTAGCCCGAAAGCCCCCGGGACGGCAGGTACAATCGCCTCAATACCGATTTGGCTTTGGTTGGCCCAGCAATCACTAGTCTTTCAAAGTGTTTTTTTAGCAGCGACTTTTTTAATTGGTATTTATTTATGCGATAAAACAGGTAAAGACTTGGGCGTACAAGATCACGGTGCGATAGTGTGGGATGAATTTGTTGGATTTTGGCTAACGATGATGTTCGCGCCCACGGGGTTTATATCGGTATTCCTTGGTTTCTGCTTGTTTCGTTTATTTGATATCTGGAAACCATGGCCTATCAATTATCTTGATAAGCATGTTCATGGTGGTTTAGGCGTGATGCTTGATGATGTGTTGGCAGGTATTTTTGCTGGCTTACTTTTATATCTCGTCAGTATTTTCGTCGCACTCTAGTGTCCACGCCATCGTCTTTTGATATGCTGCTGGCGGATGCTGATCTCTTCTAGGCGCTGCTGCGAAGATATTATTTTGGTATCGACAGGCAATGCATTTTTCAGTTCTGCTAATGGGACTAGCGTTGCTTTCGCCGTGGGTAATTGTTTCGGGTCGGGATCATTTCTAAATAAAAACCGCATGGCAAAAAAACCGTGTTGAATACCGGTGGTAGACACCCAGCCTTCGATGCCTGGATCACGGTGCGCAATAACATAATAACGTGAACCGTCGCTGGCAATCGGTAATTGATGGCCTGACAAGCTACTGACATAATTTTGCTGGTCAGGACCTTCCATCCATAAGTTATTCAATTGAAAGCCGATATAATGCGGTTCTATCGCTGCTGTAATTTTAATCACTAAAGCCTCATGATCAGCAAAATCAAATACGCCCGAGGCATAAATTTGTTTAGCACCGGCGACACCGCCGGCGGTAAATGGTGGCGCTGGCTGATTAATGCCATTGACCGGCAAGTTACGCTGACCATCTTGATTGGCATCGCGGGCAACCTCCAGTGGAAATTCCATAATTAAATTCCAAAATCGAATTTGATTAGGCACTTCTTTAGCAATATTAGTAAGCTTAGTGGTTAACTGTTCTACGGTGATCGGCGGTTTGCTAAGGCCGGCGCTATCGAGTCGGACAATGTCTAGTTCTAAAGGTATTTCATTTTGCCAATCTGAAAATATTTCTCGGACCGCCAACCACTTCGCTTCTTTGATAGCCGATGTGTCATTGCTTGGGCAGGCGAGTAATTTACGTGACAGTAAAAAGTTGCCTTTATAGTTGGCGGGTTGTTCTGGACCAATCAATAATTCAAAGCGACCTTTTCTATCGGTTAATAAATTAAGACCGGTGATAAAATCCAGTGTTTGACTTTTGCATTGCTGCATTTCAGCCATTTCCCCTGTATGGCCAGGCACGTCACTGACGGTTTGAAAGGTTACATGTCGGGGTGCTTTCGGGCCCTTTATGCCCCGTTTAGATGTTTTCCATTCCTTGGTGTTCGCGGCTTGACCGGTGACGCGGTAAAAACCCTGCCCATCGATCGGTGCTTTTAAATACATCGCGTCCGGATTCTCGCCTGTCCACTTACGAAGCATGTCCATTGAGCGAAAAAACTCGGGGAATAAAGGATCGGCACGAAATTCAAATTCAATCGTACGGTTAAGGTGGGCTAATAAATACCGATAACCCTCTGCCAGTACCCTATCGCTGGCTTCAGGGGGGAAGTGCTGCGGCTTCTCAAGCGTATCTTTTGCTTGGTAAAGGCCGTCAATTAATGCTTCCCATGCAGTATCTAACGCTTTTGTGGTGTCATCAGATAAACCTTGATCAGCATGCAATTGTTCTGCTATGACGGATGAGTTTAGGGTTATAATGGCAACTATGAGATTACTCAAGAGTATATGTTTTAACATTAACTAACTCCAAGTTGTTTGAGCATAAGGGTCTTTTAGTTATTGTTATCGATAGTCGATTTTTTGAGGGTTACAGCTGTTTAATCTATTTTAAATGAGAATAAGCCGAGATAAGTATATGAAAATTTCCTTTAACTCCGTCGCTACGTTTAGCTATATTTTAAAAGATAGCCAAGGTGTTGAGTTGGAGCGCTCAAGCTCCGATGAACCGATCGCTTATTTACATGGCCACCAAAATATTTTATTTGCTTTAGAGCAGGCGCTAGAAGGTAGCGAATTGGGTGATAAATTGGACGTTGATTTAACCGCCGAGCAGGCTTATGGTCCTCGTCAGGAAGCCAGTATACAACGCGTGCCGATAAAACATTTAGCCGTTAAGCCAAAAAAAATGGCGGTAGGTGCAATGGTTAAAGTCAACACTGCAGACGGTGCGAAAGACGCGACAGTGGTTAAAGTAGGCAAGTTCAATGTTGATCTTGACACCAATCACCCATTGGCTGGTCAGGCGCTCAGTTTTTCGATCGTCATCGAGTCAGTGCGCGAAGCGACGGCCGAAGAGATCGATCATGGCCATGCCCACGGTGTTGGCGGTCATCAGCATTGATTAGCCGCCATTTAATTTGGCCATATCAAAGTAATCACGCCAATGGGTGATCTTACCATTAGCTAATTCAAAGATGCCCATGACTTGCAGTTCTAGCCATGCATCATTAATGAAAAATCGATCGGTACGTTCGTTCATGATAATACCTTGACCATTATCAATTTGATGATGAACAATAAATTCAATGTCGCTGGCCATGCCAATGAAGCCTTCGATGAAAGCGCGAATAGCAGTAACCCCTTCATTAGCTGGTTCCATTGGGATGTTAATATAAATTGCATCTTCGCTGAAGTGAGCCATAATACCGTCAATATCTTTTCTGCCCCAGCAATGTATAAAGTCGGTGACAATGTCGCTGTTATTGGTCATAGTTATTACTCCTGATAATTTTTTAACAATATTAAATAATAAAATTATTGGCTAATAATCTCGGCAATACCACCGTTAACGGACATTGCATCGAGATTAGCTTGTCTAAGCAGCTGTACTGCCGCTGTGCTGCGAACACCGGATTGACAATAAACAATTATTTTTTTATTACTAGGTAGTTCATCTAATCGTTGCTCTAATTCGTTGAGTGGCACATGTAAGCCGCCTAAGTTAAATGCATCATGCTCGTTTTTATCGCGAACATCTAACAGAACAACTTCCTTGCTGCGTTGGTGCTGATTAAATTCTTCAGCGGCTAGGCTGTACTTATCATGTTCATTTCTAACTGTATGACATGCCGGTTGGTAATCTGCTAGCGCTGGATTGAAGGAGAAGTTTATATTGCAGCAGGGACAATCTTCATCGGGGCGTAATTGAATTTTCTGCATCTGCATGGTGTCGGCTTCAATAAGTAATAGCGCGTTAGCAACCCCGCTGGCTATACCGGTTAAGTATTTGATTGCCTCTGTTGCTTGAAGTGTGCCAAGTAAGCCGGGTAAAACGCCGAGTACACCGTTACTATTACAGTCGGGTGCATTGCTAGGTGGCTTAGGAAATAGACAGCGGAAGCAGGTTTGCTCAGACGTGAATAGGGCGCACTGGCCACTGAATTGATAGACGCTGGCATAGATCCAGGTTTTGCCGTGAACTTTGCAGACATCATTGATTAAATAACGCGTGGCAAAGTTGTCGGTGCAGTCAATCACTAAGTCGGCAGCCTGAATCAGCCGTTCAGCATTATCGACACTCAGTCTTTCTGAGACAGCGTTAACTTCAATATGACCATTCAGTGCCTTCAGTCTGGTTTGGGCACAAATGGCTTTGCCAAGGCCAATATCTGCTTCAGTAAAGATTACCTGCCGTTGCAGATTACTGAGTTCAACGTGATCACCATCGACTAAGGTTAGCTGGCCAACACCCGCAGCAGCAAGGTATAGACTGACTGGCGCGCCGAGGCCGCCGCAGCCAACGATAAGTACACGTGCAGATTTTAGTTTGCGCTGGCCTTCAACACCAATATCGCCCAGCTGTATATGCCGTGTATAGCGAGAAAATTCCTGTGAATTGAAGTGGGTCATTGCATTAGCCGTTGCGTCGATTAGGCGCTAATCGTGTCGTTTAAATGATGCTAGCAAACAATGGCGCGATTATACACTTCACAAATGTAACGATAGACCGAAGCCGCTATTTCAAGTTCTGGTGCTGAGATACCGCTGTACTTAGAAATGCTTGATATATCAATTGATAACTCGCAGGCGAGGGCGGCAAAATCGAAGCTAGCAATGCCTAGGCCTGCGAATTCCCAGTCGAGAAAAATGATATTTTGGCCGGCTAGGCCTTGGTCCGCTAACAGAATGTTACCGCCATGAAGATCATGGTGGCATAGGCTGCGTTGTTGACCAAAATCGGTTTCATATTGCTGGCAGTAGCTCAACATACGCGTATGCTTTGCGATCTCAGCTGCGGTGACTGTAGTCAATTGATTGAGTGCTTGCCAGTAATGCGTTATGTGCTGAGTATAACTAAAACAAGGCAGGTCAATGCTGACACCATGTAATTTGTTAATAGCATTGCATATTGGTATTAATAGCTCATCACTAGAGGCGTCTAGCTGCTCAACTGTGTTGCCTTGAATAAATGCCGATACACGGTAGCTATCATCGGGGCTTTGATAATATATTGGGCTGCCAATCCCTGTTTCTGCCAGGCCTTGCTGAATACGGTATTCCTGTTGGCGGTCGATTGAATAAACCGTTGAATCGGCGTGAATGCGAAGCACGTAATGATGTTGCGCGGTTGTGAGTAAGTAGCTTTGGTTGGTTTTTCCTTGGCTAAGCTCTGCTGAAACAACCGGCATTTCTGATAATGCCGGCTCTAATTGCCAGTCGCGCCATTGTATCAGGCATTGTTCCAATGTTGGCGATAAGCTCATAATGTTAGTGCTCCTGTCGCTGAGCTTGCCAGCGCTGGCGCCAATACCAGTAACCGTAGCCAGCAATAATAATGTAAAGCACAAACAAAGCCGAAGTAAAAAATAGGCCTTTGTTAATATACAGATACAGTGATAAGACGTCGATAGCAATCCAGTACAGCCAGTTCTCTAAGACCTTATTGACGACCATCCAAGTGGCAAACAAACTACTCCAGGTGGTGAGCGAATCCAAGTAGGGGAAGGCGGCATCGGTATTATTGGCTAAGTAAGAGCCCGAGATTAGCGTCAGTAAGGTAACAGCCAACAGCCCGCAAAGATGTGTTTGTTTCGACCAGCAATGAATCTTAATGACGGAAATTTGGCTGACAGTGGTGGACTGTTCGCGAGCTGTTTTCCAAGTCAACCACCCATAAACAGCCATCGCTACATAAAATACGTTGAGCGCTGAGTCCATATACAGTTGGTATTGAAAAAAGACCACGACATAAATGCCGGAACCCATCATCGCAGCGGGCCAGCAGGCGCGATTTTCACGCGCCGCTAAAATGACATAGCTAAGCGAAGCCAACACCGCGATAATTTCAGGTATCGAGTATTGGCTAAGTTCTTGCCAGATATCAGTTAATGCCATGGTTTAATCGCTAATCTTCAAATGCTTCATAGCCCGGTATAATTTTAGCGACGTAGACAGCCATATTATACTCTTCATAACAGGCAGCAATAGTTGCTTGCACGGCTTGCATGGCATGATTGAATTCGCCTTGAACCACTGTGCTAGTGGGGAAGGTGGTTATTTTTAAATTATCGATGGCATTAATTTTTTCGATAAAACCCTTTATAGGGGGAATAAAGTTCTCCCGGTTGGGGTACATGCTAATATCAATGGTGACTTCCATAGTTAATGCCTTTGGTAGTGGCCTGACTTAATTAGAACATTTTTTTCACTGAAACCCCAATAACTCTGGGGGCAGCTAATTGTTCGAATGTCGTTTCATCAAAGCCTGCTCCATTCCGGGGGTCTGCATCCCAGCCAGAAAAACCTCTCACGCCATAGTCTTCATCGGTTAAATTTTTCCCGTAGAGTGATATTTGTAGATCAGCGCCTTGATAATTTAAGCGGGCGTTGAGTAACGTATAATTGTCTGACTTAAAGTTATGTGAATCTGAATAATAGTAATCATCTTTTCCTTCAAGTTCGACGTGCAACGACAGTCGTTGATTAAAGCTGTAATTAACAGCCGTTGCAAAGTTATAACCTGGTGCATGAGCGGCTGCACGATTTTCAAGGTTGAACCCTTCAGGATCATCTTGCTGATGTTCAGTAATATCGGTTTTTAATACACCAACACTGACAATGATTTCGAGCGTCGATGTCGTTTGCCATGTCGCTTCCCACTCGATGCCATAACTAAATCCCTTGCCAGCATTGTCAGTGTAATCAATCCAACTGACACCGCCATTACCATTATTTTCTGATGAAGAGGATTTTAGCTGCAAATCTTTTCGGTCTGTATAGAAGATATTGATACGCTGTAGCAACGTATTATTTAGTGAGGTAAACTTACTACCCAATTCATAGTTCCACTGATATTCAGTATCAAATTTTCTCAACGATTCATTGGGTAGATCTTCTTCAGAATTAAAGCCGCCGGCTTTGTAGCCGCGAGTAAGGCTGGCATAAATTAAATTATTTCGACCGGTGCTTAACTCAAGCGCTATTTTACCGCCGATTAGGTTTTCGTCGTTATCCCCTTTTATAGCATTGCTGTCATAGTAATCTGAGCGCCATTTTTCATAGCGGACGCCAGAGATGACTTCAAACCGGTCATTAACAGCTGTTTGTAACTCAGCGTAGACTGAGGTGGTCTTTATATCATAACTGCTGTTAAATAAATCTTCATAGGTATAGTTGCGAATTAGATCAATGGTTGATTGCTGATGATAAATCCCTATCACCCAGTCGCTATTAGCCAACTTGCCGTCTTCATCAGATAGCCAACGCATATCAATACTTTTTCGATTTATCTCTCGAAAATAATTATCGAAAGCTTGGTACTCTGGTTGAAAACTTGTGTAAGTCCAGTCTTCATCGAAACCATACTCAGCATCCGTTTTGCTTGATGATAACAACATCTGCCAGTCAGCAGATGATGATAAATCCCAATAGATAGATGTTGAAAGGGCCTTGCTTTCTTGGCGGTCATGACCGGGTTGGTTTGATAAGGTATTTCGATTGGCGTCTAAAGAAAAAGCATCGTATCCGTTGTCAATATCGAGATACAGTGCAGTCATATCAACAGTTAGAGCGTCACTGGCCAGCCAGCGTAATTTTACGCGAGAACTTAGTTCATCAATCTTATTGGTGTCGTCGCGCCCTAATGCTTTGTTATCAATGAATCCATCGGATTTCGTTTGTCCGATAGCTATGCGGTAAAGCAAAGAGTTGCTGATATCTCCACCCTTAGCCGTTTGCACACCAAATCCATCATAACTCTCGATATGCGCTTTGATATAATCGTTATTAATATCACCGGGGGCGTGACTAATAATGTTGATTGCGCCAGCTAAGGCATTTGCACCGAAACGAGTGCCTTGCGATCCTCTAAGAACTTCAATTTGTTTGGTATCAAGTAAAGTGGCTGCGGCCGCAAACCCGGTAAAGTCAATACCATCGACGAAGGTTCCGACAGAAGGGTTAAGCGGTGCTACAAATTGGCTACGTTCACCGATTCCGCGAATTTGAAAATAACGACCACGTGATGCACCAGAAGCATAATTAATATTAGGAATGAGTGCTAAGACTTGCTCTAGGTGCTGAGCTTCACGCTTTTCAATGCTCGAATTATCAATAACTGAGATGCTGCTTGATAAGCTGTTAAGCGAGTTTTTACGAAAGTCGGCGGATACAATTACTTCTTCCATCACATTATTTGCTGCGATATTCAAAGAAGATAGCAACACTGTAGCGATAAAGCTGCAGTGCATAAAAGCGGTAAGAAAAGTTTTTTGTGTGCGGTGTGAAAATGCTGTTAAAAACATGCGAGTCTCCATAACAAAAATGAAAACCCGGTTATCGAACGTCGGAAGGCCTTGGCGTGAACGCTAAGTGTAAACTCCTATTCCTACGCCGGTACTAACCGGATCAGGTTCAAGGGTTTACCCGCTTCTACAAGCTTATGGCATCTCAGGCTTTAATTAAAAAATTAAAGCCACCCCTCAGGATGTCTTATTATTGTAACCACAGATCGGTTTAATAACCAGTCTCGATCAAACGTGAATAATGAATGATCCAATCAATGGGCCGTTTCACGGGTTCATTTTTTATTTTAAAATAGAACGTGTAATTTTATACGAGGAGCTATCTGGCCATGAGTAAACCGACGTTACTTTTTTTATGCACCGGCAATGCTTGCCGCAGTCAAATGGCTGAGGGTCTGTGTCGTCATTTCCGCAGTGAGCAGATTGACTGTTATTCGGCTGGCATTGAGCGACATGGTTTAAATCTCTTGGCAGTAGAAGCGATGGCCGAGCTCGGTATTGATATTAGTCAGCACCGCAGTGAACGCCTGGATGAATTGTCCCAGCAATCTTTTGATATTGTGGTCACAGTGTGCGGCCATGCCGACGAGCATTGCCCCGTATTTATTGGCGATACTCAGCGAATCCATCGAGGCTTTGATGATCCGCCAAAGTTGGCTGTTGATGCGGCGAATCACGAAGAAGCAATGCTGCATTACCGGCGGGTGCGCGATGAAATCAAAGACTATATAATGACTTTACCAGAGGGCTTGGCGTAAAGCTAAGTCCCATCGATAAACTGATACGGTCTGCGAGTGCCATGATAAAAAAAATATTGCTGGGCTTTTTCATCTTATTACTATTGCTGGTTATTGGGATGGCCGTCAAAAATCCGAGTGCTGCTGTGGCTGCCTGGCAGCTATTAAGTAATGCTAGCCATTTCCAACGTGATTTGCCCAGCGATGAAGTATTGCCGCAATTAAAAACTGCCAGAGGATTCATCGTCGAACTCTATGCCGAAGGACTTGACCGGCCAAGAATGATGCAGCTCACGTCTGTCGGTGACCTGATTGTGAGCGACATTGGCAGTGATTCAATTTTACTCTTAACTGACAGTAATAATGATGGTCGCATTGACAGCAGAAAAACCCTGCTAGCTGAACGGCATAATCCGCATGGACTAGTGTTGCATGACGGCTGGCTGTATTTTGCAGAGCCCGATAGTATTAGTCGCGTGCAGTTTGATGATGTCAATCTAGCTGTGACAGGCGAGATTGAAACACTCATTGATAACTTACCTTATGAGGGATTTCATCCGTTGAAAACTTTAGCCATTGCTGACGATCAGCGCTTAGTTTTCAATGTCGGTTCACCCTGTAATAATTGCCTGCCTGACGATGAGCGATATTCAACGATGATGCGTATTGAACTCGATGGTTCGAATCCGACCATTATCGCCACGGGTCTTCGCAATAGTGTTGGTTTTGATTGGGCGCCATGGTCTGGGCAACTGTTTGCGACGGAGAACGGTCGTGATATGTTGGGGGATAACTTCCCGCCCGATGAGTTAAATCTTATTGACGAGGGCGGTTTTTACGGTTGGCCTTACTATCATGGCGATAATCAACCTGACCCGGCTATGGGGCAAGACCGGCCCGATTTGTTAGCCATCACTCGGCCACCTGCGTTTCAGTTTAGGCCACATAATGCACCTTTAGGGCTGCATTTTTTGCACACCACTGATCCATTGCCGGCTATATATCAGCGCAGTGCTGTCGTAGCATTGCACGGTTCTTGGAATCGCTCTAGCCTTGATGGCTATAAGGTGACGTCATTACACTGGGCCGAGGATGGCAATATCCACTCGCGTGACTTTTTATCGGGTTTCTTAGCCGATCAAACCGTACTGGGTCGTCCTGTGGGAGTGATCCAAGATCGCCAGGGCAGCGTTTATATCAGCGATGATTTGGGTGGCAGAATTTACCGAGTGAGACCTAAGTAAGGCTTTGAGAGGCGCATTTACAGTCAGTTTTCCCTGTCGCTGTTTAGATTAGACGGATTTAGCGACTTTAAGTGAGTCGCAAATTACCCTCAGCATGGTAGAATTCTCGCCCTAAAATTACTATTGCCTGATTAGGAGTTCTGTATTGAGCGTTAAATTTGTCGAAGCCTGCAAACTACCCACCCAGTGGGGTGAGTTTCAAATGCATGGCTTTTATGATGAGGCAACAGGTAAAGAGCATATTGCATTGACTATGGGTGATGTATCATCGCCTGAGCCGGTGTTAGCCCGTGTTCATTCAGAATGTTTAACCGGTGATGCCTTGTTTAGCTTACGTTGCGATTGTGGTGCTCAGTTGGAGTATGGCTTGGCGTCGATTGCTAAGGCTGGCCGAGGCGTATTGCTGTATCTCAAACAAGAGGGACGAGGGATAGGCTTACTGAATAAGGTCAAGGCTTATCAATTACAAGACGGTGGTGCCGACACCGTTGAAGCCAATGAATCATTAGGTTTTGGTGCTGATTTGCGTGACTATAGTATTTGTCAGTCAATGCTAGCGCATCTGTCGGTGAGTCAATTACGACTGTTGACGAATAACCCTAAAAAAGTGGCTGCGTTAACTGAGTTGGGCATCGAAATCGTTGAACGAATTGCGATTAGCACTGGTCGTAACTCGCATAATGAAAAATACTTAGACACCAAAGTAGGTAAGTTAGGGCATCTCATCAAGGAATAAACATTCTTTGTCGAAAAAATTATCTTACTCTAGAATTTATTGATTTGACTCATTTGCCCATTGTTGCTGATTGCTGGGCAGTGTCACAAGTCGACGCTCAATGGCCTGCCCAATACCGATTTTATCTAAGCCGCAACTG
The DNA here is from genome assembly GCA_002726445.1 of Cellvibrionales bacterium. GTDB lineage: Bacteria > Pseudomonadota > Gammaproteobacteria > Pseudomonadales > UBA7434 > UBA7434. The sequence continues at coordinate 1,036 of PBSZ01000094.1, read as the reverse complement.
GCAAGTAAATCGGTGTGTTTGCCATGGTCGACAAACCGATCAGGTAAGCCAAGTTGAAGAATAGGTAACATAACACCGGTTTGATGCAGATATTCAAGTACCGCAGAGCCTGCGCCACCCTGAAGAGTATTTTCTTCCAATGTCACCAATAAATCATGCGATGAGGCGAGTGAGTCAATTAAACCTTCATCCAATGGCTTTACAAAGCGCATGTCAGCAACCGTGTAGTTATGCTGTTCAGCCACTTCAATAGCACGGTCCAATAAAGTACCAAAATTTAAAATAGCTACGCGCTGACCGCTGCGACGTAATATACCTTGACCAATAGGCAGGGCTTCCATTTTGGTACTGATGGGTTTGCCAGGTCCTACGCCTCTTGGGTAACGAATGGCGGCAGGGCCATTAAATTGATAGCCGGTATAAAGCAGCTGTCGCGTTTCATTTTCGTCAGATGGCGCCATCACTATCATATTAGGAATGCAGCGTAAAAAGGATAAGTCAAAACTTCCGGCATGAGTAGGGCCGTCTTCACCTACTAAGCCGGCACGATCAATTCCGAAAGTGACATCTAAGTTTTGTAGCGCAACATCGTGGATTAATTGGTCATAGGCTCGCTGTAAAAACGTTGAGTAAATAGCAACTACGGGTTTTTTACCTTCGCAGGCTAAACCTGCAGCAAAGGTAACCGCATGCTGTTCAGCGATAGCCACATCGTAATAGCGATCATGAAATCGTTCAGAAAATTCGACCATTCCCGATCCTTCACACATCGCGGGAGTAATGCCTATCAGCCTGTCGTCTTGTGCAGCCATGTCACAAAGCCACTGACCAAAAATATCTTGGTATTTGATTTTTTTAGCTGGTGGAATGACTTGCTCGATTAATTCCTCAGCGTCCTTTATAGCGGCGACTTTTATTGGCTGTTCGATTTTGTTCACCGCATGGTAGCCAACAGGGTCCGCTTCAGCTGGTGCAAAGCCTTTTCCTTTAGTGGTGTTGATATGCAGTAAGCGTGGGCCTTTCATCAATAACATAT
>PBSZ01000093.1 GCA_002726445.1 Cellvibrionales bacterium | reverse complement strand
GACCGCTTTTATCGATTTTTGCTTTTCTGGGTATCCGCCGACGCATTGCTGCCAACCTTAATAAGAGACGAGAGTTGGCCGGATCAAGAACGCTCAATTAATGCCGCTAATGACATGTACCGTGAACATGCCACTGAGTGGATAAAGAGTCAAATTACTGACCCCGACTTATTAAGCAAAGTAATCCCGTCCTATCCACCTTTTGTGAAACGCATCTTACAAGATAACGGTGGCTGGCTAGGTGCCCTACAACAACCCCATGTTGAATTAATTACCGACACCATTAAAGCCATTGATGCAACGGGCATTCACTATCAATCGGCTGCTGAAACTTTACATGCCGAGTGTGATGTGATTATTTATGCAACCGGCTTTCATGCCAATAAATGGCTTTACCCCATGGACATTACCGGCAGAAATAATCAATCATTGCATGATCTTTGGGGCGATAATCCAAAAGCTTATTTAGGCATTACTGTTCCCGAGTTTCCCAACTTCTATTGCATGTATGGGCCAAATACCAACTTAGCGCATGCAGGGACTCTGTTTTTCAACTCTGAATGTCAGATTCGCTACATCTTACGATGTATCGAGCTTCAAGTTAGTACCAATGCCGATACTATTGAAATTAAATCGGAAGTGAACGAAGCCTACAACCAACGTGTACAAAACGAGTTCTCTAAAACGGTTTGGGTTCACGAAGGCGCCGGCAGTTGGTATAAAAATTCACAAGGTAATATCACCACTAACACCCCATGGCGATTAGCGGACTATTGGCAATGGACCTTAGCGCCAGACGCTGATGAATTTACTGTTAAGTAGTAATCTCACTGATACTGTAAGGAGAAATATGATGAATGCACCATTACAGCAACGACTAGCAGGACAAACTGCCATTGTTACCGGTGGGGCTGGTGGTATTGGTAGAGCAACCGCTGCCAGACTGATAAGTGAAGGTGCGCAAGTGGTGATTACTGACATCAATAAAGAAGCCGGTCATGCGGCTATAAAAAAACTAGGCGATCAAGCCCTATTTATCCAGCATGACGTCACCAAACCCAGCCAATGGCAAAATGTCATTGAACACACTATTTCAGCTTACGGCGGTCTTAATATTCTGGTTAATAATGCAGGTGTGTGCATATTTAATGGTTTATTGGACTATTCCTTAGAGGAAATTCAAACTATCTTAAACATTAACTTGCTATCCGTGATGCTGGGAACTCAAGCCGCTGCACCCCATATTTCTAAAGCCGGCGGTGGCGCTATTATCAATATGTCATCGTCAGAAGGTTTATCTTCAGTGAATGGTTTATCAGCATACGTCGCATCAAAATGGGCAGTACGTGGTTACACCAAAGCATCAGCGATGGAATTAGGGCCACTGGGTATTCGCGTTAATTCTGTCCATCCTGGTGGAGTCAACACCCCGATGGCTAATCCTACCGCAATGGGAAAAGCTGAATTTGATGAGCCCTATAAAAAATATCCTGCGCAACACGGTGCAGAACCTGAAAATATTGCCAGCGTGGTTGCGTTTCTAGCCAGCAAAGATGCTGCGCATTGCATGGGGGCAGAAATTGCCGTTGACGGGGGCATGACAACGGGTAAATATATCGATTTTTTACCGGGCTCACCTAACCCCGTATAAAAAATATTGTTCTCAATATTGGATTAGCTAAGGGTTGACGAGTTGGACTGAATCGCCCCGTCTAATGATGCCGCCCTTGGTGATTTTAGCGCATAAACCGCCATGACCTAACATGGCAGCAAAGCCGCCTTGGCCCAACACTTGCTCCATTCGCGAGCAGGGATCGCATAAGGCATTTGTTTCAAATTCGGCCTCACCGATACGAAGCCTTTGATGTCGAATCGCAGTTAAGTTAATGCCACTGATGACCAAGTTTCTTCGCAACATAGCGGGCACTATTGGTTGATGATCAGCAAAAATATCACCCTGATCTCGACCACGGCGCAGCGCCATAAAATGCTCAATTTGGGCAATATATTCTTCGCTAATAATAGTAATTTGCCGAGCTGAACCTGGCTTACCTTGGCAGCGACGATCACCCTCCAAACCCAAGCCTTCAATCGCTTGAACCTGCTCAACCTCAAGCATTGCAACTTTTCTTGCCGGCCTAAGCCCAATCCAATTCAACTGGCCCGGCGGTAAGTGCTGAGTATAAGTACGAACCAGTTTGTAGTGGCTATTAATTGACTTAAATCCTCTAGCGCATCGTTCTTCTATCGAATTAAATCGTAGCGATCATTCAACACATCAAGAATTTCTGCTTGCGGGTTGTCTGACTGCGGCAGCGAATGGCCAATAATTTTCTCAGCCAGCCCAACATAAGTCGATGAGACCTCCATTAACACTGCCTCTGGAAGCTCGTTATCTTTAGCTAAAGCGGTACGCTCAGTCATACGATCTTTATTCAATAAAATATCCGAGTCAGGAAAATGGTCTAATAATAATTGGCGAAATGCTTCTTTAGAATTTTCAACCACCTTGCCCTGCCGAAATTGCTCGCCGTCCCACATTCGCGATGAATCAGGCGTACCGACTTCATCCATGTAAATCAATTTATCGTTTCCTTTGGCGTCTTTGACATAGCCAAATTCAAATTTAGTGTCGACAAAAATCTGTTCAAGCTTCTCTAAAGCAGTGCTAATCACTTCAAAACCTTCACGCAACAATGTTTCATAATGATCGATATCACTGGCTTGCTGAAATTTAAACGCTGAAACATTCTGCTCAATATCGGCTCTTGTGATATTTACATCATCGACTTCTGGCACGCCGGGAATGCCTTGTAAAATACCCTTAGTAGATGGCGTAATTAATAACTCAGATAATTTTTGATCGCGAGTTAAGCCCTCGGGTAGTTGAATGCCGCAAAATATTCGCTCACCTTTGCTGTAAGATCGCCACATCGAGCCAGTGATGTATTGACGCGCAATCGCCTCAATCATGACCGGTCGTGCTTTCTGGACAATCCAAACCAAGGGATGGGGTACCGCTAAAATATGGCTATCGGCTAAACCTTGCTGACGAAACAAATCAAACCAGTGGTTAGAGATGGCATTTAATGAGGCGCCTTTACCGGGCACACCGGCCATACCACCCTCACCCTGCCAAATACATTCAAAGGCTGAAATACGGTCACTGATCACCATCACAGCCAACTCTGAATCGGGCGCCACATCATAGCCTTCACTCGCGATAAGCCGCTCACTATCCGCTCGACTCAGCCAATAAACAGAGCGAACCTTGCCACTGTGGACCGGCAGCTCAGTTTGAATAGGAAGATTGTTACTAACAGCTAAAACACGATTAGCGGCAGAAGAGGATACGCTCATAAGATTTTCTCGATAAGGCTTAAAAAGCTGGTCATTATAAAACAGCTAAACGCTAGGCACTAGAGAGTAATGATGATAATTGCTCTCATTATCCATTTTTTTGTGTCGTCTGAGCAAAAAGTGGAGAACTTATGTGGGTTACAAGCTGTCAATCTAACCATTGCCACGATGGCCAATGTAGGAATTAGCAAAGTATAATAAACGCCATTAAATAATGCTATCAATCACTCCAGCCACCGCTGTTATTTACTGACTAAACAATAGGAAACATTATGAGCGTTGCAAATTTAGCTTACATTCACATTAGCGAAACGGAACAAGGCTCATGGCGCAATTTTGGTGCAAATATCTTAGGCCTCATGCCCATTGAGCGACCGGACTTCAATGGTCACAGCTTCCTTAAAATGGATGAAGCACCCTTTAGAATATTAGTCTCAACTGCAGAACAAGGCCAAATGCTTGGCTGTGGCTGGGATATGGGCAGTAAAGAAAATTATCAAGCTATGATTGCCACTCTAGAAGCGGCTAACGCCACGGTTACTGCTGGCGATGCTCGAGGCGCAAACCTACGCTGCGTGACCGAGTACGCCAGTTCCAACGATCCCTCAGGCAATCCCTTTGAAATATTTTACGGCCGAACGACAACAGCCGAATGTGACGTGCCATTTGTATCACCAACAGGCATTAAAGAGTTTGTCACCGGCGATATGGGTTTAGGCCATGCGGTCATACCAGCACCATTGACTGAGGAAACACATGCCTTTTATATTGATGCCATGGGCTTCGGCATGAGCGATGATCTCCGTATGCCACCTCCCGCTGAAGGGGCTCCTGAATTACGTATTATTTTTATGCATGCCAGCAACTCTCGGCACCATAGTTTAGCTTTAGCCAACTTCCCCCATCCTGTTGGCATCGTGCATATGATGTTTGAAGTCACGAGCATTGATGAAGTTGGGGCTTGCCTCGATCGCGTTAACCAAGCTAACGTTCCTATTATGTCTACCCTAGGCAGGCACTGTAATGACAACATGCTGAGTTTCTATTCAGTAGGCCCTGGTGGTATAGCTGTTGAATTTGGCTACGATGGATTACAAATTGATGACTGGAGCCAGTTCCCTGCCACCGAATCGACAGAGGGTGATTTTTGGGGTCATGCTTATCAAGCTATGCCAAGCTAAGCCCTAATGGCAAATGATTTTTCATCGTATAGGCGCGGGACTCAATATAATCGTCTCTTAGTTGCCGTGCAATATTACTAAAAATCCCATCAAACACTTGCAACCAAAAAAATAAGGATAAATATGTCAATCAGCAGAACCAAAGAATTTATCCAGTCTTTTTTTGAAGCCATGAGTGAAGGCGACACTGACGCTATTGTTAACGCTTACCACCCTGAAGGTCGCGTAGAAACAATGGGTAATACACTCATTTCTGGCAGCCGAGGTCTCGATGAAATCAAAAGCTTTGCCCCAGCTGTACTTGAGTCATTTCCCAATAAATTGAAATTTACTATTAAGAATATTACTGCTGAAGATAACCGCGTTGCAGTAGAAGCTGAATCAACTGGTGAGCATGTATCAGGACAACACTACAATAATCAATACCATTTTCTTTTTGAACTCAAAGACGAAAAAATATACCGCCTGAAAGAGTATATGGATACAGAACTGGTCACTGATATTCTTTGCGGTGGCCAAAGACCGGGCTGATAAAAATCGATATAAGCAGAAGAATCTAAAAAGGATAGCTCATGGCACTTAAAAATAATCGGGTCGTATTGGTTACCGGTGGTAGTCGTGGAGTAGGCAAAGGAACAGCACTAGCTCTCGGCGCAACAGGTGCCACGGTTTATGTTTCTGGGCGCTCGAGCAGTGATGGCCAAACAACTGCTTTGCCTGGCAATATTCATACTACTGCCGAAGAAATTACCGCCAGAGGGGGTAAGGGAATTGCTGTCATCTGCGATCATACTGATGATAAACAAATTGCAGCATTGATTGAGCAAATTATTAGCGAGCAGGGAAGAATTGATATTTTAGTTAATAACGTTTACCAAGTGCCTGATGATATGCTTGAGTGGCAACCCTTCTGGAAACGCCCTCTCGATGATCATTGGCAAGCAATGATTGATTTAGGTCTACGCGCACATTACGTTGCCAGTTACTACGCCGCGCCTCATATGATCAAACAAGCAGCCGGTATGATTGTCAATATATCATCGCCCGGTGCTCGCTGTTATCTTCACTCGGTTATTTATGGCGTAGGGAAAGCCGGCAAAGATAAAATGATGCACGACATGGCCAAAGAGTTACGCGAATACAATGTGGCTGCTCTCGCTATTTGGCCCGGTATTGTTAAAACCGAGCGCTTAGCACCCGCTATTGAAGCTGACGCACTGCCAGAAGAATACCAGCCATTAAAGCCCGGAATGGAATCGCCAGAGTACCCAGGAAGAATTATCGATGCGATTGCAAAAGCCGATAATTATATGGATTACTCAGGCCGCTCGTGGTGGAACTCCGAAGTGGGAAATGAATTAGACGTTCAAGATATTGATGGTGCGCAACCCATGTCTTATGCGCCCTTTATGGGTGAACCAGGTATTCCGCCTGAAGCAATGGTTAAATAGAACTTCAGTTATGATATTCAAGGCACAATGAGCAATGTCCAATACGGCAATAGATCTACTCAACGCTGCTGATATCACTGATTGGCACAGTGAACACGATTTACTGGTTGTTGGCTTCGGTGCGGCGGGCGCTTGCGCTGCAATTGAATCATCACAGGCAGGTAATTCCGTATTGGTTGTTGAGCGCGGCAGCGGTATTGGCGGCACCACAAGCTTAGCAACCGGTCACTTCTATCTCGGTGGTGGCACGCGTGTTCAACTAGCCAACGGCATCGAAGACAGTGCCGATGAGATGTTTAACTACCTAATGGCTAACACCCCTAATCCTGATGCTGAAAAAATTCGTTGTTATGCTGATGATAGCGTCAGCCACTTCAATTGGTTAGTCGAACAAGGTGTGCCTTTTAATGACGGCTTCTACCGAAAAAAACATTACGAGCAACCCACTGACGAATGTTTGATTTGGTCAGGCAATGAGAAAGCTTGGCCCTACTCGCAACAAGCTAAACCAGCGCCTCGCGGCCATAAGGTCGAGCACCCTGGCAGTGGCGGCGGCGCTATTGTTATGCAAAACTTGGGTGAAACTGCTAAACGCTTAAAAGTAAAATTTCAATTTGATGCACAGGTCAACGGCCTAATCAAAAATAAGGCCGGCCGTATTGTCGGTCTTCGATACAAAAGCTTTGGTGACACTTATTATCTTCGGGCAAACAAGGCAGTGGTGATTGCTGCCGGCGGATTCAGTATGAATCAAGCCATGGTTGAAGAACACTGCCCTCAATTAAACGCTGAATCGGTTTGGCCACAAGGCACACCCTACGACGATGGCAGCGGCATTCAATTGGGTTTAGCTGCCGGCGGACAGGCCATTCATATGTCGCAGGTGTTTTTAACTTCTCCTTTTTATCCCCCCGAGAGCTTAGTTAAAGGTATTTTAGTTAACCAATACGGCCAACGATTTATCAATGAAGATTCCTACCATTCGCGCTCAGCCGCAGCTTGTATTGAACAGCCCAATGGCATTGCCTATCTTATTTGTGATAATGCCACTTTTGGGCGACCTGAATTAAAACTACAGGAATTAATTGATGCCTGGGACACTGTGGAAGAAATGGAGCAAGCGCTAGCACTGCCAACCGGCACACTGCAAGATACCATTAATGACTATAATCAATATGCTGAACTGGGCAAAGACCCTACACAACACAAGCATGCTGATTGGCTTCAGCCGCTAAACCAGCCCCCCTTTGCTGCACTGGAGTGCTCGTTTCAAAAATCAAGCTACACTGGCTTCACTTTGGGTGGATTACAGGTTTCTAAAGATGCGGAAGTGCTTGACCATCATCTCCAGGCGATTACTGGTCTTTATGCAGCAGGTGCTTGTGCATCTAATATTGCCCAAGATGGTACCGGTTATTCCAGCGGCACTTGTATCGGTGAAGCCACCTACTTCGGTCGCCGAGCTGCCAAACACGCCCATCAATTAACGCCCACACTACCCTGAGGATAATATGAACTTAACCACCGCTGTACTCATTACCGGAGGTGCCTCAGGAATTGGCAAAGCCTGCGCAGAAGCTTTAGCCCGTCAAGGTCGGCCAATTATTATTTGGGATATCGATAGCCAAGCTGCCGCTGCTAGCGCCAAGCAAATTCAGCAGGGTTTCAATGTCGACACCAGCAGTTATGGCATAGACATCATTCAGTTCAATCAATTTGAATCGGCGCTAACGGCTAGTCGAATGGGTCAACACAGCATTGGTGGTTTAGTTCATGCCGCCGGAGTGGATGGCAGTGTGGCGTTGGATGATCTGACACCCGAGTCATGGCAACGTATTATGGATATTAATTTAGGGGCTCTGCCTTTCTTAACGCAACTTCTACTGCCTGAACTAGCGGCCAATGCTGGCTCCGCCATTGTCGGCATTGCCTCGATCAATGCGCATTTAGGCAATCAGGCCAACCTTTCTTACAGCGCATCAAAAAGCGGTATGTTAGGGCTTGTTAAAGCACTAGCAGACCGCTTAGCCAACGATAATATTAGAATTAATGCTGTTTCACCTGGGCAAATCGATACCCCCATGCTGGCAGGGCCTATGGCTTATATGGAAGGTTTACGCGAACAATTCGAACGACGAATTTTAATGGGTCGTCTTGGCCAAGCCAGCGAAGTTGCTAATGCTGTTGCTTTTTTGCTGTCAGATCAGGCCAGCTATATCACAGCCAGTGAGTTAGTGGTTGATGGCGGTAATCTTTCATCCCAACGCTGACCGACATAAATAATCAAATTACCCTCTTTTTATGGATTTTTGGAAGGTATTGTTAATTAACTACTCAAGCTAAGGGGTTAACGTAGTCACTATTCAATCACTTTACTGATAATAAGAAACAAGGTGTTTTATGGATACTCTAGTCAAATCTACTTCCAATGTTAGTCCAGCAGAGATGTTAGATAAAGCCATCGCCATGCAAGCTAAGTTGCGAGAAAAGGCGCAACACACCAGAAGCTTGCGACGCATCCCCGATGAAACAATGACCGAGCTCATTGACGCCGGTTTTTTTAAAATGATGCAGCCAGCCCGATATGGCGGCTATGAAATGAACCCAAAGCATTTTTATGATGTGGTGTTTGAAATTGCAAGAGCCTGCCCATCGACAGGATGGGTGCTAAGTGTCGTCGGCGTTCATAATTGGCAACTAGGATTATTAGACGACCGCGCTCAACAAGATGTATGGGGGCAAGATGACAATCAACTCATCTCATCCTCCTATGCGCCTAAGGGCAAAGCTGAGCCGGTAGAGGGCGGCTTTAAATTCTCAGGACAATGGCAGTTTTCAAGCGGTTGTGACCATTGTAATTGGATTTTTGTTGGCGGTTTACTCCCCGCTGATCCAAATATGCCTGAAATGCCACAACTCGGTTCTTTTTTAATTCCACGCAGCGATTACGAGATTATTGATGACTGGCATACCACCGGCTTACAGGGTTCGGGCAGTAAAACATTAGTCGTCAAAGACGCTTTTGTGCCTGATTATCGCGTGCATAGCTTTATGCAAGGCTTCTTATGCCAAGGCCCTGGTCAAGTGTTAAATACTTCACCATTGTATAAATTACCGTTCGGGCAAGTCTTTATTCGCGCCGTTTCAACCCCTTCTATCGGTACGGCTCAGGGCGCGCTCGATGCCTACTGTGACTATAATTCAAAACGGCTCAACAGTGTCGGTCAAAAAGTTGTCGAAAGTCCCGCTGGCCAAATTGCCGGTGCTCGCGCACTATCCGCAATTCGCACAGCCAAATTAAAGCTGCATCATGCCTTTGATACCTTGCTTGAATACGCAGAAAAAGGTGAGCCATACCGTGATATAGATCGAGCCGAGTTCCGCTATGATTCTTGCAATACGGTAGAAACACTCATCCCTGTGGTGCAGGAATTACTAGCCAACTCGGGTGGAACGGCCATTTATCAAGGCAATACGGTGAACGAACTGTATCAGGATATTCTTGCTTTTCGCCAGCACGCGGCTAATCAACCCTACGCACCGACAACTAATTTAGGCTCAGTGATGTTTGGTGCACCGTCGAAAGATTTTTTCAGTTAAATGCTTTTCATACGCTTACGCGATCAAGGCCGAATACCTGATCGCTTAAGCGGTTGAGGTTGCTGTGTTTGTCGTTCGCGACTCATCATTAAAGCCTTAATAAATCGATTGCGCAATTCTCGCGGGTCAATAATTTCGTCATAAGCCATGGTATCGCCGGTCGACCAAGCGCCACTCTGTTCTGCTAATTTTAATTTTTCAGCCATATCTTCATCGGCGCCCGATGCAATACCGCCACCCAGCGCTGGTATACCGCCCAAAGTAATTCCTGGGAACGCCAAGGTCAGTGTTTGCTGATCGAAAGGATTCATACCCATTAATGAACTACCAAAGCCAAAGGCTTTTCGGATCGTCACATGGAGTTTAGGCGACTCAATCGAAGACTGAGCAGCATACATACGTGCAGCGGATCTTAAGGTGCCCGCCTGCTCTGCCGATGAACCCGACATCACACCAGGGTTATCGGCTAAAAATACAATAGGTAAATGAAAAGCATTACAGACGTCAATAAAATGTGCAGCTTTGTCGGCTGCTTCGGCGGTTATCGCACCGGCCTGAACACTGGGTTGATTGGCAACGATCGCTACCGGATAACCTCCAATGCGAGCCAATGAGGTAATAATAGATCGCCCATAGCCTGGCTGAATTTCAATACAATCGTCACTGTCATCAACAACTAAGTCAATCAGTTTATGCATATCGTAGGCAATTCTATCGTCGTTAGGAACGATATCGAACACTTCAACGAGACTGCGCGACTGTGACAAAGCAGACTGCTCTTGAGCTGCTAACTGATAAGCACTAGCAGGGAAAAAACTTAAATACTGTCGGACTAAGCGAACACCCTGTAGAAAGTCATCGACCTGATTATGTGCAACGCCACTAACTGATGTATGCATTGCTGCACCACCCAGCGCTTGTTTTGATATTTTTTCACCTAGCGCGGCTTCAACTAAAGGCGGCCCTGCTGCAAATAAACAAGCATCAGAAGTCATCACAATAAAATCTTTTAGCATGCCCGTAATTGCACCATGGCCTGCCGATGGCCCAACGATTAATGCCACAGTGGGTACAATGCCTGATAGCTTAGCCAAAATCTGCATATCACTTGGCGCGTAAGGGTGACGGCTCAAGGCATTAGTTGTTCGCTCACCCGAGCCCTCAAGCAAACTGATAAAGGGTAACCGCTCTTGTAAAGCCAAACTGGCTAAACGCATTTTTTTAGCATTAGTAGCATGGCCAATAGACCCGCCCATGACAGTAAAATCTTCAACGCCAACCACGACATTACGGCCGTCGATGGTGGCTAAACCGCCAACCAAAGCATCTGCTGCTGCAATAGGTTCGCCGTGATAACTTAAACCGCCGGCTAAGGTACCCAGTTCCATAAAGCTATCGTCATCGACTAAAGCCGTAATCATTTGTCGAGCATTGAGTCGGCCCGCATCCTCACGCTTAGCTAATTTTTCCTCGCCACCCATCGATTGACCAAAGCTTTTACGACGCTCAAACTCAGCCATTAAGGGCTGCCAGTCTTGCGCAATAGAATTGATATCCTGTTCTGCCATGCCTAGCCTCTGTTTATGAGTCGCAAGTTAATTACTGAAGATTAGCCATCATAGACAATAATCGGATAAGTTAAGATTACGGTCTTATAAGGGATAAATATCAAAGCGGGCGGATTTTCCCTCTATTGACGATGCAGGTGTTTGAAGTGCTAAGTGCTCGGCTCCTGGCGCACGCTTAATCACAACTTTTGAACCGGCCATCTCAATAGCTGATTTAAATAATAACTGATCCTCAGCAACCGAATTATGGGCAGCAAATTGCTGTAAAAAAGCCATATTTTTTTTTACGGCTGCCGTTTTTTTAAGTCCACGCCTTGGCTCTTGCTCAGTAACTCTATACATAGGGTCGAGGTAAACCACATCGGGGCGTCGACCCTGCCAATTTTTCATGACATCAACACTATCACCTTCGTGAAAAATAATTCGACTTGCCACCTCAGCTATTATATCGTCACTATTAGCAACGCGATGAATTGCCTGTGCCAACAAAAACGCCAGCAGAGGATTCTTTTCAACCATGGTAAGCTGGCAGCCGGCATTGGCCAGCAAAAAACCATCGTGCCCAAACCCTGCCGTCGCGTCTAGAACGGATAACGGTAACTCGGCTTTATTGCGGCCTTTGACTGCTCGAACGACATTTTCTTTTTCGGAACCTTGTCGGCTTAAGCGAGAATAAAAAGACGGTAAAAAAAAATCTACCCCCACTGTTGCTTTTCGATCATCCGTAAACACACGCCATTGATTATTTTCAAAGATTAATTTTGGCAGCGAGTCAATGGGTAAATTTTCTTCATTGATCGTATGGAAATGCAATCGCTGAGCAAGTGATGAAACGCTATCAAACGATAGATTATCTTTTTCATTGGCTAATAAAACATAGCCTTTGGGTACTTGTCTTTCATTCATCAATCAGTGCCTAAACAAACTCAAGACCCATGCCTTGATCGGAGATATGAGCCACACGCATCGATACTGGCGTATCATTGAGTGGGCCGGTATGCCGCTTGATAAGCACTTTTACTTCGGTATTAACAGGCGGCAAAGTATGCGTACCTCGCAAGGCAAAAAAACCACCTTTAGAACTGTCTTTTGCCTTCAGTTGAATAACCCCCCATGCTGGGTGACTAATTTCTAACTGCGCTTGACTGGCAACTCTTGGATGTCTTCGCTTATCGGATGCAAAACCCATCGCTGAATCACTCTTTTTATAATCGGTATAGGGCCTTATTTGGCTAGGCAATTTCCAACCAATCAAAGCCATTGTCTTGATCCGCCACCCGCATTCGGTCATGGTGAGGAAATATCGCTTTTATCGCTTCGCAAGCCAGCGAGGCCTGATTGTTTTTTTGACTGATATGCGCAACCACCAGCCACTGAATATTTTGATGCTGCAATTTAGACAATAAATCAGCAGCTTGACCGTTACTTAAGTGGCCCCAGTTGCCCTTGACGCGCTGCTTTAAACTTATTGGGTAAGGACCATTTTGCAGCATCGATTCGTCATAATTGCATTCTAAAATCATCGCGTCACAATCTTGATAAGATTCAATAATATGCGGTGTATAGCTTCCCAGATCGGTTAATACACCTAACTTCTTGGCTTGCTGGCCAGACGCAGGCTGATTACTAATAACAAATTGACAGGGCTCTCTCGCATCGTGCGGCACAGTGACAGGCTGAACCAATAAGTCGCCAACAACCACAGGTGTAAAGTGATTTAAAATATTCATCTGCGGCAGATGGTCTAAGCCGCTCTTAATGGCAGTGCCATGAGTCATGTATAGCGGCATTGAGCACTGCCGTGCAAGTGACTTCAGGCCTTTAATATGGTCACCGTGTTCATGCGTGATAAACACGGCATCAATTGACTCAGTCGATAAATCCAACCGTGCAAGACCTTCGCTTAAGGCTCGCAAGGTAACACCACAATCAATTAATATTCGAGTTTGGTTTGATTCAACAATTAAAGCATTGCCGCGGCTACCACTGCCCAAAGAAGAAAATCGCATAATCTAGCCAGTCATTAACGCATTAATTAAGATAATTTTTTCTGAACACGACGAAGGATTAACGTTTGCTCTTTAATATCCAGTGACGAACCTGTCTGACTTTGCACTTGAATAATTAAACTACTGCCATTGTATCGTGTACTAAATTCTAGAGTTTCAGAAACGGTTGACACTTCTTCTTTTTTAAGTCGACTAAAAATCTTTGAAAAGAAGCCTTTTTCCTCTTTTACTAAGGCGGATCCATTTGATGTAACTAAATATAACCCTCGACTTCGATCAAGATCGCTAATATCAAAATTGGCTTTCTTTAATGCAAGGCCTAACGAGGCCCAAGCCCGATCAAACGAAAGCGCCAAACTCAAGTAAGGTACACTACTGTTATCGTAACGCAACTTCACCTTACTGGCAGAACCAATACCCTGAGCCAATAGTGAGTAAGATGCCTGATTCGGCGAGTTAGCTAAATGTTCAGCCAATAAATTAATCATGTTATCTTCACGTTTGTTATCACTTGAAGCATTATCCCAATAAGTTGGAATAGCAGATCCACTAATTGCGGTCGTGGCTTGCTGGGGGACCTCAACTTCGGTAGTTGCTTTTTGCACCCCGGCTTTGAGCGTGAATCGATAACGCTCTCGTAAACCTTCGGGCTTTGATTGAAATGAGTCAGCACTTGCTGGGCGATTAAAATTTAACTGACTATCGCTAAGCGATGGCAGACTCGGTTCAACCTCATCAGACCTAGTGTTAGTTAACCAATCAGTCTCGATGATGCCAAGATTGCCATTCGAAACAGTAATCGGTATCTGGTTAGAGGCGAGAAAATTCGCAACTAATGGCCATACTTGACCGGACGATGCGTTGACTAAAATCCATTGCCGCTGATCAAACCGTTGAACTTTGACGCTACCCTTTTGCTCAGCCGAATCTAACGACTGCACCCTCGGCACTTCAAATTCTGACGAAGGTAATTGTGATGTATTAATAGCCGGAATGGGATACTGATCATGGATGGCAGGCACTTCTATGCCATCAGGCAAAATTAAGTCGCTACTTTCCTCAACCGATAGATAATCATAGCTGCGCGAAGGGAATAGACCTTCATCACCAAACAACCAACTGCAACCGGGCAAGACCAATCCCGTACAAGTCATAATTATTGTTGTTTGTATCCGAGCAATAGATTTGCTGCTTAAAGGTGTGAAAACTGTCATTAAAGATATTCCAAACGATGACTAAAATCGGCTAATTACTGGTATGCGCAACAGAATCAATACCGGCTACCTCGAGCGCTGCTTCGATACGTTGATGGTAATGCTCAGCAAGCGGGGTTAGTGGTAATCGTATTCCTGGGCCTATTGATCCCATTGATGATAGGGCCCATTTGACTGGTATAGGGTTTGCCTCGACAAACAAATCATTGTTTAAAGGCATTAATAAATCGTTTAATCGCCTAACCTCTGCTTGCTCCTCTTCAGTTGACGCAGACATGGCCAGACCACAAAGACGTGACATCGCCTGTGGCGCAACATTCGCTGTGACCGACACGTTTCCCATACCCCCGTGTAATAAAAATTCGATAGCGGTTGCATCGTCACCGGAGTAAACCGCAATTTTATCACCACAGCTTTTCAATAACTCCAGTCCTCTAGAAAGCTGCCCTGTTGCATCTTTAATACCGATAATATTGGGAATGTCAGCGAGTCTAGCGGTGGTTTCAGGCAGCATATCGACAGCCGTTCGGCCGGGTACGTTATACAAAATATTGGGCAGATCAACCGCCTCAGCGATAGCCTTGTGGTGCAAATACAAACCTTCTTGGCTGGGTTTGTTGTAATAAGGGGTCACGCTCAAGCCTGCATCGGCACCCAAGCGCTTAGCCGCGGCAGTCAACTCAATGGCCTCGGCCGTTGAATTAGCACCCGTACCCGCTATGATCGGTAAACGACCGGCAGCGGTTTCAACTACGGCTTTAATCACCGCCTGATGCTCATCAACATGCAATGTCGCCGATTCACCGGTTGTACCTACAGCTACGATGGCATCAGTTTTGGCCGCAATATGCCATTCAACCAGACGCTGTAAAGCAGGAAAGTCAACCTCCCCAGTGTCTAACATTGGCGTTACCAACGCCACAATACTGCCCGAAATCACCAATCCACCGTCCTCATATATCACTTATCTACCGAGACTGCTAAAATCCGTCTATCGGAAAAAATATACGGTCATGTTACTGAGCCATGTCTATTAACACAAGGCATAGAAGCCCATAATAGGACTTTATTGTGCATTAAAAGCCACTGTATATAGTTTGATCCTGTTGACCGATAGAGCAGCAAAAACCACACAGGCTGATTAGCTTAGTAGGCGACATATAAGCCCAAGACAATAGATTATTTGAGACGAGATTATGCGCCAGAAAACCCTCACGTTTACCATCATTACCTTTGCCAGTCTGATGTGGACATTTTTTTATTCTGCATCATTAAACGCTGACACAACCGGTGCAAAAATCTGGCGGGTAATAGATTTCAGCGAATCTGACCACAAGTATCTCACGCTTAGCCGACAGCGACTCACTCAAAAAACCCAAACAATTTTTGGCACTCAATTTCACGGCACGCGTAGGCACGACATAGCGCTACTGCAACGGTTATTAGATGAAAAAAAGATTGCTGCCGATCAACGGCAATTACTGCAAGATATGGGTGTGATTTTGGGCGACATAATGCTGCGTGAGTTCAATGTGAAATGGGTCATCTATCATGACCAATATGGCCGCTCGCGGGCACTTCAGCTCAAGCATAGCGACTACTTTTTCTTTCCGATAACCATGATTTCAAGGCGGGCAGAAACCGGTCTCGCAGTGGATATTGAAGCACTGTAT
Source organism: Cellvibrionales bacterium (assembly GCA_002726445.1). GTDB lineage: Bacteria > Pseudomonadota > Gammaproteobacteria > Pseudomonadales > UBA7434 > UBA7434. The sequence continues at coordinate 460 of PBSZ01000093.1, read as the reverse complement.
CAGCAAGCCGCTCAGAAAATTGCTGGCCATTATCAAAGCCAGCGCTATGACTAATTAAGCTCTAGCTCTAGTATTGCGCTTGAAAACGCCTCTGGCGTTATTTTTTTCGCCTTAAGCTTGCGCTTTTTCTGCTGCGCCTTGTAAAGGGACTCAGCAATTTTGGCCTCCTCTAAAGCGCCAACTAACGAAGCTGTCTTTTTGTCAAGCAATAAATGTCGACTAATAAGCCCTAATTTGTCGGATTGCTTGTCAAAATTAATCAACACCCTTGAGGTTACTTTTGATAAGCGAGATGGACTAACACCTTGCATTTTCAATTCTGCCGGTGTCAAACCCTCGACAAAAAACTGACGGGCAATTTTGCGGTTAGCAAATGACATCGTTAAATCAATCATAGAGACGTCGAACTGTGTTTCACTCATTAATAATTTCATTTGATCATCTTATATAAAATGTTGCG
>PBSZ01000092.1 GCA_002726445.1 Cellvibrionales bacterium | reverse complement strand
GTCTCGATGGTAATGCCTTGGTACCGCTTTTATTCTCTGAAGCGGTTAATTTGCATCCAGTCGCTATTTTACTGGCTATTTTATTCTTTGGTGGTTTGTGGGGTCTTTGGGGAGTCTTTTTTGCGATTCCATTAGCAACCTTAATAAAGGCCGTGCTCAATGCATGGCCCAGCAGTCTTCAACCTTCTGCAGTTGAGTAGGCCTGCTGGGAGCGGTTCTGCTTGGCTGGCCATGGCTAATCCGAATGACTTAATCGAAGAGTACTTCTATTTTTAGATGTTATTCTCCATTACTTAGCTTATTTTATCTTCGCTAAAACCCTCGATAATTAAATCCTATTGTCCAGATAGCAGACTGTTATCGCTCAAATAACGAGCAAAATTGTTGCTTTGATAGTTTATTCGGTGGATTTTACCGATTTGGCTAAAATATTAAGACAGTTGGCTTAATTGGGCTAGATACCCCAGCTGAGTTGACCTAAACTGCAATGAATGCGGTTTTTGGTGGCCAAAGTAAGTGACACACGACACCCCCTAGGTCATCGCTATCAAGCTACTGAATGAAATGTATTGAATAACCCAAAGCGACTGTTAAGGAAATGCCGATATGCATGACAACGATAAAGACCCATCAGAAACCCAGGAATGGTTAGATTCTATTGAGTCAGTTATCCATCATAGTGGGCGAGACAGAGCCGCCTTTTTGTTGCAGCAACTTTTGGATCGTGCGGTTGATGCCGATATTACCATGCCGCCAGCCATCACCACCCCCTATCGCAATACTATTTTACCGGTCAATGAGAAGTTGATGCCCGGTGATTTATTTATGGAGCGAAGAATTCGTTCGCTCACTCGCTGGAATGCATTGGCCATGGTAATGCGTGCTAATGACAACGATGAGGGCTTAGGGGGTCATATTTCTAGCTTTTCTTCAGCTGCCACGCTTTACGATGTGGGTTATAACTATTTTTTTCGCGGCGCCGATGATCAGCAAGAGGGCGACCTCATTTATTACCAAGGCCACATTTCGCCCGGTATTTATTCCCGCTCTTACCTAGAAGGTCGCTTAACTGAAGAGCAACTGGATAACTTTCGACGGGAAGTGGACGGCAATGGCTTGTCGTCATACCCCCACCCTTGGTTGATGCCTGATTATTGGCAGTTCCCAACCGTATCGATGGGCTTAGGACCGATACAGGCGATTTACCAAGCCCATGTCATGAAGTATCTCGATAAACGCGAGTTAGCACATCGTGACAATCGAAAAGTCTGGTGTTTCTTAGGCGATGGTGAGTGTGATGAGCCTGAATCGCTGGGTTCTATCGCCATGGCGGGTCGCGAGTCACTGGATAATTTGGTGTTTGTGATTAACTGTAACTTACAACGTTTAGATGGTCCTGTTCGTGGTAACGGTAAAATTGTCCAAGAGTTAGAGGGTGTTTTTCGAGGCGCAGGTTGGAATGTTATCAAGGTGCTATGGGGCCGCCGCTGGGACCCACTGTTAGAGCGGGATAAAACGGGTTTGTTGCAGCAGCGAATGAACGAGGTTCGCGATGGTGAATTACAAAATTATAAGTTTAATGGTGGCGCTTATACCCGCGCGCATTTCTTTGGTAAGTACCCAGAGTTATTGGAGTTAGTCAAAGATTTGTCCGATGACGACATTATGAATCTTAATCGTGGCGGTCATGACCCCTACAAAGTTTACGCCGCTTATTCACAAGCGGTTGAGCACACCGGCCAACCAACTGTTATTCTTGCGCAGACCGTTAAGGGTTATGGTACGGGTGAGGCGGGCGAAGCCAATAACGAAACACACTCACTGAAAAAATTAGATACGCAGAGTTTAAAACAGTTTCGTGATCGTTTTAATATTCCTTTGTCAGATAAAGAGTTAGAGACTGTTCCTTATTATCGTCCTTCGCCTGATAGCCCAGAAATGACTTATATGCGTGAGCGGCGTGAAAAACTGGGTGGCTATATTCCTCGACGTAGAGTCAGTTTTGATAAATTAGAAACGCCTGCATTGGATGCGTTTTCTGCACAACTAAAAGGTTCCGGAAAGCGTGAGATTTCTAGCACGATGGCGTTTGTTCGTATTCTTTCAAGTTTGGTTAAAGATAAAAGTATCGGTAAGCGCATTGTGCCGATCGTGCCGGATGAGGCGAGAACATTTGGTATGGAAGGGATGTTTAGGCAGTTGGGGATTTACTCATCTCAAGGTCAGCTTTATACGCCACACGATGCTGGCGGCATTATGTATTATAAGGAAGATGAGAAAGGTCAGATTTTAGAAGAAGGTATTAATGAAAGTGGTGCGATGTCGGCATGGTTGGCTGCGGCAACATCATACAGCACCAACAATACTCCCTTGGTTCCGTTTTATATTTTTTATTCGATGTTTGGTTTTCAACGAGTGGGTGACTTGGCTTGGGCAGCTGGTGATAGTCAAGCGCGAGGATTTTTAATTGGTGCGACATCAGGTCGAACTACGTTGAACGGCGAAGGTTTACAGCACCAAGATGGCCATAGCCATCTTATGGCATCGACAATACCAAATTGTGTCTCTTACGATCCTACTTATGCTTTTGAGATGGCCGTTATTATTCAGGATGGTTTAGACCGTATGTACACAAAGCAAGAAAACAAGTTTTATTATATTACCGCGATGAATGAAAATTACAGTCATCCCGAAATGCCGGTGGGTGTTGAGCAAGGCATCATTAAAGGCATTTATCGTCTGGTAGATAATAACTTCAAAAGTGCTAATCGAGTTCAGTTAATGGGCTCAGGGACTATTTTACGCGAAATTGAGGCAGCGGTAGCGCTGCTTAATGATGACTGGTCAGTAGCTGCTGATGTATGGAGCATCACTAGTGCCAATGAATTGCGTCGCGACGGTTTGGCTTGCCAGCGTTGGAATATGTTGCACCCTGAAGAGACACCTAAAGTGCCTTATATCACTGAACAGCTACAAGAAGCAGAAGGCCCTTTCATTGCTGCAACGGATTACATGAAGCTGTATGCCGATCAATTGCGACCCTATGTGCCGGGTCGATTTAATGTCTTAGGCACTGATGGTTTTGGCCGCAGTGATACCCGAGCGAAACTGCGTCATTTCTTTGAGGTGAATCGTTATTTTATCGTTATTTCAGCGCTATCAGCCTTAGTTGATGAAGCAAAACTAGATCCGTCGGTTATTAAGCAAGCGTTGAAAAAATACGGAATCTCTGCGGACAAAGTTGACCCGACAACCGTATGAGACCGTCAAATAAATCAGCATTGATTTAAGCGATTTTTTATTATTCTATTGAGTGAAGGTGAGTACATTGACAAAGCAAACGGTAAAGATTCCTGATCTTGGTGGCGCTGCCGAAGTAGAAGTAATTGAAATATCAGTTGCGGTCGGTGATGAGGTCAGCGTTGACGATTCAATCATCGTGGTTGAATCTGACAAGGCCTCAATGGATATACCTTGTCCTGTAGCTGGTAAAGTAACCGCTATTTCTGTTGCCGAAGGATCGATGGTGAAAGAGGGCGATGCACTCTTAGAATTAGAGATAAGTGCTTCTGACCCTGCCTCCTCGGAGTCAATGGATGCTCAATCGGTAGCGTCAGAGTCAGCGGTAGCCATAGCGAGTGAAGCGCCAGCTCAGCTTGAGTCAGCACCAGCTGTTGTACCAGATCAAACGCCAACAACAACGCCTGCCACCGCAACAGAATCCGTTTTTGTGCCCGATTTAGGTGGTGCTGATAAGGTTGAATTGATTGAGCTGATGGTTGCCGTAGGTGATCGCATCGATGAAGGCGATGGCATTGTATTAATGGAATCAGACAAAGCGTCGATGGAATTACCCTCGCCCGTCAGTGGCGTAATCACCGCCCTGTATGTCAATGAGGGTGACTCTCTAGCAGAAGGCGATAAGGTCGCTGAACTTGAAGTGATGGTGACTGATACGCAAGCTGTGACGGCTGCCGGTGATAATGCAGAAGCTGTCTCTGCCACCGAAGCAAGCACGACATCTAAACCAACGACATCTGAGCCATCGACCTCAGTCCACGTTTCATCTTTCTTAGCCAGTTCCGCCACCAATAAAAGCCCATCAAATTTAGACACAGGGAATACCCAAGGCGCTGATGATCGACGCCGTAAAACTGATGTTTACGCAGGGCCAGCGGTTCGCAAATTAGCCAGAAAATTAGGTGTCGATTTGAGTCGAGTGAAGAGTTCGGGTCCTCGCGGTCGCTTAGCCAAAGAAGATTTGCATAGCTATGTTAAGCAGTTAGTGAGCTCGCCTGACACCATGGGCGGCGCGATACCTAAGGTGCCTGAAGTGGATTTCTCTCAGTTTGGTGAAATCGTTACTGAACCTATGTCAAAGCTGCATAAAATCACTGCCGCTAATATGCACCGCAGCTGGTTGAACGTGCCGCATGTGACACAATTTGATGATGCAGATATTACCGAGCTAGAAGCCTTTCGCCAGACATTAAAGGATGAGATGGCTAAGCGTGAAATTAAAATCACCCCCGTGTCTTTTCTCATGAAAGCGGTCGCTGCTGCTTTAGAATCCAATCCCGCTTTTAATGCGTCTTTATCAGCTGACGGTGAATCAATTATTTATAAGCAGTATGTGCATATTGGCATGGCGGTTGATACGCCAGCAGGCTTGATGGTGCCAGTGGTGCGCGACGTGAATAAAAAAGGCATTTGGCAGCTATCCGAAGAGATTCGGGAACTGGCCGATAAGGCGAAAAGCCGTAAGCTCAAACCCAATGAGATGCAAGGCGGTTGCTTTACTGTCTCCAGCTTAGGCGGTATTGGTGGTACCGGCTTTACGCCGATCGTTAATACCCCCGAGGTAGGCATTCTTGGGGTGTCTAAACTGGCGGTCAAACCGGTTTTCCAAAACGGCGAATTTGTACCGCGTAAAATGCTACCGCTGTCACTTTCTTATGACCATCGGGCCGTTAATGGCGGCGATGCGGGCCGTTTTATGACCGAGATAGCCGCTCTCTTGGCCGATGTACGCCGTTTATTGCTCTAACGACTGTAGTGAAACATCACAAGCAGTTTTTCTTTAAGTTATTGATTTTATGTATTTATAATTAATATCTGTCTATTAGACTATACCTGCAATGCTTGCAAGCTCGCTTCAATAACTTCTAGTTATGTCTTTTTAGTCTTTAAAACTATTTTTTTCTAAGCGCTTAATTTTTTGTGAAATTAATGGTGTTTAATAAATAATCGGTCTAGTCTGTTCATTAATGACACAGCTTCAGGCTAATAATAATTAAATTAAGCTGGGTTATTAAAAAAATGACATTCGTTTTTGGTTTGAAACGACTGGAGGTTATGAAGATGTCTGGACAAGTAGCAACGATTTCCACCAACAGTGCTGAAGCAGGTGCCAATGATCAAGCTAATGATATCGGGCTCGATATCGATGATTTCGTCGTTGAAAGCGTGGAAACTTCGATGGATAAAGATGATGGCAAACCGGTTAAATTTGCTAAATCGACTGATATTCGCCGGCGGCTTGAAGAGAAGCTTGAAGTAAGGCTCTTGCAAGACCAGTTGGGTATAGATGACCTAGGTTTGTAATGTATTTACACCCTTAGACCTCAGGCACCATTAAAAACAACAATAAAGTGCCTTTGGTTTTAAATTCTCTTCCTTTACGAACCTCTTCGTAACAGCTTTCGTTTTACTTTTAAAACTGAATTTATCGCCTGAAAAATGCTTATCGATTTCGTCAGGTTTGCTGTTGCAACCGCTATGCTAGAATGTGCTTTTAACGATTCTTATTCAATAGGTCGATCGTGTGGCAGTGAGTTCGTCGATGACAGACGGTAGGATATTCTTTAGCGTTATTTTTTTTAATGCGCTGATTGATTTAGGGCATAAAATTGCTTTGCAGAATACCGTATTCAAAGTGTATGACGGCAGCCAACAAATTATTTTAGTGGCGATCATTAATGCCTGCATCTTATTACCTTATATTGGCTTAGTGATGCCGGTTGCTAAACTGGCAGATACGCACAATAAAGTTAAGATTATGCGCGCAACGGCTGCTGCATCGCTGATGTTAACACTGGCTATTACGGTCTTTTATGACGCCGGTTGGTTTTGGCCTGCAATGGTTATGACATTGTTAATGGCGATTCAATCAGCTTTTTACTCACCGGCCAAGCTCGCTTATTTAAAGTTATTTTGGGGAGAAGCGCGATTAAGTGAGGCGAATGGCTGGGCGCAAACAGCGTCTATTAGCGGCATATTAATTGGCACATTGGCTTTTTCAGTCGGCTTTGAATATTTATATGCGCGCCATGCAATCGTTTTGGCTGATACCAATGCTCTTATCGCTTTGCTTTGGCCCTTAGGCTTAGTTCTCGTGAGTTTAGCGATGTTACAACTTTATTGGACATGTCGTATTCCACTACTGAAAGAGCCGGCGATGGAACAGGGCGCGATCAATAGCAAGACCAACACCTCTTCAGTGTCGCGTCAATCATTGTTTGAGTTATTGTCTCATCGTCGGCGATTGCTGCCCATTTTATGCTTGGCATTATTTTGGTCTGTGGGGCAGGGCATGTTGGCGGCTTTTCCTGCTTTTGCTAAAGCACATGCTGGCATTACCAACACGGCAGTGATTCAAGGGGTATTAGCGACGACTGGCTTAGGCTTAGCATTGGGAGCAACGTGCGTCGGACGTTTATCGGGGCCGCGTATTGAGCTGCGCTTTGTGCCGCTCGGGGTGGTGATAATGACGCTGGGTTTAACGTCATTGAGTCTTTTAAGTACCGCAACTGCGTTTGCTATGGTCTACTTCATGATGGGCATTGCCTCGGCGTGTTTAATTGTGCCGCTCAATGCTTACCTGCAAAAAAATACCCCATCAGAACAGTTAGGTGGTTTGATAGCCAGCAGTAATTTTCTTCAGAATATCGCCATGTTAGCCATGCTATTGCTGACGATTGTCATGGCCTTATGGGGTGTCGATAGCCGTTATTTGTTGCAGCTGATGGCGGCGCTCACGGCTATTATAGGCGCTTATTTGTCCATTGCTATTGTCAACGATAGCCGATCATAAACAGCTAATAGAGCGTCTAAAACCGCTAGCTTGACAATAAATACCACGCTTAGACTATTAATCTTATTCACTTAGATGCCGTATAATGTGACTTTATCATTGGCTTGGGAACGACTTGTATCCATGACTGTAAGAACACGAATTGCACCTTCACCGACCGGCGATCCTCACGTAGGCACCGCTTATATTGCGCTATTTAATCTTTGCTTTGCGAAACAGCACGGCGGCCAGTTTATTTTGCGCATTGAAGATACCGACCAACAACGCAGTACCGCCAAGTCAGAGCAAATGATTTATGATTCCCTGCGTTGGCTTGGGCTCGACTGGGACGAAGGACCCGATAAAGGCGGCGATTTTGGTCCTTATCGGCAAAGTGAGCGCGGAGATATATACCAGCAGCATGCGCAACAATTAATTGACCAAGGTCATGCGTTTAAATGTTACCGCACACCCAAAGAGTTAGATGAGCTGCGTGCCGAAATCAAAGCGGATGGTGAGAATCG
>PBSZ01000091.1 GCA_002726445.1 Cellvibrionales bacterium | reverse complement strand
CGACAGGGTCTGGATATTAACGTATCGCTTTACGGCACAGCGAAAGCCGGCGCTGCGCATTTTATGCGGCATCTTGCACGTGAAGTCGGTGCTGATGGCGTGACGGCTAATTCGATTGCCTTGGGTTTAATGGATAATGTGCCCGAAGAGTTTGCCGCACCTTTAATACGCGGCATACCTGCGGGACGATTGGGCTCCGGTGCTGATGTAGCCCACGCAGTGCAGTACTTAATCGATGAGCAGGCGTCGTGGGTGACAGGCCAAACCTTGGTTGTTAACGGCGGCGTTTTAGCGGTATAAGTTTAAAAATAATCAATAATAAAGGAGATCATATGAAAACCAGTTTTGATCAATTTTGTATTAACGTGAGTGACTTAGACGCGTCGATTCATTTTTATGAAACGGTGCTGGGCTTTACCATTACGCATCGCTTAGAGCAGCCTGGCGGTATGAATGTGACCGAGGTGTTATTCGAAGGCGAAAATGGTTTTAGGCTGCAAATCGCCCGTCACCATGACGAGACTGGCCCAATCGATCACGGCAATGCCCTATGGAAATTTTATATTAATACCGATGACTGTGAAGGGCTTTACCAGCGCTGCATGGAACAGGGCGTTGAATCGATTTCTGCGCCTGTGAGATTAGACGGCTGGCCAGTCACGGCCGCGTTTGTCGCAGATCCGGACGGTTACCAAGTGGAAATTTTAGAGCATCATGCTGAAACACCGCCTATGAATGAATCCTAGTTAATACGCTGATACCCGAGTCGAGAGATCTTATGGCCAGTGACATTATCCAACAGATTATTCGCAGTGTGCCTGCCGACTTTGCCGATCCGCAAGCGGATTATCTCAGTGTCAGAAAAACTATGGCGCCGTTTCATGGCCATGCCGTTGGTGACGATGTTGAACAAACCATCAAAGTTTATGGCGGTGTTAATTGTGGTGACTATCATCTACAGGATTTTCGCGATGATGGTTTTATTGCTCTGTATTTTCATGGTGGTGCCTTGGTTTCATGCCCGTTGTCGGACTACCATTTTTATGCCGAGATTATCTGCCGGCAATTAAACATTCGTACCATTATGCCCGATTACCGTTTGGCGCCAGAACAACCCTATCCCGCGGCGCACAATGATGGCCTAGCGGTTTACGAGGCGTTGCTGGCGCAAGGGGTTGCGGCTGAAAAAATTATTGTGGTGGGGGAATCCTGTGGCGGCGGTTTAGCAATAGGCAGTTTATTGGCTGCGCGTGATCGTGGTTTAGCGATGCCGGCGGCATTTGTTTCAGTGACCGGTTGGTTTGATTTAAGTGTCAGTGACTATCCCACCTCGCGCGATCCATTTCTTACCCCTGAGTGGGTGCAAAATAGAGGGCGAGATTTTGTCGGTCAGCAAATGCCCTTAGACGATCCGCGTATTTCGCCTTGTTATGCCGAATTAAACGGGTTGCCGCCGCTGTTTTTACAGGTGGGGCAATACGACACCATGGCGCCGAGTGCCTTGCGGCTGGCCAGTCGCGCGACCTTGGCAGGCGTTTCAGTCATCGTCGAAAGTTGGCCGTCGATGATTCACGGTTGGCACGGGTTAATTAGTGCTGGCGTGCCTGAGGCAGCAGCGGCATGGAAAAGTATCTGCCGCTTTACTGATCGCTTGCGCGATTAAAACGATCGATAACGACGTTGCACATGCGCTTGTCTAATGCCAATCGATTGCCCGCGTTCGGCTTTGCTTAATCGCGGCATGTCAGCAGGAATATAGTGATCGACGTCAGTGAGTTTTATCTTTTTCGCCTCAATAACCGGCCATTCACTCTCGGGTGGAATCTCTGAATACGCCCAGCGATGCGATAAAAACCCTTTTGGCAAGCCGGTCGTGTCTAGCCAGTTTTGAATACCTGGATCGCGGTGTGAAACAATCCAACGTTGCACACGATCATCACCCATGTACATCTGAAATAAATTAAGGCTACTTTGGTGATTGGCATAATCAGGCGATTCGCCCCATAAATTTCCTAAATGAACGCTGACATAAATCGGCGAGCCTGTGTAAGTTGCCTCGATATAGAGTGCTTCGTCATCGGCTAATTCGTACATGCCGCCGGCATAGACATTGGTGCTCATGCCGCCGCCTGTGTCGCCCGACGCGGCATTGGGTCGGTTATAGCCATTGACGGGAAAGAAAAATCGACCGTCTTCGGGTTGCCCATGACTGCCATGTACATTTAATACCTTGTCGTAAAAGTTTAGCCAAAAGTGCATTTGGCCACGAATAACGGCCCCCATGCGGCGCAAATGATCGGCCGTTTTAACCGGCGTTAAGGGCGCGGGGTGCTGGCCAATATGATCGATAGACTGAATCGATAAGGCCACTGATTGCTCATTTTTCCAATCATAAAATAATTGCCTGCCGCTAATATAAGTGGCAAAGCGATCGAGGCCGTCTTTGCTGTATTGATTGGGCGGTTTACGCGTGCAGATAAAGTTGCCTTCATAGCCGGCCGGTTTTTCAGGGCCTAATAAAATTCTTAACTCGCCCTCATCACTGACGATTAAGTCGGCATTATCTAGCCGACCAAAACTGGTTCTAAAACCCTTTGCCAGTTCTGTTAATTCACCTGTGTCACCCGACATCGGTCCATCGGCCACTTCAAAGATCAGGTATTGCGGCGCCTGCACTTGGTCAGCGGCGCGGGGCTTGCCTTGCCAGTGATCAAAATTGTCTAACTGCGCAGTCACTTCGTATTGCTGTCGGCCATCAATAGGGGCATAAAAATAAATCGCATCGGGGTTTTCAATGGTGGATTTATTAATGACTGACAGTGCATTGCGAAATACAGGAAAATCCGCGTCTTCGTGAAAGGTTCGCTCCACCCCATGGTGTAAAAATCCGGCTAGGTAGCGATAGCCCTCGGCCAATACGCGACTGCTTGCCTCTGGAGGGAATAGCGCTGGATCATCAATGGCCTGCCTAGCACATTGAAGTTCAGCGATTAACTCGTCCCAAGCCGCGTTCAGTTCAGCTTTGTCTTGCTTGATCGTCTGGTTATCCATCAGTATTGCCCTCGAAGCTGTCGATTGATGCCCCAATCGTTTGACCTCCAACATACCTGAGCGAGAGATTTAAAGGATTAATTTGCATTAAGTTTGGGCCATGGCTTGATTGTGGTTTATGTGGGTCTGAATTCAAGGTAAACTGTCTCTGTTGGCTACAGTAGCTGTGTATTTGATGAATAAACTAACTAATTTTTGGAGTTGATCTGTGTCGAGTGTGATTGATGGTAAGCAGTTTGCCGATGACCTATGTGAGAAATTAAAAGCTGAAGTCAGTGAATTAGAGGCCCAGCATCAGTTATTGCCCTGTATTGCTGTAGTGCTAGTCGGCGAAGACCCCGCCAGCCAAGTTTATGTTCGTAATAAAGTACGGCGTTGTGAGCAATTAGGAATTCGCTCCATCGAGCACCGCCTCGGTGACGATACCACTGAAGAAGCGCTATTGGCCTTAATTGATGAGCTGAATAACGACAGTGCAGTGCACGGTATCCTTGTGCAACTGCCGGTGCCGGAGCAGATTAATGATAAAGCCGTGTTAGCAGCTATTTCGCCGGCTAAAGATGTCGACGGTTTTCATGTCGAAAACGTCGGTGCTTTAACCGTTGGTGAAAATCAAATGGTTCCCTGTACGCCACTGGGTTCTCTGATGATGTTACAAGACCGACTCGGTGATTTGAGCGGTAAGCATGCGGTGGTTATCGGACGCTCCAATATCGTCGGCAAGCCGATGGCACTGTTGCTATTGCAACAAAGTTGCACCGTCACGATTGTACATTCACGGACAAAAAATATTGAAGCACTGTGTCAGCAAGCAGATATTTTAGTCGCTGCGGTCGGTCGCCCGCATTTTGTGAAAGCTGACTGGGTGAAGCCCGGCGCTGTAGTGATTGATGTGGGTATTAATCGGATTGAACAAGACGGTAAAAGTCGTTTAGTCGGTGATGTTGACTTCGATGCAGTCAGCGAAGTAGCCTCAGCGATTACACCCGTACCGGGTGGCGTGGGCCCAATGACGATCGCCTGTTTAATGTATAACACAGTAGCGGCTGCTAAAATGCAGCAGGGTCTAGTTTAGGTAAACGAAGAGTCGCGATTAGCGAGGCTGAGATGGGAACATCGGACAAGTCGGTCAAACCAGCGGTTGGCGGTGGCGCTAAAAAGATTCTCTACACCCTAAAAACGGTCAATCGCATAGGCCTGAATCATTCAGCGAAGGCGTTAACCGCTAAAAATGCCTGTAAGGCTTGTGGTTTAGGCATGGGCGGCCAACAGGGCGGCATGACCAATGAGCAAGGTGATTTTCCTTCGGTCTGCAATAAAAGCGTTCAGGCTCAGTCAACTGATATTCAACCTCCCATTCCTTCAGAAATTTTCACCCACTCCTTAGCCGAACTCCGGGAACTGAGCGCCCATCAATTAGAGCATTTAGGACGGCTAGACAAACCTTTATATAAAGCTAAAAATGCGACGCATTTTGAAACCGTTGAATGGGATTGGGCTATTGAGCAGGCAGCCGAACATTTTTCTCATACGCCTGCTGAACGCAGTTTCTTTTATTCCTCAGGTCGCTCGTCTAATGAGGCGGGGTTTGTTCTGCAATTATTGGCGCGTGTCTACGGCACCAATAATGTCAATAATTGCTCTTACTATTGCCACCAAGCGACCGGTGTAGGTCTGTCAGAAACTATTGGCGTGGGGACTTCTACTGTCGAGTTAGCTGACCTCGATGGTTGTGATTGTATATTTGTCATTGGCGCTAATCCTGCCTCGAATCATCCTCGATTTGTTCATAAACTGCAGGCCTGCCGTGCTCGCGGTGGCCAAGTGGTGGTCATTAACCCGGCTAAGGAGCCAGGCCTCGTGCGTTTTGCTTTACCTAAAAGTCCTCGCTCCTTGATTATTGGTGGCGATGAAATTGCATCGCATTATCTGCAGCCACATATTGGCACTGATATAGCAGTATTCAAGGGTATAGCTAAAGCGGTCATTGAAAGACGCGCCGTGGCCAGTGATTTTTTATTGCAACACACGGAAGACTATCAGTCATTTATCGACGATATTGCCGCTACTGCTTGGTCGGAAATTGAATCGCTGTCGGGTGTTTCTCGCGGTGAATTAGAGGCGGTGGCGAAAGTGTATAGCCAATCAAAAAACGCCGTGTTTGCTTGGGGTATGGGCGTGACGCATCATCAGCACGGCGTAGCAAACGTCGAGTATATTTCAAATTTAGCCTTGCTCAGAGGTATGATCGCAAAACCGTTTGCGGGTTTATTGCCGTTACGAGGACACAGTAATGTCCAAGGAATAGGTACCATCGGCGTTAAGCCTGTGTTGGCCGATGAGGTGCTCAATAATATTGAGCAGCAGTTAGGCCTTGCCTTGCCCGATAAAAAAGACTCGCCTGGACTCGATACCTTGGCCTGCTTAGAGGCGGCTGATCGTGGTGAAATAGATGCCGCATTAATCATGGGAGGTAACTTGTTCCAGGCAACGCCCAATTCTGTCTGGGCAGAACAAGCATTTGATAAAATTGCGTGTAAAGTTTATCTCACCACCACTTTGAATAAAGGCCATCTTCACGGCATTAACAATAGCGAGGCTATTATTTTACCGGTAGCTGCGCGTGATGAAGAGCCAGAGCCAACGACGCAAGAGTCAATGTTTAACTTTGTTCGCTATAGCGAGGGTGGTATTGACCGCCTAAGCAATGTGCGTTCTGAAGTTGCCATTTTGACGCATTTTGCCGAGCAGTTAATGGCCCGGCGCAGTGATAAGAAAAGTCTATCGCCGACGTTTGATTTTTCTGTATTTCGCTCGCATCGCACTATTCGCGAAACGATTGCGGCTGTGGTGCCCGGCATGGCGCAGTTAAAGACCATCGACATCGCTAAACAAGAATTTCACGTTGGCCAGCGATTGCTGCACACCCCAGAATTTAAGCGAGAAAGCGGTAAAGCTAAGTTTGTTGTTCATCCCTTACCTAAGGCCTTAGGTGATGCGGCGTTCCCATTTCGTTTGATGAGCGTTCGCAGTGAGGGCCAATTCAATTCAATTATCTATGAAGAAAAAGACAGCTATCGCCGTGTTGATCAACGCTGGGCGGTGATGATGAACCCTAGGCAAATTTCTCAATTGGGTATTCAAGCCGGTGATAAGCTTGATATTCAATCGGCCCATGGTCATATGCAAGCGGTGACTGTTTATCCGTTTGACTTACCTGACGGTGATATTATGGCGTATTATCCCGAAGCCAATGTGTTGATTGGCTCAGCGAGAGACGCGCGTAGTCAAACGCCTGCGTTTAAATCAGTGCCGGTGAAATTGTCGGTCAGTACTAGCGAGCATTAATCGATGCAATCAGTGACTAAGCAATTCATCACTGCCAGTGAGTTATTAGAAGATTCATTTAAATTAGCGAGTAAAATTTTATCCAGTGGTTTTAAGCCCACCTTTATTGTCGGTATTTGGCGTGGCGGAGCGCCTATCGGTATTGCAGTTCAAGAACTTTTTGAGTGTTGTGGTATTAGCACTAATCATATTGCGATCCGCACTTCTTCTTATTCCGCTTCAGGTCATCAGCAACGTCAAGTCGAGGTGCATGGACTTGAATATTTGGTTCGGCATATTCAGTCTCATGATCAATTACTGATTGTCGATGATGTTCACGATTCTGGTTTGAGTATTGCTGAGGTCATTAAGCAGTTGCAATTAGGCTGCGCGGATAATGCACCCGCGACAATAAAAATAGCCACCCCTTATTTTAAGCCGAGTCATATAAAGTCTGCTACTCGGCCTGATTTTTATCTTTATGAAACCGATCAGTGGTTGGTTTTTCCGCACGAAATACAAGGCTTAAGCCGACAAGAATTACTTCAATACAAGCCTGAATTAGCATCGATAGTGGAGTCCCTATCGGCTTATTTGCCTGATAATGACTAGTAATTAGTGATAATCAGTACTTAGCGAAGAATATCGCAGTAGGCTTTGATGGCTTTTTCTAAGCCCAACTCCAGTGAGTCAATCGTCAATGCGTGACCGATCGACACTTCGAGTAATTGTGGCAGTTGCTGATATTGGGGAAGGTTGTGTAAATTTAAATCATGGCCTGCATTAACACCTAGGCCTAGTTTTTCCGCTTGCTCAGCAGCGCTAACATGTTGCTTAAATAATTTGTCTGCGTGGCGAGTGTTACCACTGAGTAACGCTTCAGTAAAGGCGTCAGCGTATGGCCCCGTATAGAGCTCAATGCGATCGGCGCCAATATCCTTAGCGCGGCGAATCTGTTCTGGGTCTGGATCCATAAACAAACTGACGCGACAACCAAGCTGATGGATTTTTGCGATTATATTTTCTAATGCAGTGGTTTCACCACTAAGATCAAACCCATGGTCAGAGGTTAACTGGCTATCGCTGTCAGGCACGAGTGTGGCTTGGTCTGGCTGAGCTTTGGCGAGTATTTCTATGAAGCCGGGATAGTCGTTAAAGTCATCTCTTGGTGCGGCACAAAACTCGGTAAATGGATTACCCTCAATGTTAAATTCAATCATTGATTGGTCACGACTGTGATTGAGTTCGTCAAGCATGGCTTTTATTTGATAGCAATCTTCGGGTCGTATGTGCCGCTGGTCTGGGCGTGGGTGAACAGTGAGGCCATTGGCGCCAGCAATCAGTAATTGTCTGGCGTAGGCCAAAAGGTCGGGATTATTGCCCGGCCTTGAATTTCTAATCAGGGCAATTTTATTTAAATTGACGCTGAGTGCTATCGGGCTATGATTTTTTTTCATAAGGCTATTTGCCTGTCTTACTCGGCGTTGCTGATTCGGCTGATACGCTCAATAATAATGGGCGTATTGGGAACATCGCCCATGCCGTTGAGGCGACCCGTTGGTACGCTCTTTATGGCGTTAACGACATCCATTCCTGCGGTAACTTGACCAAATACCGCATAACCCCAGCCGGCAGCATTTTTGCCACGGTGATTTAAAAAGGCATTATCGTTGACATTGATAAAGAATTGACTAGTCGCAGAGTGAGGCGCATTAGTTCTTGCCATGGCAATCGTCCCGATAGCGTTGAATAGGCCATTATCCGCTTCATTGTTAATCGCCGCTTGAGTAGTTTTCTTTTTCATGGCTGGGTCGAAGCCGCCGCCTTGAATCATGAAGTTATCAATCACGCGATGAAAAATAGTTTGCTGGTAAAAGCCGCTATCGACATAACTAAGAAAGTTGGCGACCGAAAGGGGCGCTTGCTCGGCGTTTAAGCTGAGGCTGATATCGCCCTGATTGGTGACAATGACGACATCGATGTTAGCGGCTACTGGATTGGCATCTAATTCTGCCACTAAGGGTTGGTCGATACTGGATTTTTCAGCCGAACAAGCTGTTACCATGAAAAATGCCCAGCAGCTAATAATTTTTCTAATCGACTGAATAGTCTGTGAGGATATGCTCATCATATTTTCTCCATCGTTGCTATCACGTTAAGACCATTCTTTGGCTCGAGATTTTATTTTTAAGCGGGGCAGGGCTATGGCTAATATTGCACCGATAAAAACCGCGAAAGCGCCCCGTAAAAACCATTCTTTATCACTTTTATCAGCCAGTCTAGCGTTGTTGGCTTGTAGTTCGGCAATTTCAATTTTGAGCATTTCGTTATTCTGTAACAACTTGCGGTTGTTATTATCTAAATTTATCGCATTAGCCGAGAGTTTTTTTATCTGGCTCAATTCAGTTTCAAGTGCTTGATTATTTTTTTTCAATTGCTTGAGTGTTTGCTGTGATTGTCTTATCGCTTCAGTCAGTTGAGTTTCATTGGCTGTTCGAGATTGCAGTTCACGGCGTAAGGATTTATCAGTTGCGCGTATATCTTGAAGCTGTGTTCGGGCAATCATGGTTTCGCTAAGGTATTGGCTTTGTATCCAACCCTCGATGCCGGTGCTGGTCGTTACCCGACTTAGCTTTGTTTCAAGGTCAGATTCGATGAGTGTTAATGGCGTGCCCGATTTAAGACCGCGATGAATGATGCGGTGTTTGTTTGAGTTGCCACTGCGTAGCGGCACATAAAAAACATCGCTAACATAAACCGTTGTTTGCTCAGCTTGGATCTCAATAGGGGTGAGCAACAAGGCTGTCATGACACAGCAAGCAAGCAGTAGGGGTAGGCTTGTTAGGTGAGCGCAAAACTTAAAGTCGTTTTTCTTCATTAAGGCAAAACCTTTTTAAACGGCTTAACAGTGACCTGTTGATAAACACCGGCGGCAATATAAGGGTCTTGTTTTGCCCATTGTTCGGCTGCCTGCAGACTGTCAAACTGGGCAACGATTAAACTGCCGGTGAAGCCTGATGTGCCGGGCTCTTCAGTATCGATGGCGGGATGAGGACCTGCTAGTACCAACCGACCTTGATCCTTGAGGTGAGTTAATCGCGCTAAGTGCTGGTCTCTAACTTGTTGTCGCAAGGCTAGGCTGTTTTCAACATCTTCACTGATAATGGCATATAACATATGGTGGTAATATTCCTCTGCTGACTATTGCTCAGTTAGCATCGTCAGGTTGATCTTTGATATGTGGAAAAATAATCACCATTGTGAGTATCATCAATAGTAAGGTAAAACCAAACGCGCTATAGAGTTTGTAGTCAACCCATGCGGCTTGTGAAAAGTTATAAGCGACGTAAATATTCAGCGCACCTACGACCGTGAAGTTGGTAATCCAAAGTTGATTAAGCCGAAGCCAGGCTGGCTTAGGTAACTGTAGTTGCTGACCCAACATGCGTTCAAGTAAGCTCTTCTTACCAATAAATAGACTGGCGAGTAATACTGTCGCCATTCCCCAATTAAAGACAGTGGGTTTCCATTGAATGAACAATTCGTTGCGAAGTATTAACGTTGCCGAACCGGCAACCACAACAACGGCAAATAACCAGAGTAATTGTTTCTCGACAGTGCCAGTGAATAACTTGATCATGGCAACTTGTACAGTCGATGCAATCATCAACACCGCTGTAGCAGAGAAAATGCCATCGAAGGTATGTGAATAGCCCAGTAATTCCAGTGATTGGCCATCCATTTTGTAAGCGATGAAGAATAAGATAAGTGGGATTAAATCGAGTATTTGTCGCATCTAAGAGTCGTCTTGTCTTGGTAAATAAAATATTACAGTCTGGCTAATTCGTTAATCAGTTGATTTTACCTGAATTCGACCCCCAATGAGTAGTTATAAATCCCTATCGGTGAATATCTTTTAATAATTTTTTAAGCGATACTAAGCATACACAGTTGAGTGAAAGCCCCTATGATTTTTGATCTGCACACCCACAGCACCGCATCGGACGGTCATTTGTCCCCAGAACAACTACTTGATCGAGCGGTGAATAACGGTGTGTCGCATTTAGCACTCACCGACCATGACACGATGGCGGGTGTCGAGCAGTTGCAGAATGTCGCTGCTTTTAAATCCCGTTGGCCCATTTATTTAGTGCCGGGAGTTGAGATTAGCGCCAGTATTGACCAGCAACCCTATCATATTGTCGGTCTATGGTTGGATCCTGCGACACCAGTGCTAAAAGACTTTTTGGCTCAGCAACGAAGCTTACGAGACCGGCGGGGTGAAATGATGGGGCTGAAATTGGAGCGGTTAGGGATCACTGGCGCATTAGAAGGGGCGAAAAAAATTGCCGCTGGCGCCAGTCTTAGTCGCCCGCATTTTGCCCAGTATCTGCTTGAGCAAGGGCATTGCGATAAGCTTCAGCAAGCCTATAAGCGTTGGTTGGGGAAGGGTAAACCCGGCGATGTGAAAATGAATTGGCCGACAGCCTCTGAGGCAGTATCGGTGATACATGCAGCGGGTGGTTTAGCGATTTTTGCCCATCCTGATAAATACGGCTTAACCAAGACTCGGCTGCGTGACACGCTCGCCGCCTTCAAAGCCGTCGGCGGTGACGGCCTCGAGTTGATCAGTGGCCATCAAGATGGGCGTGTGACGGATTATTTATTGCGGCTTTCGCATAAATTCGAGCTTGCCTGCTCGATGGGCAGCGATTTCCATACGCCCGAGCAGCATTGGTCGGATGTTGGCTGTCATAAAGCTCTCCCCGCAACGGCATTGCCGGTTTGGCAGTTGCCGCAAATAGCGAGCCGTTTAGCGGCAGAGGGGGCAGTGAAATAATGAGCCAAATGTTGCAAATTCATCCTGAAACCCCCCAATCTAGGCTTGTTTCGCAGGCTGTTGAGGTGATTGAGCGAGGCGGAGTGGTGGTTTACCCCACTGATTCCGGCTATGCCTTAGGTTGTCAGCTGGATGAAAAACAACCAGTTGAGCGGATTCGTCGTATTCGCCAGCTCGATGATAAGCATAATTTCACCCTAGTGTGCCGCGATTTATCAGCCATTGCGACCTATGCTAAGGTCGATAACATTGCCTATCGCGCCATCAAGAATCATACCCCAGGCCCCTATACCTTTGTTTTACATGCGACTAATGAGGTCCCGCGGCGCCTAAAACAGCCCAAACGCAAGACGATTGGTATTCGTGTTCCGGATAACCGTATTGCTCAGAGTTTATTGGCAGCAATGACTGAGCCAATGATGAGCGTGACCCTGATTTTACCCGGAGATGAGCTGCCATTATTGGATCCTTACGAAATTAGAGACCTGTTAGCGAATCAAGTCGACCTCATCATCGACGGCGGGTATTGCGGCATGGAAGCAACCAGTGTAATTGATCTCAGCAATGATGAGCCGATTATTTTGCGAGAAGGTGCCGGTTCAGTCGAAGAATTTCGACTTTAGTTTTATTCCATGCTAAAGCCCATTCTTTGTTGAGTAGCGGCGGTTGCGAGAAGTGTTCTAAATTTCGTCAATACTACTGTTTTTATCATCCGATTTATCGCTATAATGGTGGCTATTCAATGCTGTTATAAGTACTTTAAGTAGCGCATATTAATAGGAAAATCGTCATTTATGACTGATAACTCTGCTGAAACCCTAGCTTCCACAGAAACCCTGGCTTCGATAGAAACCAGTGGCCTAGAGGCCTCCGGTGAGTCTGTTATTGCATTGAAAACCAATAGCCAAGTCAGTCGACCTAGGCTATTAGAGTTGAGAGGTCGAGCCCCAACCGAACCCTCAGCAGGTGGGGATGCCCAGCAAGAGCTGCCTTTTGCAATCGTGCGAGGTGAAGAGCTGACCGAAGTACCGGTAGACCTTTATATTCCTCCCAAAGCCCTAGAGGTTTTTCTCGATGCCTTTGAGGGGCCGCTTGATCTTCTGCTGTATTTAATTAAAAAGCAAAATCTCGATATTCTCGATATTAACGTTGCTGAATTAACCGAGCAGTACATGCACTACGTGCGCTTGATGGACACCATGCAATTTGAGTTAGCGGCTGAGTATCTAGTGATGGCGGCCATGCTGGCAGAAATTAAATCGCGCATGTTATTGCCCCGCTCGCAAGAAATTGATGATGACGAAGAGGACCCTCGGGCCCAGCTCATTCGACGCTTGCAAGAATATGAGCGCTTTAAAAAAGCTGCTGAGGACATTGCTGTCATGCCACGAGTCGAGCGTGATATTTTTATTGCTGAAATTGAGCCGCCTGAGGATGAGCGCGAGCGCCCTCAACCCGATGTCGATTTAAAAGAACTACTTATTGCTCTTGGGGATGTACTGCATCGCGCTGACATGTTCGAAAGCCATAAAGTGCATTTAGAGCCTTTGTCGACGCGCGAGCGAATGGGTAGAGTATTAGATCAGTTACACGGCGGTGAGGGTTTTGTTTCATTTGCTGCTTTTTTTACGGCCAGTGAAGGCAGGGCCGGTGTGGTGGTGACCTTCTTAGCGATAATGGAATTAATTAAAGAGTCATTAATCGATATCGTGCAAGCGGAACCTTTTGCACCGATCCATATACGAGCAAAAGTAGCGAGCGCTGAAGAAGGCCAATAATAATATTTTTTACAGCAGTTTAGTCTATTAAGAGAAATGAAACGCCATGAAAATAGATGATTTAGAGCTAATAAAACGCATTTTCGAAGGCGCCTTAATGGCGGCTGATAAACCCCTTCAGCGACGCGATTTAACCGCCTTATTTGATGATTTAGAACAGCCTGAAGACAGTTTAATTGATCAAGCGTTGACAGATTTAGTGGCCGATTGTGAACACAAAGGCTTTGAATTAAAGCGGGTGGCAAGTGGTTATCGTTATCAGGTTAAACAAGATTTATCACGTTGGGTTAATAAACTCTGGCAAGAAAGAGCCCCGCGTTACTCCCGTGCACTATTAGAAACGATGTCTCTCATCGCCTATCGTCAACCCATTACCCGAGGAGAGATTGAACAGATCAGAGGGGTTGCTGTCAGTAGTCAAATCATTAAAACCTTACTTGAGCGTGAGTGGATAAAATCAGTAGGTCATCGAGATGTCCCTGGCAGACCCACTATTTATGCCACCACTAAACAATTTTTAGATTATTTTAATCTGAAGAGTCTCGATCAGTTGCCACCTTTGGCAGAGGTGCGAGATTTAAATACCATCAGCCGCGAATTAAATATTGAATTACCGGTAGAAACGATGACTTCTGCCAATGATGAAACGCTTGAAGAAGGTGATGACCAACAAGCGGCGGTTGCATCGACAGAGAGCGATAATCCAGTTGAGTCATTGGACGACGAAGCACAGTCGTTGAATAATGATTTGATGGATACCGATCAGCAAGTCAGTGATAGTCTTGAAGAGACGGTTGCGCTTGAAAGTTGGATCGAAGATGAGTTGCTCGATAATAATGATCAAGCTGATAATGTGATTGAGTCGCAACACGATGATCAGCCTGACTTTGCAGCGACTGAGCTGAAAGCGGTGAATGAATCAGCCATTTAATCGTCATTGATTGCAATACTCTGTGTTAGCCCCAAGGCTAACCCCTTCCTTAATATGAACAAAAGATAGCGATATGTCTGAACGTTTGCAAAAAGTGTTGGCTGCAGAAGGCTTGGGTTCACGTCGAGAAATTGAGCGCTGGATCGTTGCCGGTCGTTTAACAATTAACGGTGAAGTTGCCAGCTTGGGTGCTAAAGCCACGCTTGGAGATGTCATTGAGCTTGACGGAAAGCGTCTAAGGTTGTCATCAAAAGCCGAACAAACAAGAGTCATTATTTATAATAAACCTGAAGGAGAGGTGTCGACCCGCGTTGATCCTGAGGGTCGAAAAACCGTATTTGATCGACTGCCGGCTAAAAAAGGCGAGCGTTGGATTGCTGTAGGTCGCTTAGATATTAACACCAGCGGATTACTGTTATTTACCAACGATGGCACTTTAGCAAATGCGTTAATGCACCCCTCCAATCAGATCGACCGCGAGTATGCTGTTCGTGTAAAAGGTGTGGTTGAGGATGAGACCTTACAAATCTTACGTGAAGGTGTATTACTTGAAGATGGTATCGCCCGCTTTACGGATATACAGCGCGGTCGAAATGCCACCGGCAGCAACAGTTGGTTTTATGTCGTATTGATGGAAGGCAAGAATCGTGAAGTGCGACGATTGTGGGAATCTCAAGAGCTTCAAGTCAGTCGTTTAAAACGCGTTCGTTATGGTAATGTTTTTATCCCCTCGTCACTTAAGGCGGGAAAATATACCGAATTAAGTTCAGCCGAGGTGGCGAGCCTAGCCAATTTAGCGGGCTTAGAACCGGTGGATTCAAACCCTGAAAAATCAGATCCTGCCTCACGCGATCAAAGCCGCCCCGCTAAAAATAAAAAGCCAAGCCGTCGTTAAGGCTGTTTCCTCGACGATTGTTCTCACATCGGTAATCTTTTTGGGCCATTAGTCCAGTTATCATATCCCTGTGTATTCATCACGCAGGAAATTCTGCCTGCATGTATTAATAATGACAAAGAGTGGAATTCATCATGAAACAGTTTAAAGATAAAGTAGCGGTTGTGACAGGCGGTGCTAGTGGTATCGGAAAAGCGATAGTGCGCGCTTTATTAGCCGAGGGCGCTAAGGTAGTGATTGCCGATGTTGAGCAGAGCGCTATCGACAGCGTAATTGCTGAATTAGGTGCTGATGATGCAAGCTTAAGCGGCATCCAGACTGATGTATCCAGCCCCGATTCAGTTAATGCGCTAGCAGATCAAGTGTATGCCGATCATGGTGGCTGTCATTTATTATTTAATAATGCCGGTGTGGCTGCCCCTTCGTGCAATGTTTGGGAAACCACGATTAATGATTGGAAGTGGGTGCATGGTGTTAATGTAATGGGCGTCATTCACGGCATTCAAGCGTTTGTACCTAAAATGATTGCTTCGGGTGATGAGTGCCATGTGATTAATACTTCATCCGGTGATGGTGGTATCTCACCATTGCCTTATCAATCGGTTTACGCGTCGAGTAAAGCGGCTGTATCGATTATTACCGAGTGCCTCGCAGCGCAGTTAATTACTGAAGAAACCAATGTCCGCGCCAGCTTGTTTTACCCCTCGGGCGGTGTGCTAGATACGGGTATTTGGACCACCGATAGAAATAGGCCTGCTGATTTGGCGCGTGAAAAACCTTATGATCCTGTGCCTTCGGTTGAGGACTTTAAGCAAGCAGCTGAAGCGGCGGGTATGGAATTACAGTTTCAAGATTTAGATGAGTTGGCACAATATTTATTAGACGGTATTCGCGAGCAGCGTTTTGTGGTCATGATCAATGTTGATCAAGCCGCCGAAACGTTAAGTTTCCGTGCCGATTGTTATAATAAGTCTGAGTTGCCATTAAACCTAGCAGAAATACCACAACTCTAACGACATTAAAGGTGTTGTTAAGCTGGGGGTCTGGCCTTGAAGATAAGTGATTTAGTCAGTGATGATGCCGCTTATGTGAGTCGCAAGGCTTGGACCGACCAGCGCGTTTATGAACTTGAGAAAAAGGGTATCTTTGCTAAAGCTTGGCTTTTTTTAGGGCATGAAAGTCAAATTAAAAACCCAGGTGATTTTGTTCAAGCTTATATGTGTGAAACGCCAATTATCTTAGCCCGCGGCGAAGACCGTAAAATTTACGCTTCTATTAATAGCTGCTCCCATCGTGGCTTACCGGTTTGTCGTGCTGACCATGGCAACACCAAGCGTTTCCTTTGCCCGTATCATAACTGGTCCTACCGTGTTGACGGCAGCTTAGTGGCTATACCCCAAGAAAAATTATTAACCAACAAGCCTGACAAGTCCGTATTGGGTCTCAAAGCTGTGCCTAGAGTGGAGTCGTGGCGTGGAATGATTTTTGGTTGTTTCGATGAGTCAGTTCAGTCGCTCGACAGTTATCTCGGTGATATGCGATTTTACTTAGATGCTTTTTTTGAACGCTTTGACAATGGTATAGAGTTTATTGGCGCGCCTCATCGTTGGACAATTAACGCTAACTGGAAATTGCCGATGGAGAACCAGTTAGGTGATGTGAATCATGGGCCGTTTTTACACAGTGCAGTAATACCAGCGGAAGCGAATGAAGAAATATTTTCAGTCGGTTGGAGTGCTGTTCCTGAGCCCGGTCACGGTGCTACCTTTAGACTCATGCCAGAGGGGACTGATAACGCACATGTGGCATGGGGTATGGAAGGCATGGGTGCCATTTTAGGGGGCGCTGAAATACAGGAGTATCTGTTTGAGATTCAGGCCAAAGCCGCTGAGCGGGTTGGCAACATTCGCTCGCGTATGAAAGGTCTAACCTATGGTGTTTATCCCAATTTATCCTTTTTATGGTCGAATACTTCGTTCAAAGTGTCGCATCCTCGAGGGCCGAATAAAGTCGAGTATTGGTCGTGGGCAGTGGTGCCTGCCGATGCCCCCGATGCGATTAAAAAAATACTCCGTACTAACTACAGTTCTTTTTTTGGTCCGGGTGGCATTCTTGAACAAGAAGATTCAGAAGCATGGATGCAACAGTATTTAGGCAGTAATATCGATTTTGCAGACGATAAACCTTATTTCTATGGCTTAGGTTTAGGGGAGGAAAAGCCGCACCCGGATCTTCCCGGCATGCTCAGTGTAACGGCCAATGAATATTATGCCCGTGCTTTCTTTTCGCGATGGCGATCTGCATTAGAAGCAGTGAATGATAGCCGTGAATTAATCGCCAGTTCCAAACAGGTAAGCGCTGATGATATCTGATATTGAAAGACAATATGCGATCGAGCAGTTCTACTACCGCGAAGCTAGCTTGTTAGATGGCCGTCAATATCAGCAGTGGTTATCCCTCGTTAGTGAAAGTATTCGCTATGTAATGCCTGCAAGAGTCAATGCCTTAGTCAATAATCGTCAGCGCGGTGAAGAGGCTATGATTGCAATAGATAATGAACTTGAGGGTAGCGATGGTTTGGGCTGCCCGATTCGTGAAGAGAGTTATGCCCACCTTTTTGTCCGAGTAGACAGAGCCTATAAGATGAACTCTTGGGCCGACAACCCACCGGCTAGAACGCGTCGTATTATTGGCAATGTTGAGGTGCTTGACCACAGTGATGAAAGTGTTCGCGTGCGGAGCAACTTCCATTTATTTTTTGCTAGACCCGGCAGTGATAATTTTATCTATAGCGGCCAGCGTAATGATCAATTATTAATGATTGATGGGAATTTTAAAATCGCTGATCGAGAGGTTATTATGGATTACGCTAATATTGATGTGCCGACGCTGGGTTTGATTTTTTAGCAACGTTTATTTAAAGATTCGCGATAAAATAAACAGTATTTGCATCAGCATCGCCCAGCAAAACGCTAAGCCACCAATAACAAGACACGCGAGTGAAATCAGCTCTTGTCGCAGTGATGGCGCTATATTGGTTTCGCACCAGTAGAGCAGGGCATAGCTGAGAAAAAAGATAAGCCCACTAATAGCGAAATGCGTGATTCGCTGTCGATCATCACGAAAGAGTCTTGCCAGTTTGCTTTTGCTGGCTTGCATCATGGTCTTAGTCGCTGAGTAATGCGGTCATTATTTTTTCATAGATTGCCTGTAACTGGTCGAGTTCAGCTGCATTCACCCGTTCATTGACTCGATGAATAGTCTTGTTCACAGGGCCGAGTTCCACCAGTTGGGCGCCGGTTGGCGCAATGAAGCGCCCGTCCGATGTGCCGCCAGCGGTGCTCAACTCTGTATGCAAGCCGGTCACTTGTTCGATAGCCGTCACGCTGGCGTCAATTAATTCGCCTCGCTCAGTGATGAACGGCAGTCCGCTCAAGTGCCATTCAATACTAAACTGCAAACCATGCCGATCAAGAATGGCAGTTAGCCGTTGTTTAATGTCGTCGACTGTCAGCTCAGTTGAAAAGCGAAAATTAGCGATGATGTGTAAGTCACCAGGGATAACGTTAGTCGCCCCTGTGCCGGCTTGTATATTAGAAATTTGAAAGCTCGTGGTAGGAAAGAAATCATTGCCTCGATCCCATTCTGTTTGATTCAGCTCGGCCAGAGCGGGAGAAAAACTAAAAATGGGATTATCCGCTAAATGGGGGTAGGCGACATGACCTTGAACACCGTGGATAGTCAATTTCAGCCCCAGTGATCCGCGACGACCATTTTTAATCGTATCGCCGGTTAATGCGGTGCTAGAGGGCTCACCTACCACGCACCAACGAATCGTTTCATTTTGATCGGCTAAATAGTCCATTACCCTAACAGTGCCATTAATGGCGATTCCTTCTTCATCGCTGGTGAT
The DNA here is from genome assembly GCA_002726445.1 of Cellvibrionales bacterium. Classification (GTDB taxonomy): domain Bacteria; phylum Pseudomonadota; class Gammaproteobacteria; order Pseudomonadales; family UBA7434; genus UBA7434. The sequence continues at coordinate 20,939 of PBSZ01000091.1, read as the reverse complement.
TAAAAAAGCCAGACGGTTGGGGTGATTAGGGTGTGCGGAAATAAAAGCCTCGGTGGCGGTAACCATCGCGGCTAAGCTGCCTTTCATATCGGCAGCACCACGACCGCATAACTGGCCTTGTTCGACACGAGGCTGATAAGGTGGGTACTGCCATTGGCTTTCGTCACCAGCTGGCACGACATCGGTATGGCCAGCAAAGGCCAGGATATCGCCACTGTCACCATGAACCGCCCAGAAATTATCCACGTCATCAAACCGTAAACGCTCAATTTTAAAGCCGATGGCTTGCAATCGAGCAATCATAATATCTTGGCAGCCATCGTCGATAGGTGTCACCGAGCGACAGGCCATTAGCTGCATGGCAAGGTCGACCGTTGGAGAATGTGAAGACATAAGTGACTTACTCGTTATTTGCGTTAGAAGCGGACAGAAAGGCGGGTGCTTCGCCGCCGCCATGAACGGTTACCGTTGAGCCAGATACATAGCTTGCCAGTGATGAAGCTAAAAATAAACAGGCATCACCAATGTCCTGAGGTTGCGCCATGCGACCCAGAGGAATCGTACGCCCCACCGCCTCGATGCCGGCTTCATCACCGTAATGTAATTCCGCTTGCTCGGTTCTCACTAAACCTGCGATAACCGCATTAACACGGACCTTTGGCGCCCATTCTACCGCGACTGATGAGGAAAAGTTGACCATGCCTGCCTTGGCAGCGCCATAAGCGGCCGTGCCCGGAGAAGGCCGAATGACGCTAACACTGGCAATATTGATAATACTTCCGCCACAGGCTTGATTTTGCATGATGGCATTGGCCATTTGAGCAAGGTTAATCGGCGCAAGCAAATTCAGATTAATAATTGATGCTGAAAAACGCGGTGATGCCGTTGCCGCTTCAGCCGGAGGTGCGCCGCCAGCATTGTTGACTAACACATCTAAACGACCCGATTCGGTTTTGATTTGATCGAACATGGCTTGTGTCTGATCCAGATCGCGGACATCGGCGTTAATAAATTGTGCGACATTACTGCCGTCTTTAGTCGATGCCGATGGCAGCGATTCTGGTGCGGATCGGCCGCAAATATAGACAGTTGCACCTGCCTCAAGAAAGCGCAGACTTATCCCTAGCCCCACCCCTTTGCCGCCGCCGGTCACCAATACCACAGCGTTATCGAAGCAAAGTCTCGTATTGGTAGCGTTGTCTTGCGTATTATCGTTGTTAGCCATAATTCCATTCGCATTACTAGTGATGCCGATCGGATGCTAAAAATCGAGTTAGGCTCGATGTTAGCGAATTGTTTAATTGCTTATTTCCGCTTATTGTAACTGCATCTTGATTTAAAAGGGAAATATGCCTTGCTAGGGTGGCGGTTATTGCCACTCATCTTTAAAGGTGATTTCAGCGTATAATAACCGTAAACCTGTTTTGGTTCATTGACTTCGTTCAACGATGACCGTTGGCCGACAATTTAATCCACAATTACAATAAGGAATTGCTATGAGTGATTTACTACCCACTGTTGCCATTTTAGGCGGTACTGGTGATCTTGGTACCGGTTTAGCTCGTCGTTGGGCACAGGCCGGCTATCGCGTCATCATTGGCTCGCGGACCCAAGAAAAAGCGCAACAAGCGGTCGATGCCTTACAAGGCTTGATGCAAGAGCGAGGCATTGCTGATTCTGCTGCCGAAGCAATGGATAACCATGCGGCTGCCAGTGCGGCCGATATCGTTGCAATGACGGTTCCTTTTGCCCACCATGCCAGCACCTTAGAGTCAGTTAAAGATGTGCTTGAGGGTAAAATTTTAATTGATGTAACGGTGCCATTAGTGCCACCTAAAGTAGCGCGTGTCCAATTGCCAGAGCAGGGCTCAGCAGGTCAAATCGCTCAGGAGATCGTTGGTGAAAATGTTCAAGTAGTATCGGCATTTCAAAATGTCGCTGCTGTGCATTTACAAGCGGGCAGTGACTTAACCTGTGACGTTATTGTCTGCGGCAATAAAAAAGCGGCCCGAGAAGAAGTGATCAAGCTTGTTGAGGCGGCGGGCATGAAGGGCTACCACGGTGGTTCAATCGCAAATGCCGCGGCGGTTGAAGCCCTCACCTCGGTGCTGATTTTTATTAACAAGCAATACAAGTGTCATGCTGGGCTTGCCATAACGGGCATTCCAGAGGCTTAATTGCCAGTCGCGCCTGTGGATCTTTCCCTAACCGCACTGAAAACATTACCTTTGATCGAGGTTGGCGATGATTTGTCAGCCTTAATCGATGTCGCTTTAGCTGCCGCTGAGTTCAAACTCGTGGATGGCGATATACTGGTTATCGCACAAAAAATTATTTCAAAATCTGAAGGTCGCTATGCCTTACTGGACGAAATTGAGCCTTCTGCCGAGGCGCTGCAATGGGCCGCAGAAGTGGATAAAGATCCTCGCTTAGTGCAGTTGATTCTAGACGAGTCAAAAGAAGTGGTTAGGCATCGCCCAGGCGTTATGATTGTCGAGCATCGCTGTGGATACGTGCATGCTAATGCTGGTATTGATCGGTCTAATATTACTGATTTTGAGGGCCGTGAACGGGTCTTGTTACTGCCCATTGATGCCAATTTGAGTGCGAAACAGCTTGCCGATTATTTTGCTCGGCAAGGCTTAAAAATAGGTATCATTATCAGTGACAGTGCGGGTCGAGCATGGCGTAATGGCATTACCGGTTTTGCTATAGGCAGTGCTGCCGTGCCGGCATTGCGCTCAGCGATTGGCGCCTCTGATTTATTCGGTCGGCCGCTAGAAGTTACCGAAATGGCTGACGCAGACGAACTGGCATCGGCCGCTTCGCTATTGATGGGGCAGGGTGGTGAATCGGTTCCAGCGGTCGTTATTCGAGGTTGGGATTGGCAGGCCAGCGAACAGGATGCTAGCGCATTGATCCGTGACAAAAAAGCCGATCTGTTTCGTTAGCCAAGTGATTATAGAATGATAGAGCAAGCAAATATATTAGCCCTTTCAGGCGGTGTTGGCGGTGCGAAATTAGCGCTGGGCTTGGCGCGATCACTGTCGGCAAAACAGTTGACTATTGTTGCTAATACTGCCGATGACTTCTGTCATTTAGGATTTCCTGTTTCGCCAGATCTCGATACCGTGATGTATACCTTGGCGGGTTTAAGTAATGTCGAGCAGGGTTGGGGAGTGGCCAATGAAACGTGGCAGTTTATGGATGCTATGTCGGCGCTTGGCGGCGAGACCTGGTTTCGATTGGGCGATCGTGATCTCGCCACACATACGCGTAGGCGCCAATATTTTGAGCAGGGCCTCAGTTTAGAGCAGGTCACAGCCAAGCTATGTCAAGCGCTAGGGGTCGAACAACAGCTGATTCCCATGACCAACGACGCCGTTGCGACACAGGTGCTAACTGAACAGGGTTGGCTTGACTTCCAAGACTATTTTGTCGGCCAGCAGTGCCAACCCCCGATCAGCGAGATTCGTTTTAACGGCATGTCATCAGCGACTCCTAGCGACGCTTTCGAGATGGCCATAGCGGCTGAGCCAAAGGCGATTATTATTTGCCCGTCGAACCCCTTTGTCAGTGTCGACCCGATCTTAAAAATACCGTCGGTATTACCAAAACTTAAGCGATGTCGGGCACCTATTATTGCAGTATCGCCTATTGTGAATGGCATGGCGATCAAGGGACCAACCGCAAATATGATGCAGGGGCTTGAAATGCCAGTCTCGGTGAGCGGTGTTGCTAGTTACTATAGTGATATCATTGACGGCCTGGTTATTGATCGCAGCGATTCTGATCGAGCCGCTGAAATTGAGACGATGGGCATCAAGGTAAAAATAACCGATACGGTGATGCACAGCGAGCAAGATAAGATAAATTTAGCTGAGCAATGTTTGCAGTTTACTGAACAACTGTATTCTTCAACGGCGTAATAACACTCAACTATAAATAGGTTTTTTTATGTGGGCAGTCTTACCACTTAAAGATTTTGTCAGTGCCAAGCAGCGTCTTTCTGGCGTGTTATCGGCTGCTGAGCGCCATCGTTTATTTCATGCGATGGTTGAAGATGTATTGTCAGTATTAACTCAGGCACCCTCAATAAACGGCATTGTGATAGTGTCTGATGATCCAACTGCCGCTTTAATGGCTAAGCACCATGGCGTGACGCTAATCTCTGAGCCAGAACAAGGCGCTCAAGTACATTCAAAATTGAACACGCTTTTTTCTCCATTGAATGCGGCTATTAATGCTGGCTGTGAGCATGTTTTACAATTAGCTGACGATACCGATATCTGTATTTTACATGCCGATCTGCCCGAGTTGTCGATCGCTGAGATAGAACGACTTGCGCAACAGCGAGATGATTTATCCTCTTCAGTGCGGCGCGATTCAGTGACCTTAGTCTCTGACCGTCATCAAACCGGCACCAATACAATGGTATTGCACAGCAGCCAATTCTTACCGCTTAAAATTCAGCAACGACAAACATTAAATCGGCAGCTATTTCACTTTGGGCGCAATAGTTTTGCGCTTCATCAGGAATCATTTGCCGCGCAAGACATGTTGATCCAACGATTTTATTCAAGGGCGATTGCCGCAGATATTGATACCCCCAGTGATTTAATGGCCTTTATTCTTGGCCTTAATCAATCACATTCACTGTCATCGGATACGGTGTCAGTTCAGGCTTTGCATACCGCTTCACACACCTCTGAATATTGTCGTGACAGTGCAATTGCCCAACGCCTACAAATGATGTGGATGCTAGAGGTTGAAGAGGTTGAGCCGAGTTCGATAATCGATGCGCAGGCTTCAACATCACTTGATTACAGTCTGCTTGATCGACCGTCGCAGAGTCAGGCCTTGGCATTAGCTGATAATGATGATTTAGTGGCATTAATGAAACAGGCATCGGCCTTGCGAGATGCTGGGCATGGTTCGCTGATTTCTTATTCGAGAAAAGTATTTATTCCGCTGACCCATTTGTGTCGTGATGTTTGTCACTACTGTACTTTCGCCACCACACCAAGACACCTCGACGCTATTTACATGACGGCTGATGAAGTGGTTGCTTTAGCTAAGCAAGGTGAGTTACAGGGTTGCAAAGAAGCGCTTTTCACCTTGGGCGAAAAGCCAGAGTTGCGCTATCGAGTGGCGCGCGAGGCTTTGGCTGAGATGGGCTTCAGTACCACGTTAGAATACGTGACACATGTTGCTCAACGGGTCGCAGAGGAGACCTCTCTACTGCCGCATATTAATGCCGGATGTATGGATGCTGACGAGATTAAAGCATTGCGAAAAGTGTCGGCTTCAATGGGGATCATGCTCGAGTCATCCTCCGAGCGCTTAACCGAAAAAGGTATGCCGCACTACGGTTCGCCTGATAAAGACCCTGCTGTTCGTTTAGAGACAATTCGATTGGCCGGTGAATTAAATGTGCCGTTCACTTCGGGCATTCTAATCGGCATTGGTGAAACGCGCCGCGAGCGTATTGAATCAATGTTGGCGCTGCGTGATTTACATGAGCAGTATGGCCACTTGCAAGAAGTGATCATTCAAAACTTTAGAGCCAAGCCTGATACTAAAATGGCTCAGGCGCCTGATCCCAGCGTCGAAGAATTACTTTGGACTATTGCAGTCGCGCGTATTATTTTTGGTGCTGCGATGCATATTCAAGCGCCGCCTAATTTGAGCCCGGGCGAGCTAGAAAAGATTGTTCAAGCAGGCATCGATGACTGGGGTGGTGTATCGCCACTGACCCCAGATCATGTCAATCCAGAGGCCCCATGGCCTCATGTTGATCAGTTGGCATCTCAAACTCGTGCGACGGGTAAGTACCTGCATGAAAGACTAACCATCTACCCTGACTATGCGAGCGACACTTGTCGTTGGGTAGAACCCACTATGCAGGCTAAGGTGCTTGCCATGATCGATAGTGAAGGTTGGCCGCGAACAGACAACTGGGTGGCGGGCATTTCGAATACGATCCCTGCTTGGTGGCAAGCACAAAAAGATGACCAAGCAAGGCCGGTTGCTTCAAGCGCGATCGCTGCGATTACAGCCAAGGCTTCAGCTGGCGAAGTGCTGGAAGAACAAGAAGTGGCGCAACTCTTTTCGGCGCGTAACGATGACTTTTGGCATGTCTGTCATGCGGCAGACTCACTTCGACAGTCAGTGAATAGAGATACGGTTAAATACGTGGTTAATCGCAATATTAACTACACCAATATTTGTTATTTTAAATGCCAATTTTGTGCCTTTTCTAAGGGCAAAATGAGTGAAAACTTACGTGGCAGGCCTTACGATTTAAGCGAGCAAGAAATTCAGCGTCGAACCTGCGAAGCTTGGGATCGCGGTGCGACTGAAGTGTGTATGCAGGGTGGTATTCACCCTGGCTATACTGGCCAGACGTACATTGATATTTGCCATGCGATTAAACAAGCCTCTCCCGATATGCATATCCATGCTTTTTCGCCATTAGAAATTTGGCAGGGGGCGAAAACCTTAGGCCTAGATATTAAAACCTACTTGCAGCAGTTAATTGAAGCGGGTTTATCAACCTTGCCTGGCACCGCGGCAGAGATATTAGATGACGAAGTGCGCGACACGCTCTGTCCTGAAAAAATCCGTACTGAGCAGTGGTTGCATGTCATGGAAACGGCACATAGCTTAGGCATGAAAACCACATCCACGATTATGTATGGCCACATAGAAACGCCTACTCATTGGGCGCGCCACTTATTGAGATTGCGAGCGCTGCAAGTTAAGACGGGTGGTTTTACTGAATTTGTTCCATTACCTTTTGTGCCTGAAGAAGCGCCGATGTATTTAAAAGGCCTGTCACGTAAAGGGCCAACTTTTCGTGAGGCCGTATTGATGCACGCCGTCGCTCGTCTTGTCTTGCACGGCCAAATTCATAATATTCAAGCCTCATGGGTCAAAATGGGCGAGCAGGGCGTGGCAGCTTGTTTAAATTCGGGTGCTAACGATTTAGGTGGTACATTAATGAATGAAACGATTACCCGCTCGGCCGGTGCTCAGCATGGTCAAGAAATGCCTCCTTCACAGATGGATGCAATGATCCGTCGCTTAGCACGCCTGCCTAAGCAACGAAAAACTTGCTATAACGAAGCCCCGCAAGCGCAGGTCGATGCCTCTTATTGTGCTGCTGAGTTGACAGAAACCATTAATGATCCGCCAGGGAAGATTAAATCGCAGGGCGAGCTTAATCGTCCCGGCTTAGATGACGGCGATATTTTGCTTTCTGTGAAATAGGTGTTTCGATTTAGACTAATACAAGATTATCGCGATGTATGAGCTCTTCGTCACCACCGTAACCTAACAGTGCGCTAAGTTGATCACTGGCTTGGCCGACAATTTTATTAGCTTCTTCGCTGCTGTAGTTTGTTAAACCGCGCGCCACTTCTCGCCCGTCAGTGCTAACACAACTAACCAGGTCACCTCTAGAAAACTCTCCATTTACCCCAGTTACACCGATGGGTAATAAGCTGCTGCCTGATTCGAGTAGTTTCTTTTCGGCGCCTTGATCGATAATTAATTGCCCGCAGCTTGCCAGACTGCCTGAAAGCCACTGTTTTCGCTGGCTAATAGGGCTATCTATACTGCTTAGTCGCGTGCCTAGACACTCATTGTTGGCCAGTCGAATAATGACATTATTCGTTAATCCATCCGTGATAACGGTGTCTGCACCAGAGCGGGCCGCTAACCGTGCGGCTTTTATTTTAGTGCTCATGCCGCCGCGACCTAGGTTGCCGCTGCTGCCACTCGCGGCTGCATCGAGTGTCTTGTCATTCACGTCACATTCTTGAATTAATGTGGCGTCACGATGTTTTCTAGGATCTTTGGTAAACACGCCTTGCTGATCGGTTAGAATGACTAAGCGTTCAGCATCGACCAAATTGGCAACTTGACCGGCTAAGGTATCATTGTCGCCAAAACGAATTTCATCGGTTGCTACGGTGTCATTCTCATTGACAATAGGAATAACATTGGAATCGAGTAGACTTTGCAGTGTTTGTCTCGCATTAAGGTAGCGAGTGCGTGAAGATAAGTCGTCGTGCACCAATAAAATTTGCGCGGTTAGTAAATCAAACTTTTTAAAGCGTGTTTCATAGGCTTGAATTAAGCCAGCTTGGCCGATCGCTGCGGCGGCCTGTAATTGATGAAGCGCGGTAGGGCGTTGTTGAAGCCCTAGCCGAGTCATGCCTTCGGCAACCGAGCCTGAAGAGACGATGACGATGTCATAGTCCATGGCTTTTAATTTGGCTATCTGCTCGACCCAGTGATCGAGAGCGTCCACCGCTAAACCTTGACCATTACCTGTCAGTAGTGCGCTGCCAATCTTAATGACCCAGCAGATTTTTTTGTCTGTGCTTATCGATGTCATGGTCGGACTCATTTCACGATCAGTTGTTAATTTTATGCTTCACTTACGCAAGCTCACCGTGTTTATTCCTTAGTGTATTCAACTTCTACGTCGCTGTCATCATCGTCGATTGGGTCGGCTGATGAGGCGCCTGTCCGCCGTTGTTCTGTTCGTCTTTCAGCCAGCTCAGCAATACTGTTTCGGCCCTCTTGCTGCATAGCTTGTTGTGTTTCTAACTCTTTTAATAAATTTTCTGGTTCGTCTTGCTCGTCTTGCCACAGCTGTTCAAGGCTTGTCATGATGTCACCACTGAGCGCTTTGAGCCCCCGCTTAGCAACCGTTGAAATGGCATAAACACGGTCGTATTGCGGCAGTTCAATCGCCACTCTGGCCAATAAATCAGACAGTTGTTGCTCGCTTAGCAAGTCAATCTTATTGAGCACTAACCACCTCGGCCTATTTGCCAATGAGTGGCTAAAAGCTGTGAGCTCATCGTCTAATAGATCGACAGCATCGACAGGGTCTGCTTCATCGAGCGGCATAACATCGACTAAATGCAGCAGTAAACGAGTGCGCGTTAAATGTTTTAAAAACCGAATTCCTAGACCTGCGCCTTCAGCGGCGCCAGGAATCAAGCCTGGAATATCAGCCATAACAAAACTGCGATAGGCTTCAAGGCTAACGACACCTAAATTTGGCACTAAAGTAGTAAATGGATAGTCGGCGATTTTAGGTTTGGCGGCCGAGATGGCAGTGATTAAACTGGACTTACCTGCGTTTGGCATACCCAGTAAGCCAACGTCGGCAAGTATCTTTAACTCTAGACGCAACTTGCGAGATTCACCGGCTGAACCTGGGGTGGTTTGTCTAGGCGCACGGTTAGTACTTGACTTAAAGCGCGTATTACCGAGACCGTGAAATCCACCTTGGGCAACCTTGAGCCGATCGCCAATATTTAATAGATCTCCGAGCGTTTCATCGGTAGCTTCGTCGATAACCGTGGTGCCGACAGGTACCATCAAGGTTTTATCAGCGCCTGCATGTCCAGTGCAGTTTTTAGGTTGTCCGCTTTGGCCGGATTCAGCCGCATATCGCGGTTGATAGCGAAAATCAATTAATGTATTGAGTGATTCGTCGGCCTGTAAATAGACACTGCCGCCATCGCCGCCGTCGCCGCCATCAGGCCCGCCTCGTGGAATATATTTTTCACGTCGGAAGCTAAGGCCACCCTTGCCGCCTTTGCCTGCTGTCACTGAAATAATTGCTTCATCAACAAATTTCATGGTTGTGCCTATTCAATGGTTGGCCAACAGTAACTGATTATATTGGTCACATTTAAATATGAGGCCGATACAAAAAAGCCCCGTCGTAAGACAGGGCTTTGGGGTTCATAAAAGCCGTGTTTACGAAACTACGTTTACGTATTTTCGATTTTTTGGACCCTTTTGCTCAAACTTAATAAAGCCATCGCCAGTTGCAAAGAGGGTATGGTCTTTGCCCATTCCAACATTGACACCAGGGTGAACTTTAGTGCCGCGCTGACGAATAATAATATTGCCTGCTTTGACGGCCTCGCCACCAAAACATTTAACACCTAATCGCTTTGACTCTGAATCGCGTCCGTTACGCGTACTACCACCAGCTTTTTTATGCGCCATGATTTACTCCAAAATTTATCTAATCTGTTTGTTGATCGAAAACCTTAGCCAGCAATGCTGGTGATCTTTAATTCGGTATACCACTGTCGATGGCCCATCTGTTTGCGGTGATGCTTGCGTCGACGAAATTTAACGATGGTCACTTTTTCATGGCGGCCATGTGACACAACCTCTGCAGTGACAGAACTGCCCGCAACGTAAGGTGCGCCAATTTTAACCGATTCACCTTCACCGACCATCAAGACTTGATCGATAGTGAGTGACTCGCCAGTGGCAAGGTCAAGTTTTTCGACTTTCAGGGTTTCACCTTCTATCACTCGGTGTTGTTTACCACCACTTTCAACAACTGCGTACATATTTTTCTCCGTATTGCGGCCAAACTTTGCTTTTGGATTAACACGCTATTTTTATTGGCGAGTCTGGCAACGGTAATGAGCCCTTTGGCTCGTAATAAAGGATAAATCAATTACCCCAAAAAAGGCCGCGAATAATAAGCCATCTTGCCGGTTGAGACAAGGATTCATCGGCTTTTTAAGGGGTATTTATTCTCACAGTAGCTTATTGCGATTGAGTAGATTGCCAAAAATGTCGACTTACCGGAGGTCGTGGTATATCTTTTTGGCAGAAGTTGCTAGCAAAAATAAGGGGTAGAGGGGTTAACAGTTTATCGTTGCTTAACGGAGCGATTTTGGTTAAACATAAAAAAAAAGGCGCCTATACGCCTGCTTGATTGGAAAAATAAACAATTAAAATCAATAACTTAGTATATAATGAGCCAGCTTAACTTGCGAGGGCTTTAACCTGGGCATTAAGACGTGATTTATGGCGTGCGGCTTTGTTCTTGTGAATAACGCCTTTATCGGCCATGCGGTCAATGACCGGAACAGCATCGTTATACGCGGCTTGAGCGGCGCTAGCATCACCGCTGCTGATGGCAGCAATAACGCGTTTTAAATAAGTACGAACCATAGATCGCATACTTGCATTGTGATTACGACGTTTTTCAGCTTGTCGTGCGCGTTTTTTTGATTGGGGCGAATTGGCCAAGATTATCTCCAATAGTGCATATTAAGGCTTAAATTTAAGGCCGCCGATTATTCAGAGTTGTAAGGTGATTGTCAATAGCTGTATAAACAGTGAAAATAGAGAAAACCATCCGAAATTGCAGTATTTGGCAATAAAAGGGGTTTTTAAATGGTCTCACTCATAAAAACAGGTAAAACGCCTCTATGTCTAAAGCTTCCGCTACTTTTCAGCCCTTAACGGTGACTGTATTAACGGTCTCTGACACGCGAACGGACAAAAATGATACTTCAGGTGATTATTTGGTCGATTCAATCGCAGCAGCAGGTCATCATTTATTCCAGCGTCATATCGTTAAAGACGATATCTACGCTATTCGTGCCACTATTTCGGCTTGGATTGCTGACGCAGCGGTCGATGCGGTGTTGATTACTGGCGGGACTGGTTTTAGTGGCCGTGATTCCACTCCCGAGGCGATCGGCCCTCTGTTCGATAAAGAAATTGACGGTTTTGGTGAGCTGTTTAGGCAGCTGTCTTATGCCGACATTGGCACATCTACCATTCAATCACGCGCCTTGGCAGGCTTTGCTAATCAAACGGTGATCTTTGCCATGCCCGGTTCGACCGGTGCTTGTCAGCTAGCATGGGAGGCGATTTTGTCTGAGCAACTCGACAGTCGCCATCGACCCTGTAACTTCCATGGCGTGCTTCAGCACCAAAAAAACGATCAATGATAGCGTTCGAGACAGGGCTTGCTCAGGTCTTAGCTAAATCGCTAGAGCCTGAGGTTGAATCAATATCGCTGAATCAGGCCTTAGGTCGTATAACCGCCGCGAAGAAAATAGCCGCTATCGATGTGCCATCGGTTGATAACAGTGCTATGGATGGCTATGCCGTTCGTTGTGCTGATTTTGCGCGGGGTAACACCTTTACCGTATCGCAGCGAATTGCCGCGGGGGATTTGGCCCTTGCGTTAGAGCCAGTGTCGGTAGCGCGAATTTTTACCGGCGCGATGATACCGGCAGGTGCCGATGCCGTCATACTCCAAGAAGACAGTCAGTCGCTGGTTGACAGTAATCAGGTAACTTTCTCGGAAACACCTTCTCTAGGCCAGCACATTCGATTAGCAGGACAAGATATACGATACCAGTCAGAGGTGGTTGCCAAAGGGCATCGACTCAGTGCTGGAGATATTGGTTTGTTGGCCTCGGTCGGGGTTAGCAAATTACAATGTTATCGGCCATTAACGGTCGCTTTCTTTTCCACCGGTGATGAGCTTAAAGACCCTGAGCAGGCGCTTGAGCCTGGGCAAATATACAATTCTAACCGTTACTTTTTAGCCGCTAAAATAGCTGAATGCGGCGCTATTCCGCTTGATCTAGGCCGATGCCCTGACGATGCGGCATCGACAGCGCAATTTTTACTGCAGGCTGCTGAGCAAGCCGATTGCGTGATTACGACCGGTGGTATGTCGGTTGGCGAAGAAGATTATGTTCGTCAACAAGTAGAAGCCCTAGGCTTTATTGATTTTTGGAAATTAGCTATCAAGCCTGGTAAGCCAGTTGCCTTTGGCCAGCTTCAAGGTACAGCCTTTTTTGGCTTGCCTGGTAACCCGGTGTCTGCCTATGTGACGTTTCATTTATTGGTTAGGCCGTGGTTATTGAAATCTATGGGGCTGGCCAACTTAGTTGATATCGATCTTGCCAATGCTAGTCTGACAGGCTATTCAGCCACGGCGAACTTTGAATGGTATAATCGCGGTCGCCGATTAGATTTTTTACGGGGTGTTGCTCGTATTAATGAAGAAGGTCAAGTGATTGCTGACTTGTTTGATAATCAAAGCTCGGGTGTATTGTCGTCGATCTCTGCGGCCAATATTTTAATCCCTATGGCCGCTGGCCAGAAATTAACGGCAGGTGATCACTGCACTATTTTACCGCTATCATGTTTTGGTGAGTTAAAAATTTAGCTCGTGTTAGCCTGTATAGCGTTGAAACACTAAACTGGCGTTGGTGCCGCCAAAACCAAAGCTGTTTGACATGACGCGATTTAATTCAAGCCCTTCAATGGTTTTTTCAATAATCGGTAAGCCCTTAGCTGCGTCGTCAAGCTGATGTATGTTGGCAGAGCCTGCAATGAAGTTGTTTTGTAACATCAGTAAACTGTAAATCGCCTCTTGAACGCCAGCGGCACCCAGAGAGTGTCCCGATAAAGACTTTGTTGAGCTGATCGAGGGGATGTTTTCACCAAAAGCCGTTTTCATCGCGGCGAGCTCGACCATGTCGCCCGCGGGGGTGCTAGTGCCGTGTGCATTGATATAGTCAATGTTACCGTCGAGATTGGCGCTGGCTAACTGCATGGCTCTAACGGCTCCTTCTCCTGAGGGTGCGACCATTTCTGCGCCGTCTGAAGTCGCGCCATAACCGACGATTTCAGCATAAATTTTTGCACCACGGGCTTTTGCGTGCTCCAGTTCTTCTAACACTAACATGCCACCGCCGCCGGCGATAACAAAGCCGTCTCGATCGCGGTCATAAGCTCTAGAGGCTAATTCTGGCGTGTCATTGTATTTTGATGACAATGCACCCATGGCATCAAAAAGGCAGCTCATCGTCCAGTGTTCTTCTTCGCCGCCGCCAGCAAAAACAATATCTTGCTTGCCGAGTTGAATTTGCTCCAATGCATTGCCGATGCAGTGCGCACTGGTTGAGCAAGCAGAAGAAATAGAATAATTGATGCCTTTAATTTTAAAGGCTGTGGCGAGACAAGCGGATACCGTACTGCCCATGGTTTGTGTGACGCGGTAGGGCCCCACACGTTTAATGCCCCGTTGTTTTAGGATTTCTGCCGCCGCGACTTGGCTGGCTGATGATGCGCCACCTGAGCCTGCGATGATGCCGGTGCGTGGATGAGAGAGCTCGACTGGCTCAAGACCGGCATCGGCAATGGCGGCAGCCATTGAAAGATAGGCGAAGCCCGCGGCGCTCCCCATAAATCGCAACAGTTTTCGATCAATCAGCTCGCTGAGATCAAGATCAATCATGCCTGCAATGTGGCTGCGCATGCCTAATTCGGCGTAGCTAGGGTTAAACTTAATGCCTGATAGGCCTTGTTTAAGGGCAGCTGTAACAGCTTCTGTGGTTGACCCTAAACAAGAAGTGATACCCATACCTGAAACAACGATTCTTCTCATGAATGATGCCTTTACTGATACTCAATGATTAAACCGTAATTATACGATGAAATCATTATTGTCGGAAATTAAAACGTTTTAAAAAGTGAGGGGTTTCGGTGAGCGGTTATTTCTTAAATAGGCCGACACGAAGGTCTTTTGCGGTGTAAATGACCTTGCCATCGACTTCCATGGTGGCATCGGCGATACCCATTACTAATTTTCGCTCAATGAGTCGACTTAAATGAATTTTATAGCTGACGAGTTTCGCCTCGGGAGTGACTTGACCGGTGAATTTCACTTCGCCACAGCCTAATGCGCGACCTTGTCCTTCATTACCTTTCCAGCCTAGAAAGAAGCCAATTAGCTGCCAAAGTGCATCGAGGCCAAGGCAGCCCGGCATCACTGGGTCACCAGGAAAGTGACAGTCAAAAAACCAAAGCTCTGGGTGTATATCAAGTTCGGCTTCAATATAACCCTTATTAAAATCGCCTTCTTGGTCGGTGATTTTGGTTATACGGTCTAACATGAGCATATTATCGATGGGTAATTGCGCATTGCCAGGACCGAAAATGTGACCATGGCCACAGGCAATTAATTCTTCTTTAGAGAAAGAATTTTGAGTGATTGTCATGTTTCGTGGCCTAATAAGGTTATAATAAGATAGAGAGCCAAGGCTAACTGTTGTTAAGCGTTGACTGGAGCGTCATTTTAGCGATTATCATGGTTAAGTCCAGTAGCAATAGTTAAATGTGACGTTTCAAGCTAGAAAACTAAACTATTAATTACGAGCCTCTTTGGACGTTGCCTAATCACAGTACATTTTAATATACAGTTAAAAGGATAGTTATGATTTTTCCTGTCATCTTATGCGGTGGTTCAGGCAGTCGATTATGGCCTTTATCAAGAGCGTCGTACCCGAAGCAATTTATTGATGTTTTAGATGACGGCTATTCAATGCTGCAGTCGACAGCGCTGCGATTAAAAAGTCTCAATGATGTGGCTGCTCCTCTTGCAATTTGCAATCATGAAAATCGTTTTTTTGTGGCTGAGCAATTTCAGCAGTTAGGTGTTCAGCCTGCAAATATCATTCTTGAGCCTGTGGCAAGAAACACAGCCCCAGCCGTAGCCATTGCGGCATTCTCGGCTTTAGAAATCAATCCAGATGCCGTGTTGCTTGTTTTGCCAGCTGATCACAATATTAAAAATGAACAGGCTTTTTCAAATGCGGTAAGTCAGGCTACACATGCGGCAGAACAAGGTTATTTAGTTTCCTTTGGTATTGTGCCCGACGCTCCAGAGACAGGCTATGGCTATATAGAGCGAGGAGAGCCTCTGTTAATAAATACTACTGAAGCGTCTATTTTTTCTATAAAGCGGTTTGTTGAAAAGCCAAATAAGCAGACGGCTGAAAGTTATATTGCCGATCAAAATTTCAGTTGGAACAGCGGTATGTTTCTTTTTCGCGCCGATCAATTTCTGGCTGAGTTAGCTGCTTATGCGCCAGAAATTTATCAGGCCAGTCAGCAAGCATTTAAACGGGCATATCGCGATCTTGATTTTATCCGTGTTGATGAAGAATGTTTTGCTGGCTGTCCTAGCGACTCCATTGACTATGCTGTCATGGAACATACGGCTAAAGGAGCCATGGTGCCTTTAGCCGCAGAGTGGAGCGATGTCGGCTCCTGGCAGGCGATATGGGATATTTCCGATAAAGATGAGCAAGGCAATGTGGCTATTGGCGATGTCCTTATGCAGGACAGCACTAATAGCTTGGTGATGAGTGATCATCGTCTCGTCACGACGCTAGGGTTATCAAATGCCGTCGTTGTCGAAACCAGTGATGCGGTTTTGGTGGCGGATAAAAATGCAATTCAAGACGTCAAAAAAATTGTCACTGCCTTGCAGCTGAGTCATCGTAGCGAAGGGTCGGCGCATCAGTTAGTGTTTCGACCCTGGGGTAGTTATGAAACTATTTGTCAGGGTGAGCGATTTCAAGTTAAAAGAATTGTTGTGCATTGCGGACAAAAACTCTCGCTGCAAATGCACCATCACAGGGCAGAACATTGGGTGGTGGTCTCTGGTGAGGCGCAAGTCACCTGCGGCGACGAGGTCTTCACTTTAATTGAAAACCAATCAACCTATATTCCACTTGGACAAAAGCATCGATTAGAGAATGTCGGTTCTATACCGTTAACATTAATTGAAATTCAGTCTGGCGCTTACCTTGGTGAAGATGATATCGTTCGCTTTGACGATGATTATGGCCGGCATGAATAACCAATGATTATCTGAGCAGATCAAAAAAGACTGTAATTTTAATATTTATACAGGGTTTAGCGTAAAGATGATAAAAAAGTGTTTGTTTCCAGTGGCAGGCTACGGCACCCGGTTTTTACCGGCGACGAAGGCCATGCCCAAAGAGATGTTGCCTATTGTCAATAAGCCTTTGGTTCACTACGGTGTTGAAGAGGCGCTAGATGCGGGCTTGTTTGAAATTGGTTTCGTGACCGGCAGGAATAAGCGCGCGATAAATGATTATTTTGATACTAACTATGAGCTAGAGAATGAGATATCCGGTAGTGGTAAAGAGGCACTGTTGAGTGATATTCGTGATGTGATTGATCGCGGTACATTTTCAACGACACGGCAAAGTGAGATGTTGGGTTTGGGTCATGCCATTCTCACAGGTGAGACATTAATAGGCGATGAACCCTTTGGCGTTGTGTTAGCCGATGACCTTTGTTTCGGTCAGGAATATGATGGTGTTTTGAGCCAAATGGTCGAGATGTATAAACAGTTTCGATGCACTATCGTTGCCATTGAAGAGGTACCGGCAGATCAGGTTGAAAAATTTGGTATCATTGCGGGTGATATGATTCGAGACGATCTATATCGGGTAACCGATATGGTAGAAAAACCTAAACCTGAAGATGCGCCAACTAATTTAGCGATTATTGGTCGTTATATTTTAACGCCGGATATTTTTGATATTATTCGTGACACCCCACCAGGAAAGAATGGCGAGGTTCAAATCACCGATGCTTTGTTACAGCAAGCTAAAAAAGGCTGTGTGATGGCGTATAAATTTAAGGGTAAGCGTTTTGACTGTGGCAGCATAGAAGGCTTTATCGATGCAACCAATTATTGCTATGACCATGTCTATAAAAAATAGGCTTGATAGGAGATAAGAAAATTTCAAATTACAGTTGTTTCAAAGCTTATGATATTCGCGGCCGTATTCCTGATCAATTAAATGAAGAGATTGCCTATCGCATCGGTAGAGCTTTTGCCCAATACCTAGGTGCCAAGCGTATTTGTCTTGGTCATGATATTCGCTTGACCAGCCCTGAATTTTCCCAAGCCGTTGCTCGCGGAATTAATGATGCTGGTGCAGAAGTGTTAGATATTGGTATGTCGGGTACAGAAGAAATGTACTTTGCCACCTTTAATAATGATGTTGATGGTGGGGTGGTTGTAACCGCCAGTCACAACCCCATCGATTATAACGGCATGAAATTGGTGAAACGTGGCAGTCAGCCTATTAGTGGTGATACGGGCTTGCTGGACATTAAGGCTTTAGCGGAGTCGGGAGATTTTAACAGCTCTGATTCTGCTGCTAGCATTACTCCCTTAGAGAGCCGACCGGCTTATTTAAAGCACTTATTAAGTTATATTGATGTTGACGCATTGGCGGGACTCAAAATTGCCTGTAATGCCGGTAATGGCGGTGCAGGATTAGTGATCGATGCACTCGAGCCATTACTGCCCATCGAATTTACCAAGGTATTTAATCAGCCTGATGGTAATTTTCCGAATGGCATTCCTAATCCACTGCTGCTTGAGAATCGACAGCCAACCATTGATGCTGTTATCGAGGCCAATGCTGATTTTGGCATTGCCTGGGACGGTGATTTTGATCGATGTTTTTTCTTTGATGAAAAGGGCCAGTTCATTGAAGGCTATTATATCGTAGGTTTGCTAGCGGAGGCATTTTTACAAAAAACGCCAGGCCAAGCGGTGGTGCATGACCCACGACTCACTTGGAATACCTGTGACATCGTCAATCAATTAGGCGGCAAGCCTATTATGAGTAAAACAGGCCACGCGTTTATTAAGGAACGCATGCGGCTAGAAGATGCTGTCTATGGCGGCGAAATGAGCGCCCATCATTATTTCCGTGATTTTGCTTATTGCGATAGTGGCATGATTCCTTGGTTATTGATTGCTGAGTTAGTGGCTAAAAAAGGTCAACCCTTATCGAGTTTAGTCAGTGAAATGATCAGCAATTATCCCGTTAGCGGTGAGATCAATCGAACCGTTGCTGATGCTGATGCGGTAATCTCATCAATCCTTGATGACTATCAAGCATCGGCGATTGATGTTGATTATACCGATGGGGTCAGTGTTAGCTTTGATAATTGGCGCTTTAATATTAGAAAATCTAACACTGAACCATTGCTGCGACTCAATGTTGAGTCGCGGGGTGATATGGCATTGATGCAAGCAAAAACCGAAGAGCTGTTGGCTAAGATTCAGTAACTTTGAGTAAACGCAGTGATTCAACCGTCTTTATGTATTTCAATGAATTGCTCGCACCAATAGGCGGTGGTTGCATCGGTAGGTGAATCGATAGGTGCTTGACTGTCTTCAGTGTTACCCTTTAATGCGGCTAGAATTGGACTGCTTAGCTGCTTGCCTAACTCGACGCCCCATTGATCAAAAGCATTAATGCCCCATATCACACTTTGGGCGAAAACCTTATGTTCATAAAGTGCCACCAGTGCGCCTAAATGACTGGGGGTGAGTTTTTCCATGGTAATGATCGTATTAGGCCGATTGCCTGGGCTTGCTTTGTGACTGCCGAGTCGCTGGGCTTCCTCAGTTGAAGCGCCACTATCAAGTAATTCCTGTTCAGCGGCAGCAATGGTTTTTCCTTCCGTCAAGGCCTTACTTTGGGCTAAACAATTGGCAACTAAATGCGCTTGTTTATGTTCGTTATCCGAGTGGCTGCTTAACGGCAATATAAAATCAACCGGAATATTTTCTGTGCCTTGATGAAGTAATTGATGGAAGGAGTGCTGGCCAATCGTACCGGCACTGCCCCAGATGGTTGCGCAAGTTCGATGACCCACCGGGCTCCCTTGTTTATCGACCTGCTTACCATTGCTCTCCATGACAAGTTGCTGCAGGTAGTCAGGCAGCAGACGCAGTTCATGGCTATAGGGAAGTACGGCGATGCTGTTGGCATTGCCGCGGTTGATATACCAAATTTCTAATAACGCCAACAATGCTGGTAGGTTAGTGCTCAGTGGGCTTTGCGCAAAATGTTGATCCATGCTGTGCGCGCCGGCCAGTAAGTCACAGTAATTTTGGTAACCTGTGGCAATGGCAATGGGCAGGCCAATCGCCGACCAAAGTGAGTATCTACCCCCAACCCAATCCCACATGGGTAAGATATTTTCAGGTGCAACGCCAAATTCAACGGCTTTTTCAATATTAGATGACACGGCAATAACGTGTTTTGATAAGTCATCATCGGTCATTTCAGTAAGCAGCCATTGCCTCGCCGATAAGGCGTTTTCCAGTGTCTCCGTGGTGTTAAACGACTTCGATGAAATAATGATTAAGGTATTTGACGGCGATAGAGCTTGTAAGGTGCACTCAAGGTCGCGCGGGTCAACATTGGCGACAAAATGCACCTTGGGACCATCGGCATAGTTTGCCAGTGCATGGCTAATCATTCTTGGCCCGAGGTCTGAGCCGCCGATGCCGATATTAACAATATCCGTAATCGTTGTATCACTTCGACCACGCCATTGTTGAGTTCTTAGTTGATCGCTAATGCGCTTAATCTCGTGTTGTGTTGCTGTTACCTCAACACGATCTTGTTGCTGTTCGGGCAGCCTTAGAGCTGTGTGATGGGCCGCTCGCTGTTCAGTATTATTGAGCTCAGCTCCCTTAATAAGTAATTGAATTTGCTCGCTTAAATGTTTAGATTCGGCGATCGAAAGCAGCTCATTTAACACCTTTTGACTGATGCGAGCCCGTGAAAAATCGATAGTTAAACCAGCGGCGGTCAGTCTTGCATGAGAATGACTGTCGTCCATCGAGAAATTTAGATCATTCATTTGACTGCTGGGTAAAGGGAATTTCTTCAGCGATTCAAAGACTTCCGGAATGGCTTGCTCTGGATTTTCTTTCATAATACTTCACACGATAGGGGCATTAATTGCCGGTTATTAAGCGATATAACAGAACGCTAAGGTTACTACAAAATTAATGTTTTTCAATCGCTTAGCGTTATGGTATTCGGTAATTTTTGGTTTGGAACATTACCTCTTTTGGCAGTCATCGTCACAGTCGGTGGGTGAAATGAGTTTAGGCCGTATAGCTATTGATTAGAGCGTTTGATTTAAATAAGGTCGCAACGAGCATTGAGAGACACCCAAGCATTGATCTTATGAGAGGACGATGTTCTTTCTAATTGATTTGAAAAAACCCAAAAGAGGGACTTCAAGACGATTAAGTAATGGATATTTTTTTATTATTATTTGCTACGGCCTTGGCCAGTTTGGCCGGTGTCTCGAGTCGTCGTCGGTGGGCTCAATAATCTTCAATAGCAGTTGAGCTTGAAAAAAGCTGTTCGACATTAACATCAAGCGCGCACGGTAGTGCAAATAGTTTTAAAAAGGTTTTAATT
>PBSZ01000090.1 GCA_002726445.1 Cellvibrionales bacterium | reverse complement strand
TTTAATGACGAGGCAACATCGGCGTTAGTGATTCCTGCTCGACGCGCGGCTGCCTCATCAACATTAATGACAATCTTCTGAGCCTTAGGTCCCCAATCGTCCTTTATACCAACCGTTCCCGACATCGATTCAAGCTGAAGCTTAATTTGGTCAGACAGCGTATAAAGCGTATCACTGGATTCGCCGCTAATGCGAATCTGTATCGGTTTAGCAACAGAAGCGCCTGTCTCAAATCGACGGATAGACGCTGAAATATCCGGATAATGCTCAAATAGGAAGACTCTAAGTTGCTCCATCAACTGTTCAATCGGCTCAGCTGAACTGGTATTGAATAACATGAAAGCGGTATTCGATGAGCCCTCTGAGCCGCTATGATTAGTCACCACTCTAGGGCCGCCGGTACCAATAAACGCCGTATAATTAGTCACCCCTTGCCGCTGCTCAGTCGCCATCAACTGGTCATCAATAAATTTTTCTATCTCACCAACAACGCTAGCCGTATGCTCTATCGATGTGGCTTGCGGTAAATCTATCTCAAGTTTAAATCGCGCGTCATCACTGGCAGGAAAAAAGATCACGGGCACAAATCGAAAGCTAAAAATGGCCACAATAAAAATCAGACCGACAGACAGTAAGGTCGCGACTCGATGCTGCAGCATAGACTTTAATGCAACGGTATAAGCGGCATAGGTGCTAGGGTTAAACACGCGACTGGTTCGCGGACTGTGTTTTTTCGCTAGAAAAACAACCGTTAATAAGGGAATTAAAGTTAGCGAAACTACCCACGAAAATAATAGCGCAATGGATACCACATGAAACAACGGCGCCGTGTACTCACCCGTGGCTGAGTCGGCTAAGGCGATCGGTAAAAAAGCTGCGGCTGTGGTTAGCGAGGCCACCAATAATGGCCATCTTAACTGTTTGGCTGATCGAACAGCTGCCTCTATCGGGGCAATATTCTTACTGCGCAAGACTAGGATATTTTCAGTCATCACAATGGCATTGTCGACCAGCATTCCTAAGGCAATCATTAAGCCAGCTAGCGATACTTGATTGAGACCAATATCTAGACTATTCATGATAACAATGGTGCCCAACACCGTAACAGGAATTAGACTGGCGACCACCAAGCCGGTCTTAAGCCCCAAAAAAACAATGATAACTAGGCAAACAATTGAAATCGCTTGAAGTAAGCTTAGAGCAAAATTAACGATCGTGTCGTTAACCACTTGCGGCTGAAAAGCAACAACCTCAAACTCAAAGCCTAGAGGAATCACTTCACGAAACTCAGACAGCAATACCGAGACCTGCTCGCCAAGTCGGATAATATTGCCGCCTTCGCGCATCGATACAGCCACCACCATGCCGCTATGCCCCCCTACTCTTACAATTTCTTTTGGCGGGTCGATATAGGCGCGATAAACCTTGGCAATATTATCTAATGAGATCAGCTCCTCACTGCTGGGTAAAGGCACCAAGGTTCGTTTTAACTCGTCAATCGAATTAACATTGCCGGTGGTCTCAATGTTTAGCCGTACATCCTCGCGACGAACCCGTCCACCCGGCGTGATGATATTCTTCTTATCGAGCACTTGCGCAAAGTACTCTGGCGATATCCCTAATTCCGTTAATTGACTACTGTTATACTCAACAAAAATTCGTTCTTCCTGCGCCCCATAAAGCTCAACTTTCGCAACTAAATCAATCGCTAATAATTCATTTCTTAACTGATCGGCTAGTTTCTTTTGCTCAGCATAGCTAAAACCATCGCTGACAATACCGATGGCAATACCAAACATATCCCCAATTTCGTCATCTACTTTTGAGCGCTCTGTCCCAGCAGGAAAGTCGACTTGTACTTTATCGACCTTGGATTTTAGTTTTTCCCAAATCGGTTGCAGATCGGTATAGCGGTCGTGGATATTAACGGTTATGGTCGAAACACCCGAGCGCGAAGTACTGGTAATGCTATGAATCTCAGGCATTTCTTGGATGACCTTTTCCAGCGGCTCTGTTAGCAACTGTTCAACTCGATCTGCTGAGGCGCCTGCCAAGACCGTCGTGACCGTGGCCACCCTAATCGGATAAGCGGGATCCTGTGCACGAGGCATATTGTAGAAAGTCACAAAGCCAGTCACAATTAACGTGAACGTAAGTAACAACATGAGTTGACCACGGTCAATAGCTAATCGCGTAATATCCATCGTTTATAAACTCGACTCTTCGCTATTTAATAATTTAACTTTTCGACCATCGGTCAAGTAACGCAAACCAGCAGTAATAATCCTGTCACCTTCAGAAATGCCGTCAGTGATGAGAATACCTTGATAGACGGTTTTTCCTACCGTCACACTCACTCTTTCAGCAGTACCAACCGGTGTATTATCTTGCTCACCCTCGGCTGGCAAGGGATTAAAACGATAAACGAAACGTCCGTTAGAATCCTCACCTACCGCAGAAAATGGCACGGCTATACCCGTATCACTGGGATCTAAAGCTATTTTTAAGCTCACTTCCGCCGCCATACCCACACGCAAACGATCATCGGGGGCAACAATGCGAACAATAACGGGATAAGTTGCTCGATTCCCTACGGCTGCACCAACTTCCGAGACAATACCGCGATACTCTTTATCTTGATAAATATTCAGTCGAACGACAACTTCATCGCCCACACTAATTTCACGAATAGCATTTTCTGACACATGCGTTAGTACTTCAAAATGCTCACCACAGTTCAAGGTAGCAATGACTTGCCCTGCCGTGACATTCTCACCTATCTCAGCAGCAAGATCTGAGACAGTACAATCTTTCATGGGGACTTTTAGCTTAGCGTAGTCAAATTGTTTTTTTGCCAACTCAACGCTCTTCTTGGCCCGCTCAAGTTCGGCACGCGAGGTTCTGTAAAGCGTGTCCGATGACTCGTATTCATTCTGAGACACAACGCCTCGTTCAACCAAGCCATAAGCCCGCTCATATTGCATCCTTGCATTAGCTTCTTCGGCCTTAGCTTGAAGCAATGCGGCTTTTTCTCGATCAAGTTTTAGATCCAAATCATTATTATTAATGGACGCTATTAATTGTCCTTGATCAACTTGTTGGCCAAGCTCGATGGAAAAGCTGTCAATTACGCCGCCCACCCGAAAACTGAGCTTTGATACGAAGTCGGCCTGCAAAGTACCAAAGTAGACGCGCCATAAAAAATTATCACCCTGCTCAGCGACCACAGTTCTCACGGGCCGGATAGGCTCACGGAGTTCCATATCAACATCAGGGTTGCAGCCCGGTAATGAAAAAATTAAACCTAGGCCTAGTAATAAACGGAAGGCTATGCGCATAAATGAGTCCAACTTACAAAGTATCATAGGGAGAAATTAGCTTTTGGCGCTAAGCTTAAAGGATGCAGTGTAAACAATTACCGTCATGCCGAGAAGCCAAAGGCAATACTAAGCCGATTATTAACAAAATCGGCAACAAAAAAACCAGGGTTTTTATGCCCTGGTTTTTTTACGTTGCAGCTTAGAAAACAGTTTACTGCTGGCTATTTTGCACCATCAAAGAATTCTTTAAAGCCCGATGGGTCATGTCGACCAATCACAATCGTCTCGAGCACACCAAAGCCTGATTTACTCTCTTTGACGCCATTAGCAGCGGTCTTCTCCATCGTCGCTGTAACACGCTGATGGGTGTGAATGTGCTCATAAGCCAATGGGTCAATGGCATTTAGATCGAAGTCCTCGCGATCCATCGCCAATTCGCCCTGCCAAACGGCATGCCCCCACTTAGGATGGTTGTAACCAATACCCAACATATAAAAGGGTTTGCCAAATGGCGTTAACTTGGCTTCATAACTGTTGCCGTCTTTATCCGAACAATTCACTGTACTGCCGCTGGATAAGCGTGTGCCTTTATTCCACGTTAAGCGATGTGACATATTCGGCATATGGATAATCCCAGCATCATCACCCGCTGGAATATTGGACTGATCACTATACAATGGCACCAACTCACAACTTTCCTGAGTAGGATTGCCGTCAGGGTCTTGAAAAGTTGCGAAATGCAGCCACTGATCACCAAACATCACCGGCGACCAATTCCAGTAAACGCCTGGCTCGCCGTTCATAAGCCCTGGCGCGCCGCCGACAGGTTCACCGACAGGTCTCACGCCCCATGACTTATCGCGGATGGCCGTGGCGTTTTCAATTTGATGTGTCTCACCATCGACAGTAATCGTGCCATTCCAGTGGCCTGCTTGCGTAAAGCGCGTGTTATACATAATTAAATGTACGCCTTCATAACGGGTATTATGCGGCTCTTGATGCGCGATACTGATAGCGGTAAAACGCAGGTCACAAGAAATATTATGCTCATTGTCTTCCACCTTAAAGCGCAAGGAACGCATGGGCTCTTCAATAGTGACTGACAAGGGCCCTACTGTAGTGTCAATTCGATCATCAGGAGCGCGACGTGACACGTGAAAGGCATATTGTTTGCTTCCAATCACCACGCTGAAATGGCCATCCATCACATGACGATTAGGGTATAAACCAAAACCAATTTCAAAAAATATATCGCCGGTATTCTCGAAGCCCGTCATCCAGTGACGCTCGTAAAAGTTTCGGTCACTTTGCGAAGGGATTATTACCGCCTCTGCGGTTTGGTGAATCATGTAGTCATCGAATGAAGTTATCACGGTCAGTCCTCGGTAGTAGTCTCAATATTGGCTTATCATATCGGCTAATGATTAATGCGTAGTATAAAATATTGTCACAAAGCTCAGCCAATCACAGCCTTGGTTTCGAGGTATTCATCTAGCCCCCAAGCGCCCCACTCACGACCAATACCGGACTGCTTATATCCACCAAATGGCAAGTGAAGATCGCCCGCTGCGCCGTTAATCTTGACCATACCGGCGCGCAACTGTCTGGCTATGACTCTCGCCCGCTCTGGGTCGGACGAACTGATATAGGCCGCGAGACCATAGTCAGTATCATTGGCAATAGCAATCGCCTCGGCCTCGTCTTGGTAAGGTAAAATACTCAGCACAGGGCCAAATATTTCCTCTCGAGCGATAGTCATATCATTACTGACTTGACTAAAAACAGTGGGCGATACATAGCAACCTGCGTCAATATCGGCGGGTCGCTCAGGCCCGCCACTGATTAATTTAGCCCCTTCGTCAATACCCGTTTGAATCAAGGCCGTGACTTTCTGATATTGCATCGGGCTGGATAAAGGACCCAGCGTTGTTTTGTCATTCAATGGATCACCCAGCACCACTTGCTCACAGGCAGCACAAGCAATGGCCTCAACTTCCGCTAATCGCGAAGCCGGCACCAACATTCGCGAGGGTGCCGTACAAGTCTGACCAGAGTTATGCATCATTTGCAATACACCTCGAGTGACTTCTTGAGAAAAATCGCAATCCTCTAATAAGATATTGGCCGATTTACCGCCGAGCTCAAGCGCCACCGATTTGATCCCCTCGGCTGCCGCATGTGAAATTGCCTTGCCTGCCCGCGTTGAACCCGTAAAAGAAATCATATCAATGTCAGGATGTGACGTTAACGCCTGACCGGCTTCAGCACCATCGCCATCGATCAGATTAAATACGCCAGCCGGGACACCCGCCTCGGCCATCACTTCGGCAAAGATGTGAGCCGAAAATGGCGACACTTCACTGGGCTTCAATACCATCGTACAGCCTGCCGCCAAAGCGGGGGCAACCTTGCAAGCAATTTGATTCACCGGCCAGTTCCACGGTGTGATTAAGGCACATACTCCAATCGCCTCGCGCACCACTTTATTGGTGTTGCCCTGCGCACTGACCTGATCAGTTTCAAATGCAAAGGTCTTTAACACCTCGAGCATTGCCGCAAAATGCCCTGCACCGGTTGGTGCTTGCTGAGGCTTCGCAAGGAACGCATACGGCGCACCCATTTCGGTGGTGATGGCCGCGGCAATATCATTCACTCGTGCAGAATAAGCCGCTAAAATCGCCTCAAACATCGCGATACGCTCATCGATTGAGCTCAGTGAATACGAAGCAAAAGCCTCTCTCGCGGCAGTTACCGCGCGATTAACATCCTCTGTATTAGCGAGGATGATAGACCCTGCTGGTTGCTCAGTAGCCGGGTTGATAACGTCAAAGCTGCGCTCGCTGAACGGCTTAATCCATTCACCATTAATATAATGCTGATCACACTGTCGCATAATGTTTCCCCCATTTATTCAATTAATTGTCACCCCGTTATTGCGTTGAGGTGCCTGCTGGCTGGTACCAAATAGGTGATGACCAGGCGCGCTCTTGAATGACGGGCCGATGCTCAGCCACGCAACAGCCTTCAAAACCCTCCGTAATCGTATCAGGGTTCGCGCAATCTACCCCATTCGCGACACATTGGCGCTGACTCCAGCGGCAGGTCGGGTTTTC
Organism: Cellvibrionales bacterium; assembly: GCA_002726445.1. Classification (GTDB taxonomy): domain Bacteria; phylum Pseudomonadota; class Gammaproteobacteria; order Pseudomonadales; family UBA7434; genus UBA7434. The sequence goes on along the minus strand of PBSZ01000090.1, from coordinate 6,533 downwards.
TAAAACTCGCGTGTAATAAAATGCCGGTTGCTCTGCTTGAAAGTCAGGATCTTGCCAGACGCTACATAAGCTGGCGGACTGCTCGCCAGAAACCGCACAGTTATTTACATTAAGCGCTGCACCGTTATCAGTGGAGCCAGCAATATCATAAACCTGTTCTTGTTTTTTCCCTTCTGCATCGATCCAACCTTTCACCATTTGAATCCGCTGTAAACCTACGGCTGGCGAACGAGAACTGCCAGGATCTTGCAAAGCAGAGACAGCAAATACGGGGCTTGATTTAGTTACGTCTGGACTGGCCAAAGTACCACCCATTGGCACGCCGCCATCATAGCCGCGCTGAGCAAATGCCTTACTTTCACAAAGCTGCTCACTGTAATCCCAGCCGCCAAATAAACGGGTTTCAATACGCGGACCGCTAGTCGCATAAGTCTCACCTCGCTGCATGGCATCGAATAAGGCGTCGCGGGAATTCTCTTCAGCCCAGATAACCGCTAAGCCCCCAGGATTATATTTAAGGTAATCGGGTAATCCTGGCGGTATCTCCTTACCCGCAGGCACGCCTGCCCCACCGTGACCTAAGAAAACATTTTCATCTACTGCGCCTGGTGTACCTAAGTGCGTATCAGAGGAGCCAATAAAGCCAAACTGAAATGGATTCATACCACTTTTTTGCTGAGCAATTAAGCCCTCCTTTAAAACATCACGAACGAAACCATCCCCTGCTTTGGTCGGGCCACCACCAAAGAAACCAGTGGTCGGCAAAAACTCAAAAGCACAAAGCTCATCACTACCAAATTCCGTCGAGTAAAAACATTCAGAAGCGCCTTTGTGCTGCATAATTTCTACAATAGGCTCGTATTTCTTACGCAAAGTAAATTGATCTTCTGTCATCGCCACGGTGCCATCATTGTCGAAATTAAACATGAAGCCGCTGCTGATATTGGAGTTATGTGGAATGGTGAGTGCCTCGCAGCCACTATCGGTACCGTTACACTGTGACTCTAAGGTTTGCCATAAATATTGGGCAGAACCATCAACCCATGACACCGGCAAAATAGGAACTTCGGCATTACGAAACACCACGTTTCTATGCAAATTAGCGCCGGTTTTTGTCCCGCCGGTCCATTCATAACCAATGAATGCAGTAAACTCACAACTGCTACTTTTATCATCGTGTTGCTCTGCAACCGCCTGCATCTCTAACCAGGGAGCACTGCCTGCCTGACGGCATAACTCGCCGTCGTCACCGCAGAAACCTAAGCGAGTTTGCCTAACAGTCGCCGTAGCATTAAACAAATAAAACGCCGCGCGCGGGACATGACGATAAATTTTGCATTGCCAAGAGCTATAGCCTTCTGCTCCAGGCGTGTTACAGATATACGTTTCTCCAAATAACTCAGCATGGTCGGATACCATGGCGAAATCTAACGGCCGATCTAATTGCAAGGATCGAAGCGCTTCCCCTTCTTGCCAAGGCTGTATACCAACAACTTCACCTTTAGCAAAACGATAGGCTTGATCAGGGGTGGTGCGGGTCGACTGGGTACTGGCATCTAATGAGTACTTTGTGTGGACATGAAGATCACCAAAAAAAGCTTTTTTTTCATGACTGAAGTCTAAACAAGGCTGTCGGTTTTGACTGTAATGCCGAGGCGGTGGCGCTTGAATTAAAGCGGTAACGGTCACTTTGGCATCAGTCATTTTGTCAGTCATAGCATCAACAGCACGTCGTAACTGAGTCGAGGCTCGATCAGTGATCGACTCAGATTGTGCTGAAGCGCCGGTACCCGAGGCAAAAGCTGTCGGAGACCAGACTAAAAGCAATACAAGTAAGCGAGCATTCAGTCTATTCATATTTAATAACATACCCATCATGGTGTTAAAGGATTCCTCTGCGGAAGGCTTTCTCATAGAACGAGACGGACAAAACGCTGCCAACATTCATTGATGCTGATCGGTCTGACCGTTATTTAAAAGTACTCTTACATTTATCACATTGAATTAGAAGCTATTTCCTAGCAGATCTCAATTGCAATCAGGTTATCCGTTCCGAGGGATTAATAGATCGCTAGACTCGCCGTGATTATCGACCTTAACAAGCCGTAAGCAAGCGGGCAAACCAAGCCTTGCGCTTTTGCGTATCATTATTGTAACCCGACATAATGACCAGTCACTTTATAATATGCTATGATAATCAATCACTTGCGGGAATCTTAAACATCAGCTTATAAATCATGTACCGCAGCTTACAACAACAGGCAATTTTACTAAGGGTACACTATGGCATTATTTAGCCAGCTTTCAAAAAACCGTTTTTTCGCCCCTATTGCTGTTATTGTACTCGCTATTGGCCTATCGAGCTTTTTGGTCTCTTACCAGCCTGAAATCGATAAAATTATCCCCGCAAAAACCCTACCAACCATCGAGACAAAAAACATAAAATTAACCACCATTAGTCAATCAGTGACGGCCTACGGCTTAGTCAAACCGCACAAACAAATTGCACTTGCCAGCGAAATTGCAGGGCGCGTGATCTGGGTCAGTGAGAAACTTATCTCAGGCGGTAAATTTGATCAATTTGATCCACTTATCCGAATTGAAAATACCGACTACAAGTTACAACTGGATAAAGCCAGCGCTGAAAATACCCGCGCTCAAGTTGACCTTGGCATTTATGAAAGTGATTATCAACGCCAACAGGGCTTGTTTAAAAAGAACCTTATCAGCAACAGCCAATTAGACGATGCCTATAAAGTATATAAGCGCGCAGAAGCCACGCTCAAAATCACCCAAGCCAATCTTGAACAAGCCAGCCTCAACTTCCAGCGCACTGAAATCACTGCACCCTTTTCAGGACGTGTTCAACAAGAATCGATTGATGAGGGGGGTTACTTGACCGTTGGCGCGTCGATCGCAACGCTTTATGCCGATGACATTGTTGAAGTAAGACTGCCCATTTCAAATGACGATTTAGGCTTCTTAAATTGGCCACAGCAAATGCGCGGCACACTCAGCCCTGAAGAGTCTATTGCAGTGAGTATCACCAGCACCTATGGCGGCATTGACTACCAATGGCAAGGCCAATTAGTAAGAATAGAATCTGAAGTAGATCCCAAAACGCGATTATTTCATGCTGTCGCGGTGGTCAAAAATCCAGAGTTTGGCGAACAACCACCGTTGACGGTTGGACTGTTCGTGACTGCCGAGATTGCAGGTCGTTCCTATGACCAATCAGTGCTACTACCAAGAAGCGCCGTCATCGACAATCGTGTATTAATCGTCAATGAAGACAACCGTTTAATGTATCGTGAGATAGAGATCATTCGTATTAATAAAGACTCGGTTCTCGTGGGTCGAGGGCTCAATAATAATGAACTTATCTGCGTCACCCCTCCGTCCATTATCTTTGAAGGCATGGAAGTCAATCCTTCTTTTCAACAGACACTGGATGCCGTGAAGTGAAAAACTTTCTCGCATGGTTTATTGATAATCGAGTCGCAACCAACTTATTAATGTGGTTTCTCATTCTGGGCGGTATTATTGCCCTACCTCAACTGCATCGAGAAGAGTTTCCAAACATTGACATTGACCTTATCAGCGTCCTGATACCCTACCCAGGAGCCTCTCCCGAAGAGGTTGAGCAAACCGTATGCTCTCGTGTTGAAGAAAATATTAATGGCACGCCTGGGATAAAGAAGATTACCAGCTTAGCTGCAGAAAATAGCTGCAACGTTCAAATTGAACTGCTCAAAGGTGAAGATAAGAACCAAAAGCTAAATGAAATAAAAAGCAAAATAGACAGCATCAATACCTTTCCTAATGAAGCGGAAAAGCCTGTTATTCAACTGGTCACCTTACTGACCAACGTGTTACAAATATTTGTTTATGGCGATACTGATCCAATGTCTTTAAAACGCCTAACTGAGAAAATACGATTAGATTTGACTGACCTGCCTGAAGTATCGCAAGTGTTCATACATTACGCTAAAGACTATGAAATCAGTGTTGAGATAACAGAAAATACCTTGCGCCGTTACGGTCTTAACTTACGCGACATTGCCCAGCGAATCAGTCAAAACTCTATTGATCTGCCCGCAGGTTCAGTTGACACCGTTGACGGTCAAATTTTAATTCGAACGGTCAATCAGGCCAGAGATGTTCGAAGCCTAGAAGAAATCATTATTATCAGTGGTGGTGATACCACCGAGCTTCGACTGGGCGACATTGCACAAATAAAAGATGGCTTTGTCAACAGCGATGTTAATGCGCTTTTCAACGGTCAGCCAGCGCTAATGATTAGCGTCAAAAGAATTGGCAATGAAGATGTTATTAATGTTGCAAGCAGTGTTAAAGACTATCTTGAACAAGTCAAATATCGATTGCCTGACGGGGTGGGCGTCGCGCTATGGGCCGACGAGTCTCAAGATCTTGTTGATAGGCTAGACGCACTCGGCACCAATGGCTTAGGCGGTTTAGCGCTTGTACTAATCATACTTGCCCTATTTTTAAGGCCTAGACTGGCATTCTGGGTCGCTATTGGTCTACCGATTACCCTACTCGGCACACTGATCACATTTCCTTTTGTCGGTGTGACGATCAGCACGATCTCAGTGGTTGGCACGCTATTAATTCTAGGTATTTTGGTCGACGCGGGGGTCGTGGTAGCTGAACGAATTTATACCAATGCCGAGCATGGTCAGAGCCCAAGAGAAGCTGCGATAAATGGCGTTAATGATGTTGCAACGCCAGTTATCTTTGGTGTCCTCACTTCGATAGCCGCCTTCACCCCCTTAATCGCGCTTAAAAGCGGTCTGGGTTCGTTTTTTTCGTTTATCGGCGTGACGGCGGTACTGGCTTTAATTTTTAGCTTAATCACCTCGCAGTTGATTCTACCCATGCAACTGTCAAAAAAAGCCTTGTTTGGGAATCACAAGGCCAACCAACTAAGCAGCGGCAATCGATTTCTTCGATTGCAAGACACGCTCACACATGGATTGCTTAACTTCGCCAATCGATATTACCGACCGAGCTTAAAATGGTGTCTAAATCGTCGCTACTTAGTCGCCTCAACCGGATTAGCCTGCCTGATTTTAACCATCGCACTATTAGTTAGCGGTCGAATTATCTTTCAATTTTTTCCAGCGATTGATGGTGAGCGATTATTTGCCAGTGTTTCAATGCCGATTGGCACTAGCGTTGAAGATACGCAAAAAGTTGCCCAGCAACTCGTTCAAAGCGGCCGTCAACTTGAACAAGAATTGAAGCAACAGGGTTCTGATATTCGCATCACCGACACGATGGTATCTGCGGGTATACAGCTCGGTCGCTCAAGTATCGGAGATGCTGACCCCAGTGGCGGCCACCAAGCCGAAGTTGCACTGCAAATTGATTTGCCGCCAGATCACGAAGGACTGACACCCAATGATTTGGTTAAACGTTGGCGTGATCTAAGTGGAAATATACCCAGAGTAGACAATCTAACATTTACTGCAGAGGTATTCTCATCCGGCAAAGCGATTGAAATTGAATTACGTGGAAGAAATATCACTGCACTTCAAAAAGCGGCTGCAGATCTAAGCAGCGAATTAAAAGCCTACCCTGGCGTGATGGACATTGTCGATTCATTTGAAGGCGGCAAACGTGAACTTAAACTCACAATTAAAGACAGCGCCCGCTCACTTAATTTGACCGCCCAAGACTTGGCCACCCAAGTCAGGCAAGCTTTCTATGGTGAAGAGGTCCAGCGATTGCAACGTGGCCGTGAAGATCTAAAGATCATGGTCCGCTACCCCAAGTCTGAAAGACGATCGTTAAGTAATATTGAACAAATGCAAATACGTACGACTGAGGGCAGTGAAATTCCCTTTTCAGCGGTTGCCGAGGTATCAATGGGACGAGGTACGGCTAACATCAAACGAATTAATGGGCTTAGAGTCATTAGCGTCACAGCGGATGTTGATCGCAATGTTATCACCCCTGAAGAGGTTCTAGGAGACCTTGAAAATCATATTATGCCAGCGCTCGCTCAGCGCTACGGTATTAACATCAATCTGGCCGGCGAGGCAGAAGAAAAACAAGAGGCGGCAAGCAGTTTAGTTATTACCGCTAGTATCGCAATGTTCGCCATTTATACCCTGTTAGCGATTCCATTAAAATCTTATCTGCAGCCCTTGATTGTCATGAGCGTCATCCCCTTTGGTGCCTGCGGGGCTGTGATGGGACATGTCATTATGGGACAAGACTTAATGTTTTTCTCCCTGCTTGGCATCATGGCCTTATCTGGCGTTGCGGTTAATGCAAGCTTGATTATGGTCGATTTTTATAACCGCGAGAACAGCCGGCTTAACAAGCCTTACAGCGCTCTTGTTAGCGCTGCAATGTCACGGTTTAGGCCGCTAGTACTAACCTCGGCCACAACCTTTGTTGGCCTAATTCCATTATTAATTAATGAATCAATTTCAACAATGATGTTTACCCCAATTGCCATCTCACTTGCCTTTGGCGTTCTAACCTCATCATTGATTGCGTTG
>PBSZ01000089.1 GCA_002726445.1 Cellvibrionales bacterium | reverse complement strand
TGAGATGATCCAGGCACTGTTGTTAAAGTGGATATTTCGCGCAAAATTAAAAATTGCTTTTACTTCTACCGCTCAACGGCATCATAGCCGGTTTACGAAATTTTTAATGCGACAGATGGATTCGATTATATCGACCTGCTCGGCTGCGGCCAGCTATCTTGAGACTCCGCCTGACATTATCATTCCGCACGGTATCGATACCCACACCTTTCACCCCGCTGAGAACAGAGAAGACTGCTGGAGGGAACTGGGCTTACCGGGCAGGTTCGGCATCGGTATTTTTGGTCGTATTCGCCCACAAAAGGGCTTAGACCGTTTAATCGACGCCGTCATACCGCTACTTCCCAACCAACCTGATTTTACCGTTGTGATTACGGGGCAAATTCAACGCCAAGACCAAGCTTATTTCGACATGCAAATGCAAAAAATCAAACAAGCGGGGCTTGAAGCGCAAGTTCACTACTTAGGCGAGCTGCCTTTTGCTGAAATTCCTAAAATTATGCGCTCAATGAGCTTAGTCGCCGCATTCAGTCGAAACGAAGGATTTGGGCTCACTGTTATCGAGGCTATGGCAAGCGGCGCTGCAGTCATCGCCAGTGATGCCGGTGCCTGGCCAGATATTATTCGACAAAGCGTCGATGGGTATTGTGTTAGTGGCGACCAACAAGCCATTAATAGCAGATTAAAAAGTCTGTTAGATTCACCACAATTATTGCTTGAAATGGGCGCAGAAGCACGTCAACATGCCGAGCAACATTACAGCATCGATCGAGAAGCGCAGCAGTTAACTGATCATTTATTGTCTCTACAGTGATTTGCATCGGTCATTAACCTACAGTTTCTTGGCATTCATTCAGCGTGTTTCGATTACATTAATTGAGGTCAGATAAGATTTCACCTACGCCAACACATTCTTCCCTATACCATCGGCGGCATTGGTTTAGCTGGTTGGCTATTTTTATGGTGCGGCTAATCACTCGCTTACCGTTTGGCGTTCAAAAAAAAATCGGTACCGCTTTAGCTTATACCGTATTATTTGTTAGCGCCAAGCGTCGGCATGTTGTTCAAACGAATGTTCGTCTTTGCTTTCCAGAACTGAGCGATTCAGAGCAGCGAGCGTTCGTGCGTGATATTTTTATCGCCAACAGCATTGGCTTTTTCGAAATCGCCTCTGCTTGGTGGGCCAACCCAAACACCTTAGCCGATCGCTTTACTGTTGAGGGCCTCGAACATATTGAAGCCGCTAAAAAAGACGGGCATGGGGTATTACTAATCAGTGGTCATTTTGTTCACCTAGACCTCTGTGGCATCTTTATCAACCATGTTACGCCGATTGATGTGGTCTATCGACCTAATAACAACCCCGTAATGGAACAGGTGATTACCCAAGGCCGGCAACGTTTTTTTGATGCTGTGCTTGACCGATCGAATGTGCGCACCATTGTTAAACGCTTACGGGCAGGAAAAACCGTGTGGTATTCGCCCGATCAAGATTTTGGTCGCAAGCACATTGTTTTTGCGCCGTTCTTTGGCGTCAATGCAGCCACCATTACGGCGCCTGCGCGCCTGCTCGCTATGGGTAACGCGAAAGCGGTGGGAGCAAGCTTTTATCGGGATAATGTCAGCAACCAATACCGGCTGACTTTTCACCCCATTGACCCCAGCTTTCCAAGCGGCGATGACTTCCAAGATTCCTTGCTAATTAATCGCTTACTTGAAGATTGGATCCGCCAACAGCCGGACCAGTATATGTGGGTTCATCGCCGTTTCAAAACCCGCCCAGAAGGCGAAAGTTCACTGTATTAACCTTTCTTGGGCCTATCTTTGTTGGGCTAGGGATGGGCAAGACAGCGTTTCTTTAATATAATAAGTCATTGCTTCAGCATAGATTTTTCTAGGATCAAAACCATGAGTCATTACCGTATCAGCCCAGATGTTATGCCTACTTTGGCGGGCTTCTCTCTACCTGAAGAGCTTGGCTTCGGAGAGGTCAAGGTTCCCATCATGTACCGAGCCGATTACGCTAACGGCGAGTGGCAACCCGCTCAACTCACGCCCTATGGCAATATTGAAATCGATCCGGCTGCCAAAGTATTGCACTACGCCCAAGAAGTATTTGAAGGCTTGAAGGCTTACCGCGTGGGCAGTCAACGCGCCAATTTTTTTCGTCCGCTAGAAAACCTCAAGCGCATTAATCGCTCTGCAGAGCGAATGTGTATGATCGATATTCCAGAATCTATCTGGATGGACGGCATTAGCTTAATGACGGCTTACAGTGAACCGTTTATTCCTAACGGATCGGGAAAGTCGCTTTACTTACGGCCGTTCTTAATCGGTACTAAATCCAATCTAGGCATGGGAATATCAGACAGTTTCACCTTTATGGTCATTGCTAGCCCGTCAACGATTTACCATGCCGGTCATATGAAGATTCAAATTGAACGCGAGGCCTGCCGTGCTGCTCGCGGCGGCACTGGCGCCGCTAAAACGGGCGGTAACTATGCCGCAGCACTACAATCAGCACAACATGTTCAGCGTCGCGGCTATGACCAGTCACTCTGGTTAGACCCTGTAGAAATGAAATATATTGAAGAGCTATCTGGGATGAATTTCTTTATTTTGCAAAACGGTGAATTGCATACCCCTATACTCAACGGCTCATTCTTAGCGGGTATTACGCGCGACTCGTTAATCACTTTAGCCAAACACAAAGGCATTACCGTCATCGAACGCGATATTGCTATTCAAGAAGTCCTAAACGGTATTGAAACCGGCGCAGTGAGTGAAATCTTTGCCTGTGGAACCGCAGCGATAGTCAGTCCCGTCAGCGTAATCGCTGATGCCGATGGCAGCACTTATAATGTTGCCAATGTTGATCAATTAGCCGCTGACTTACGCCAATCACTGCTGGCCATTCAGGAAGGCCGTGAAGCTGACCCCTTTTCATGGACATCCACAGTTAAAGAAGCCTACTATCCAAACGTTTAACTCACTCGGCTATTGCTCACCGTTAAGCTTGATTAAATGAGGTTAGAGAATGACTGTTAAAACCGACATCACTGACCCGCTAATATCCATCAACCAACGCTTAACGCAGTTAGAAGCCGTTAATGCGATTAAAACCTTAAAAGCCACTTATCTAATGGCCTGTGACACCAAAGACCCAGCACTGATGCGGGACTGCTTTGTTGACGGTGAACTGGTGATTGATTATGGACCGGTCGGCCAATTCAATCATCGCGAACAATTGGTTGAAATTTTCACTGAAATCGGTTGCCACTCTCACATGCTGGAAAGTCATCATGGCCACAACCCTATCATTGAACTGATTGATGATCATTACGCCAAAGGAAGTTGGGAACTCGCCTACCAAGTACTGAATAGCCGTGAAAAAAAACTCACCCAAATCGCCATGATTTATCGTGACGAATACCGCTGTATTGATGGTTATTGGAAGATAAGTGCAACCACCACACAGACACTCTCAACCTTAGTGTATGACATTAGCGGCGAACAGCCCATGCTGGTGCATGCCGCCTGACGTCTAAACAGTATCGACCAATACACGAGTGATTTCTTCTTTTGTTGTTAAGCCCAGGGTCACTGCTTTTCGACCTGCATCACTTAATGTTCGCATGCCATTTTCAACTGCTTGACGTTTTAGCCTTGCAAGATCAAAAGGCTTCTCGATGAATTGCTTAAGCGCCTCATGACAGTGAAGAATTTCATAAATTCCTTGCCTTCCTGAATAACCGGTATCACGACAGCTTTTACAACCCACAGCCGACGCCTGATTAACAGAGAAATAATCACCGCTTGTCAATTCGCTTTTTTTACACTGAGGGCAGAGTAGTTTAACTAAGCGCTGTGCCATAACAGCAATTAATGTTGCGCGAATAAGGTAAGCATCGACCTTTAAATCCAATAGACGTGAAATCACGCTGCAGCTGTCATCAGTATGAATCGTTGATAAAACCAAATGGCCTGTTAATGCGGCTTGAATAGCCATCGCCGCTGTTTCAGGGTCGCGAATTTCACCAATCATAATAATGTCTGGGTCTTGCCGCATTAGCGCTCTCACGCCAGCGGCAAAACCCACTGCAATTTTCTGATTAACTTGCATCTGATTAAACGCTGGCACTAGCATCTCAATGGGGTCTTCAATCGTGCAGATATTAACGTGGGGGGTTGTTAGTGAATGCAAGGTTTTATACAAAGTCGTGGTTTTGCCGGAGCCAGTAGGACCAGAAAGTAAGATGATACCGCTGCGTTGCTGAATAATGGTCTGCCAACGCTGATCGTCTTCAACCGATAATCCTAAGTCGGAAAATGAACAGCGCAGTAATAGTGGATCGAATATACGGATAACTAATTTTTCACCGGTCACTGTGGGCAATGTGGCGATACGTAATTCAACCATTTTATTATTATCGTGATGAATCGCTAACCGCCCATCTTGAGGTTTACGCTTCTCAGCTAAATCCAAGCCTGCAACCACCTTTATCCGGCTAATGACCGCAGCCATCACCTGATGTGACAATTGATAGACCGTATGTAAAGAACCATCAATCCGAAATCGTATCGTTGACTGTGGCTGGCGTGGTTCCAAATGAATATCACTGGCACGTTGGTCAAAGGCATACCTCAATAACCAATCGACAATGCTTACCACGTGCTGCTGATTAATTTCGCTTTCATTTCTCTCGGCAGCTAAGGTTTGTTTTGGGTCAATCATCACTGGCTTAAGGTCGATAGTCGCCGAATTCAAATTTAACCATTCAGTCGCCGAGGCCAGCGGCACGGAACTCGATACAGGTCGACGGTTTTTCTGTTCAGCAAAAGCAACCACTTTTGCTAGCTGATAAAATTGCGCTCGGTAGCGATCAATAGCCTCTGGATTCGCAAGCAAACGAATGATTTTTTTTTGATGAATGTGCGACAGTTCAGATTCCCAGGCTGAAATAAAAGGTTCGCTACTCACCACGACTAAGGCATCTGCATGTTGCTTGAGTACCAAGAGATGATATTGGCAAGCATATTCATACGACATGCATTGCGTCGCTGCGTGACGCTCAATCAGTAAGGGATCGATCGTGACCACTGCGTGGCCAGCTAATTCGGCCAGCCACGTCAGTATTTGAGGCAATCGAAAATAGCGCGCTGGACCGCTTGTCTTGACGGAATTAGTATTAATGGCTGGGTCGCTTCGATCCTCTCGCCCATCAAGCCTTAACTGACAGTCTTGCTGATCTAAATAATTAATCGGATGAAGCGTAGAGTTGCAACGGCTAGACAGTAACTGTAATCGTTCTAAATCGTTTTTATGCAATACTTTATCGCGCGTGAGTAAACGCAGCATGAGCGGCCAATCTAAAGTCTGTTCACGAAGGTTCAATGCCTTAACGCCACTGCTAATCACCTATCGATACCGCCTATCGCGACGGGCTGCGATCATGGCCATTCGATAGGTATGAACCAGATATTGACTATCGGTTAATTTCAAATCTGCATCCGTTGGTTGATAAAAACACTACCCTATTGATTCGCTTGACATAATTAAGGTATTGCCTAACTGCTTAATGACTGTTTTCAATCCGTGCTTTCAATCCGTGTTTTCAATAGCCGTTTTTAAGGGCTGCTATCAATGACAGAGCTTAATAACCGTTATTGATAGTTAATCACCCCATCATGTTAGAACTGGTCGGCCATCGCTGATACACTACTGCTAAACCACTTATTCAAATTTTTATTTAACTTTTTATTTAACTTTTTTTTCAACCTTTAATTGCTATGATCAGTTCTTACCGTTCTTAGCTGAGACGCCGATGAAAGCGCTAGTTGATCACTTGAGCCAGTTAATTGCACTGCCTTCTATTAGTAGCGCAAACCCTTTACTGGACACCTCTAATCGTCCTGTCATTGACTGGCTAGCCAATCAACTGTCTGAACGGGGCTTTTCAATTGAGATTCAAACGGTAACTAAAGCTATAGACGGTCAGCAGGCCGGCAAGTTCAACTTGATCGCGACTCTCGGCACAGGGCCCGGTGGTCTGGTACTCGCCGGCCATACCGACACCGTGCCTTTCGATGAACAGCAATGGCAATCGAATCCGTTTCAATTACTTGACGCTAGCAATCGATTTTACGGGCTAGGCAGCACCGATATGAAAGGGTTTTTCGCACTAGTCATTGAGGCGATCACCGATATTCAACAACAGCTCGGCAATCAACAACTGCAGCAACCGTTAATTATTCTTGCCACCGCAGACGAAGAAACCAGTATGGCCGGTGCCAAAGCTTTAGCGGCGGCCGGTAAACCCAAAGCCCGTTATGCGGTGATTGGTGAGCCCACGGATTTAAAACCGGTTCGAATGCATAAAGGCGTCATGATGGAATCCATCACGCTCGAAGGCCGATCGGGTCACTCGTCCAATCCCGCGCTAGGTAATAATGCCCTCGATGCCATGCATAAGGTGATCGCAGGATTAATGGCCTTGCGCGAGCAATGGGGCAAGCAATACCAAAATCCAGCTTTTGACGTGATCGAACCCACCCTTAACTTGGCCAGCATTCATGGCGGCGATGCGCCTAACCGTATCTGTCGCCATTGCGCATTGAGTTTTGATGTACGGCTGTTACCGGGTATGAATAATGATGAGGTGCGACACAGCATCCATCAGACCGTTGCGCAGGTGCTGGCAGGCACGGGTATTGACGCTAAACATGAAGCCTTATTTGATGGGGTAGCGGCTTTTTTAGAGCCCGAAACCAGTGAACTGGTGCGGTTCAGTGAGCAATTAACGGGGCATAACGCTGTCAGTGCCGGTTTTGCAACCGAGGCCCCTTTTTTGCAAGCCTTGGGCATGCAAACCCTTGTGATGGGGCCCGGCAGTATTGACTGTGCCCACCAAGCCAATGAATATTTAGCCCATGATCAAATAAAACCCGGCGTCGATCTGTTAAAAAGTCTTATTCAACGCTACTGCCTCTAATGGTCTCTGCTGGTAAGCTTATGCCATGAATGATAACAACGACAACAATAACGATTTTACGCCGCCGCCAGCAGACTATGGCCAACTGGTGAAATGGTTTCGTCAGGCGACGCCTTACATTAATGCGCACCGCGATAAAACCTTTGTTATTTCCTTGGGTGGTGAGGCACTGTTAGATGCTAATATCAGCAATATCATTCATGATATTGCCCTGCTGAATAGCTTAAATACGCGCATTGTAATCGTGCATGGCTGTCGCGCGCAGTTACAAAATAAACTTGCTGAAAAAAATATCAGCAGTCCCTTGGTCGAGGGTTTACGGGTGACCGATGCCGCCACAATGGACAAAGTCATTGAAGCGGCCAGCTTAGTGCGCTCACAACTCGAGACCCGCTTATCGATGGGCTTGGCCCCCTCGGCTATGCACAGCGTGAAAGTGCGGGTCGCATCGGCTAACGTCATCACCGCTAAACCGGCCGGCATTATCAATGGTGTTGACCTTCAGCTCACCGGTACGGTGCGAAACATTGACACCCTCGCCATCACCTCATTGCTTGATACCGGCAATGTCGTTCTGCTTTCGGCTCTTGGCTACTCGCCCAGCGGTGACTGCTTTAACCTGGCTTATGATCATGTGGCCACGGAAATCGCCCAGTCTTTAGTGGCCGATAAGCTTATCGCCTTTACTCAGCCATCGGGCATTCATGATCACGATGGCCATTTAATTCGCGAATTAACGCCCGCTTCAGCCGCTCAACTGATCATAGACCAGACGCTAGCACCCGCTGTGCTGCCGCTCGCTAAAGCAGCCATTGCTGCCGTTGAAGGCGGCGTGCCGCGGGCCCACATCATGAGTTATTGCGATGATGGCGCCTTATTGCAAGAACTTTACAGCGTTGATGGGGCCGGCACGTTAATCTCTCAAGCGAACTTCGAGCAAATACGCTCCGCTTCAGCTGACGATGTCAGTGCTATTATTGAGATGATCACCCCGCTTGAAGAACAAGGGGTGTTAGTGCGACGAGACCGAGAAAAACTTGCCGCTGAAATTGATTACTTTACCGTGATCGAGCGCGACGGGTTAATTATTGCGATAGCCGCTCTTTATCCGTACCAAACCGACCCAGCGAAAAACCATGCAACGCTGGGCGAAATTGCCTGCATTGTTACCCATGCCGATTACCGCAATGGCAATCGAGGGGCGCGCTTACTCGAGACAATAGAAAACCAAGCTCAAGCAATGGGTATCGAGCAGGTCTTTGTGCTGACCACCCAAACCGCGCATTGGTTTATTGAAAACGGATTTAACGAAGGATCGGTCGCCGAACTGCCCGAAGAAAAGCAATCATTGTATAACTATCAACGCAATGCCAAAGTGCTGTTGAAACCGCTGGCCTAAACCGCTGATGAGGCAGTCAAAAATTAATTGGTGTTTTCTGGTCGTCGGCCTTCAAACTGGCGAAAATGCGCTTGAATGTCTAGCAGGTCTTGCTGACGATCACCTGAAGTGGTCATCATCGGGCCAAACTGAATGGTTTTGCTTGGATAGTCCCACGATAACAGCATAATAGGGACGTTAGCCCCCTCAGCAATACTTAAAAAACCGGTCTTCCATTTTTTGGCTTTCGCTCGTGTGCCCTCAGGGGCAATGGCTAACCATAATTGTTCTCTCTCACTGAATTCATTGACAATCGAGCCGACAACGCCTCGGGGCGCTTTGCGATCGACAGGAATAAAGCCTATCCAAGTCCAAAGCCCTGATAAGGGCCAAATAAAAGCCTCTTTTTTCATCATGATGGAAGCCTTAACGTCCATGGCAAGAATGACAGGCAAACCAACAAAAAAGTCCCAGTTAGAGGTATGCGGTGCCGCGCAAACCACCATGCGTTGCTCATTGGGTATTTCACCCACTAATTTCCAGCCAATTAATTGTAAAATGGCTCGGCCAAATTTGACCGAAACAGGGCTATTGCGCGTGGGCATATTTGGGGGAAGATTAGACAACACTTCATTCGCTTCAACGGTCAGCATCTCAGTCAGCTCCTAGCTTAATAACGCTTAAATACTTTATGCTATTTCAGACGCAAGATTCAAGAGTTTAATCAAAAAATATCCTTTTCCCGCTCAACCGAAGCCGAAGCAGGCCGAGCGAAAGTCGTATTTCAGTCAATCGATTAACCAGCGCTCAAGGATTTGCCACGGCTGAATGACTCAATAATCGCTAAGCCATCCCGTAAGCATCATTGATTTTTGAAATATCTTTCATTTTTTTGGCGGTAAGGGAATCAGCATTGAAACCCGAGATTGGTATTTTTGATAGCTATCACCAAATGAGGCGACTAAATCTTTTTCCTCAAGGGCTATGCCTATTATCATATAAGCCAACGTGCCTACCGCAAACAGTAAATGCGCTACCGTCATGATTGGCGTCGCCCAAAACGCAACGGTAAACCCAAAATAAATAGGATGACGAACAAATTGATACAAGCCCGGTGTTTTGAATTCACCGTAGGTAAGTGCTTTGCCTTTTAAATTAACAAACACTTGCTCTAAACCAAATAACTCAAAATGATTAATTAAGAACGTGCTTACCAAAACAAGCAGCCACCCCACTAAAGAGATAGCCATTAACACTGTGCCTAGATAACTGCCTGAAACATCCCAAACGACACCGCCCATAGGGCGCCACTGCCATAAAAGCAATAGCAGTGCTAAGCTGGATAGCAAAACATAGGTACTGCGCTCAATGACTTCAGGGATGACTTTTGTCCACAATGCTTTAAATTCTTTGCGTGCCATGACACTGTGCTGAACCGCAAACACGCCTAACAATAAAAGATTAATGATAAGCGCCTCAATCACTGTTCCTTCAACACCAGAATCCATCGATTTGGGCACTATGAAATTACCCACAAACCCAATGGCATAAAGAAATGTGCCAAAAAATATCGCATAGCAAATCACACCGTATAGAAAAAATAAAAACCTCATATCTCTCGCCTCCTGTTTTTTTATTTAATGCCTAGAATCTAACGACTGCATTACTGCGATAAGCCATACTTGCCCAGTTGCGAAACGAAGTTAAACCCAGCAAGCAACTGACGAGCCACATCCAACTCGACCGATTAGGCATCAGCCGTTCGATAAAAATCGAGGTAAAACTGCACTTCGCCCAAGGGCGCAACCTCATGCAAGATTGTCGACTCCACAACACCGTGATTTTCTGAAGAGAGTACCCACTCCTCACACTCCGGTTCAAGAATACGGTAACTCAGCTTGCCCGATACGATGACAATTTTCGCCCAAGTACCTGCCTTGGTTTGGTGTGCTTTTAATAAGCCAGCTGGCACAATGTGCTGATCAAATGCGGGTGTGCTTTTGTATTTCACAAGATTGGAAAGAAGAGCCTTCATGATGACTTAGTCCTCTATCGCCAGTATCTTCGGCTGTTTTGAACGCGGCAGCGCATTCACTGCCCAAGGTTACCAATGCCACGCTTGGTCGTTTTTATTATCGTAAAGCAAAGCTAATACTCTGATTGCAAAAAAATGTTAAAGAAACAGAAGCGTATAGCTGGCAAGGCCCTGCCCTATGTGTTGAAGGCAACAGGCAAATAAGCAATGGAAACTCATAGCTTTATTAAGGCTTGATTAATGCGAAGAATGGCAAGGTTATGCTGGCTAAGTATAGACTAGCCCCTGCATACCCGTAAAATTTTTAAATGCAAAAAAAACAGCAGTATGATCATACTGCTGTTTTTTAGGGCTAACGGCTAAGATTAGCCGTTAATGGGGTTTACTTGGCGGCAGCTAAGGCTTGCTCTATATCAGCAATGATATCGTCAACGTGCTCGATACCGACCGAGATGCGAACCAGATCAGCGCTAACGCCTGCCGTAGCCAACTCATCTTCATTTAACTGACGATGCGTGGTTGAGGCTGGGTGACAAGCCAAGCTTTTTGCGTCACCGATATTGACTAAGCGTTTAATCATTTGCAAGGCATCAATAAATTTAGCGCCGGCTTCAGCACCGCCTTTAATACCAAAGCTCAGAATAGCCGATGGCTTACCGTCAACCATGCGTTGGGCAACGTCATAATAAGGACTGTCTTTTAAGCCCGCGTAGTTCACCCAGTTCAGTTGCTCGTGAGCGTTTAGATACTCAGCGACTTTCTGTGCATTTTCTACGTGTCTATCCATGCGTAACGCTAAGGTCTCTAAACCCTGCATGGCTAAGAAGGCATTAAACGGTGCCAATGCGGCACCCATGTTGCGTAATGGTACAACGCGTGCGCGACCAATGTAAGCTGCCTCACCTAAGGCGTCAGCATAGACCACACCGTGGTAAGAAGGGTCGGGTTCATTAAACTGCGGG
>PBSZ01000088.1 GCA_002726445.1 Cellvibrionales bacterium | reverse complement strand
TGACCCTCTTCAAGCACATCTGTGACCTTTTCAATACGCTCATGGGCAATTTGAGAGATGTGCAATAAGCCATCTTTGCCCGGTAAAATATTAATAAAGGCACCAAAATCTACAATGCGCTCAACCTTACCTTCGTAAATCGCACCGACTTCAGCTTCAGCAGTAATACTCTCTACCATCGCCACAGCCGCATCTAAAGAGGTCTTATCTTCACCGAAGATACGAATAGTACCGTCGTCATCGATATCAACAGAAGCACCTGTTTGCTCAGTGATAGAACGGATAGTCGCACCGCCCTTACCAATCACGTCACGAATTTTGTCGGTATCAATTTTAAACGTGCTCATGCTTGGCGCGTTGTCCGATAATTCGGTTCGCGACTCTGCAATCACTTGATTCATCTCTGATAAGATATGTAGACGCGCAGCTAATGCTTGATTCAGTGCAATCTCCATAATCTCTTCAGTGATGCCTTCGATTTTAATATCCATTTGCAACGCCGTAATACCTTGCTCAGAACCGGCAACTTTAAAGTCCATATCACCTAAATGATCTTCATCACCTAAGATATCCGTCAATACGGCAAACTTTTCGCCTTCTTTGACCAAGCCCATTGCAATGCCTGCCACTGGGGCTTTTAACGGTACGCCGGCATCCATCATTGACATACTGCTGCCACAGACCGACGCCATCGACGAAGAACCATTTGATTCAGTAATTTCAGAAACCACACGAATCGTATAAGGAAATTCCTCAGCGTCTGGCATCATGGCTAACACACCACGCTTCGCTAGGCGACCATGGCCAATTTCACGTCGGCCCACAGGACCCACTCGACCCGCCTCACCCACCGAATAAGAGGGAAAGTTGTAGTGAAATAAGAAGTGATCCTTACTGCTGCCTTCTAAGCTATCGATGATTTGTGCATCACGAGCAGAACCTAAAGTAGTCACCACTAGAGCTTGTGTCTCGCCGCGGGTAAATAACGCCGAACCATGGGCTTTTGACAATACACCAATTTGCATCGCTAAAGGACGAACGGTTTGCGTGTCACGGCCATCGATTCTTGGCTCATGGTTGACGATACGTTGACGCACAATTTGCTTTTCAATTTTTGCAAATAAATCTTTTACATCATCAGCGCTAACATCACCCTCTTCAGTGACAAACTGCTCAACCGCACGATCACGGATCGCTCCGACTTGCTCATAGCGCTGGGCTTTCTCTGTTACTTGATAAGCTTCACCTAAATCGGCACTCACCGCATCACTAATGGATGAGTAAAGTGCTTGATCAATTTCAGGTGACTGCCAATCCCATAACGGCTTTGCGGCATCCGCAGCTAAGGACTTGATCGCTTCAATAACGACTTGCATTTCCTGGTGCGCAAATAAAACAGCACCTAACATTTGATCTTCGCTGAGCTCTTCAGCTTCTGACTCAACCATTAATACCGCATCGGAGGTACCCGCAACCACCATGTTCAACGCTGATGTTTCGAGCTCAGAATAAGTTGGGTTTAACAGATAGCCTTCGCCGTCGGTGTAACCGACTCGTGCACCACCAATTGGACCACTAAAAGGAACACCCGAAATAGATAAGGCAGCCGAGGTACCTATCATCGCTGGAATATCAGGATCGATATCTTTTTGCGAAGACACCACCATGCAAATCACTTGCACTTCATTTTTAAATCCATTAGGAAATAGTGGCCGAATAGGACGGTCAATCAATCGTGATGTCAGCGTCTCTTTTTCAGAGGGGCGCGCTTCACGCTTGAAAAACCCACCCGGTATTTTACCCGCCGCGTAAGTTTTTTCTACGTAGTGAACAGAAAGTGGAAAAAAGTCTTGGCCCGGTTTGGCTTTCTTAGCGCCAACAACCGTACATAAAACCGAAGTTTCATCCATAGTCACTAGTACTGAGCCACTGGCTTGACGGGCAATACGGCCCGTTTCTAAAGTAACGGTATGTTTACCGTATTGAAATTGCTTAATAATCGGATTCACTAGAAATCCTCCATCGAATACTAAAAAATGGCGAAAGGCCCCATTGCCTATCGCCGACAAATCACTTACATCAAATTAAAATTAACGACGTAAACCTAAACGTTTAATTAGATCAGCATAACGGTCAGCATCGTTACCTTTCAAATAATCTAATAATTTTCTACGCTGATTAACCATGCGAATCAATCCGCGACGCGAATGGTGATCTTTTTTATGATCGCCAAAATGATCCTGCAAATTATTGATATTTGCGGTTAATAAAGCGACCTGAACTTCTGGTGAACCGGTATCGCCTTCTTCTCGTTGATACTCTTTCACAATACTTGCTTTTACTTCTGCAGTTAATGCCATGGTACTTTCCTCTCGAATGTGCAATAAATAAAAATGGCCCGCCCGTGCACACTTACAGACAGGTCAAAAAAATCAGATAGTTGCAATACCTTTTCATTGCAACTATTTTTAAATTACGAAACCACTAAGCGCTTTGGCGCAACGCGGCCTTGATCATCTATTTCACCGATGCCAATAAAGTCACCCGTTTCCATCAACAATCTCACTTTACCGTTGAGCGGTGAATCTGGCACCTGCACGGCCTGACCACGCTGTAAGTAAAATCCAGTCGATGGATCTAACACTACCGATGGAATATGCTTTAAAGCACTGTCCATCGGCAACAGTAATTCATCAAGAGCGGCAGTATTATCAGCGACTTTTAACTGCTCTAGCTGCTCAAAATCAATCGCTTGCGCCTCAACAAAAGGACCGCTCTGAATTCTTCTTAACGCCGACACATACCCACCGACCGCTAGCTTCTCACCTAAATCTGCAGCAATGCTGCGAATATATGTTCCCTTACTCACCGCTAAGCGGACATCTATTTCAATCACTTGACTAACATCATTCACTCGATAAGCCAGCAACTCAATATCATCTACGCGTATATCGCGGCTCGCTCGTTCAACCTCTTCACCGCGGCGCGCCAATTTATATAATCGTTCACCGTTATGCTTTAGAGCCGAATACATGGGCGGCACTTGCTGCTGCTCACCCTGAAACGTCATTAAAGCTGATAAAACCTCGGCCTCACTTAACTTAGAAGCATCTGCTACTGTCGTTATTTCACCGTCAGCATCATCGGTGCTACTACTCTGACCCAAAACAAACGTGCTGGTATAAGCCTTATTCGCATCTAATAAAAATTGCGAAAACTTTGTTGCTTCACCAAAGCACAAAGGCAACACACCTGTGGCTAGTGGATCAAGACTACCCGTATGGCCGGCTTTGGCCGCGAAAAACAATCGCTTGCACTGCTGCAATGCTTTGTTTGAACTTAGGCCTAAAGGCTTATCTAGTACCAAAATACCATTGATCAAACGACCGCGTCGATTCGCTCTACCCACTCAAACTATCCTATACAAGAGCCGCTTAATTCAATCATTATCTGATTCGTTGCCAGCAATGGCACGATCAATCAAATTGGACAAATGCTCGCCCTGTCTAACACTGTCGTCGAAGTAAAAACGCAACTTTGGCGTTGAGCGCATGCTGTGCTGGCTAGCAACTTGGCTGCGAATAAACCCTGCCGCACCGTTTAATACTTCAATCGCTTGCTTTGCCTCTTCAGCCGTTTCTTTATCAAAAAACGTGACGTATATTTTAGCCATCGACATGTCGCGACTCACAATAACCGCATTGACATTCGCATTGCTAACCCTTGGATCACGCAACTCTCTCTGCAACAACAAAGCGACTTCACGCTTGATAAAATCCGCAACGCGCTCCGAGCGGCTATACTCTTTTGGCATGGCACATACTCATATTGTGATAACCCAGAAAGTGAATGATTGATCGCACAAGCTAGAGGCTTCTCGCCACTTTCTGTATGTCAAACACTTCTATTCTGTCACCGGCTTTAACATCGGTATAATCTTTGACACCGATACCACATTCAGTACCGCTTCGGACTTCACTCACATCATCTTTAAAGCGACGCAAAGAATCCAATTCACCTTCATGAATAACGATATTTTCGCGCAAAACGCGAATCTGCTTACTGCGTGACACTGAACCTTCAACGACCATGCAACCAGCAACCAAACCAAACTTAGGCGATTTAAACACATCACGCACTTCGGCTGTACCTAGAATTTCTTCACGCATTTCAGGGGCCAACATGCCAGACAGTGCATCCTTCACATCATCGAGTAAGTTGTAAATGATGCTGTAATAACGTATTTCTAATGACTCTTTTTCAGCGGCAGCGCGTGCTGTTGCATCAGCACGAACATTAAAACCAAAAATAACGGCACTGGTTGTTGCTGCTAAATTAACATCTGCCTCAGCGATGGCACCAACACCACCTGAAATCACATTAACCTTAACCTCATCATTACCAATATCATCTAGAGCAGAAATAATCGCTTCAACCGACCCTCTGACATCAGCTTTAACTAACACATTAAGCGTTTTAACTTCCGCCGACTCAAAGCTCGCAAAGATATTATCAAGGTTGGCTTTTTGCTGTCGTGAGAACTTAACTTCACGCTCTTTTTGACGACGCATATCGACCACTTCACGCGCCTTACGCTCATCCTTTACGACTATCACATCATCGCCAGCATTCGGCGTTCCATCTAAGCCTAGTATTTCTACCGGAATCGATGGGCCAGCAGTTTCTATTAGCTCGCCGCGCTCATCGCTCATATTCCTAACTCGCCCAAACTGCATGCCGGCTAGAACGTAGTCGCCATTACGCAAAGTGCCTTCTTGCACTAAAATAGATGCGATATTGCCACGACCCTTATCGAGCCTTGACTCAACAACTACCCCCTTAGCAGGACCTTCAACTGGCGCAGTAAGCTCTAACATTTCAGCTTGCAATGACAGGGCATCAAGTAACTTATCAACACCTTCGCCAGTATGCGCTGAAACCGGAATAAACTGCGTATCACCACCCCACTCTTCGGGCACAACTTCTTGCGCTACCAATTCATTTTTAACCCGCTCAGGATCAGCGGCTTCTTTATCCATCTTGTTAACGGCTATCACCAAAGGCACGCCAGCGGCTTTTGCATGCTGAACGGCTTCAATGGTTTGTGGCATGACGCCATCATCAGATGCAACAACCAACACTACGATATCGGTGCATTTTGCACCGCGTGCTCGCATAGCAGTGAATGCCGCATGACCCGGCGTATCGAGAAAGCTAATCACACCATTGTTTGTCTCAACATGGTATGCACCAATGTGCTGCGTAATACCGCCCGCTTCACCACTGGCAACTTTTGACTCACGAATATAATCAAGCAATGAGGTTTTACCATGATCAACATGACCCATAACCGTCACGACTGGCGGTCTAGCTGGGTCAACATTGTCATCTGAACTCTGTTCTGTCAGCTCAGCAATCAACGCCTCTTCTAACTCATTGTCACTCACCAATCGGTAGCTATGACCAAGCTCTTCGATCAATAATACGGCTGTCTCTTGGTCGATACTTTGGTTAATAGTGGCCATCTCACCAAGTTTCATTAGCTCTTTTACTACGACTTTCGCTTTAATCGCCATTTGCTGGGCTAAATCTGCAACAGTGATCGACTCACCTAAAGCAACTTCATGAACGATACGTTCAGTTGGCTGAGTGAAATCTTGGCGGCTTACCGCCTGTAATACTTTTCGGCTACCCATACTAACAAATGAACCATCCGATTCATTGCTAAGAAAGTCATCAACCTTTACCTGACTACCGCGATTTTTACCGCGCTGCTTCGCTACCTTCTTACCTTTATTAGTTTTTCTACGCGGTTCATCATCATCGATTACTGGCGTAGCCACTTTAAAGTTTTTAGTCGGCGCTGCTTTTTCTTTTTTCGGAGCTGCTTCAGCTTGTTGCTTAGCAAACAATTCAGCTTTTTCACGTGCGGCCGCTTCTGCTTTGTCCTGAGCTACTGCATCGCGTCGATTTTTCTCTAAAACTTCTTGCTCTTTACGTTTAGTCGCTGCTCGCTGACGCAACTCCTCGACATCAAATGGGTCATGCGAGGGATCTTTCTCTGCACTATCGATTGCTGCATCGAGCTCCGCAGTGTCACGCTCAATAGCTTCAATTTGATCATTGGTTACAGACTCAATCGCCTCTACCCCATCAACCACGGCCTCAGTAACTGCCGACCGATCGGCGGAAGGCTGAGATCCGTCTAGCGGTATGTCATCAACCACCTGTTCATCAACATCAACCGGTGTTTCATCACGCTTAATATAAGTGCGCTTTTTTCGCACCTCAACCGAAACTGTCTTTCTACCTTGGCCACCTGCCGCTTTCACTGTGCCTAACGTTTTTCGCTTTAAAGTGATACGTTTAGGCGCAGCCGTGCTACCACCATGACTGCTTTTCAAATGCGTCAATAGTTTTTGCTTATCTTCATCTGAGACAGATTGATCACCTGATTGATGATCGAGGCCAGCCTCTTTCATTTGCGATAGCAAACGATCGACCGAAGCACCTACTGTTTTAGCGAGTTGACTTACTGTCACTTCCGCCATGAATCTTCCCCCTAGGACTATTTAAATGGTTTGCCTTATTCTTCTTCATCCGCAAACCACGGCGCGCGAGCAGTCATGATCAACTCCCCTGCACGTTCTGCATCTAAATCTTCAATACCTAAAATATCTTCTACCGCTTGCTCAGCTAAATCTTCCATGGTGACAATGCCTTTGCTGGCTAATACGAAGGCCAAATGTCTATCCATGCCTTCCATATTGAGAAGATCATCAGCGGGGTTACCGCCTTCTAAAACTTCTTCTGAAGCAATTGCCTGGGTTAACAGCGCATCTTTTGCGCGCGCTCTTAATTCGTTGGCAATATCTTCATCGAAGCCCTCTATGTTGACCATTTCTTCTAATGGGACATACGCTACTTCTTCTAATGAGGTGAAGCCTTCTTCTACTAGCACTAAGGACACATCTTCGTCGATATCTAGCGCTTTCATAAACATATCGACTTGTCGACCAGCTTCTTCTTCACCTTTAGCTACTGCGTCCTCTGAACTCATGACGTTAATGGTCCAACCCGTTAACTGCGAAGCTAAACGAACGTTTTGACCGTTACGACCAATCGCTTGAGCTAAGTTGTCTTCAGCAACAGCAACATCCATTGAGTGTGAATCTTCATCAACGATGATGGATTCTACTTCAGCAGGCGACAAGGCATTAATAGCAAGCTGCGCAGGGTTATCATCCCAAAGGATAATATCCACTCGCTCATTGGCTAACTCGCCCGATACGGCTTGCACACGAGAACCGCGCATGCCAACACAGGCGCCAACAGGGTCAATACGGCCATCGTTGGTTTTTACCGCTATCTTAGCGCGTAAACCGGGGTCCCTGGCTGCGGCACGAATCTCAATGACTTGCTCCGAAATTT
Organism: Cellvibrionales bacterium; assembly: GCA_002726445.1. GTDB lineage: Bacteria > Pseudomonadota > Gammaproteobacteria > Pseudomonadales > UBA7434 > UBA7434. Next base: position 2,003 of record PBSZ01000088.1, on the reverse strand, counting down.
CAGGCACTTCAATTGAAAATAACTCAATAAGCATTTCATTACAGGCGCGGCTTAAAGCTAATTGAGGGCCACGCACATCTTCTCTAATTTCCATTAAGATCGCTCTCACGCGATCACTGACTCGAAACGCTTCACGGCCAACCAAACTGTCACGACTAATCAGCGCCTCTGCGTTGTTGCCGAGATCAACAATCACAGAATCACGGGTAACTTTTTTGACGGTACCACTGACCATCTCACCAATGCGATCTCGGTAAGCATCAACCACTTGGGCACGCTCCGCTTCGCGAACCTTTTGGACGATGACTTGCTTGGCCGTTTGGGCAGCAATTCGACCAAACTCAACATCTTCTACTTGCTCACGATAGACATCACCAATTTTCAACGCAGGGTCTATCTCGGCAGCTTCTTCGGTCGTTAATTCAGTGCCAAGAATCGACAAGTGATCATCTGGCATGACGGTCCAGCGACGAAAAGTTTCATAATCACCCGATTCACGGTCAATAATGACTTCAATCTCTGACTCTTCTTCGTAGCGCTTTTTGGTCGCCATCGATAAAGCTAATTCAATCGCTTCAAATATTATTTCACGATCGACACCCTTTTCATTAGAAACTGCATCAGCTACCAACAAAATCTCTTTATTTAACATTTGTCCAGTCCACTCCCGAAAACAAAATTAAACATTTATCCACCCACTCATCGTAATAGGTTAATCAAACTGAGGAATCATGCTGCCTTTTTCTATCGCCTCAAACGGCAAGCAGTATTCATCTTCACCTTCTTGAATCAATAACTCATCATTTTCAATTCCAGTCAACAAGCCTTTAAACTGCTTGCGACCGTCAAAACCAAAGCGCAGCTTGACCTTCACCATAAAGCCGATATGACGGCGGTATTGGTCTAAGGTGAAAAATGGTCGCGCCATACCTGGCGAAGAAACCTCAAGGCGATACACGCCTTGAATAGGGTCTTCAACATCCAACATCAGCGACAGCTGACGACTCACCTCGGCGCAGTGGTCGACACTGATCCCATCTTCCGACTCAATGAAAATACGCAGTAAAGTCGAGCCCGACTGGGTTTGATATTCAAGGCCCCAAAATTCAAAGCCCATATCCACCACTACCGGTGCAATTAACTGTTCTATCTGTGTGCTGCTCGCTGCCAAAACCTACCTTTTCTCAATCGCTAAAATCTCATATCAGAAAACTCGTCACAGGCCAAATAACTGCCCATTCCAGCTGCCCTAAAAACAAAAAATGGGCACGAGGCCCATTGCAATTATTAACCTAAGCGCTAGGTCAATAATAAAAAAGCCCTTGTTGGGGGCTTTTTTATAATCTGTCGCGGTTGGTTCACCGTTAGTAAAAAAGCTATGGGCTTTTTTACCACAATGCCTACTCGAAACGAAAAAGAGGCAAAGACCAGAAGACAAAGATCTCGCGATAAAGCATGATAAATTTGCTCTAAGAAGCTGCAAGACCCCCTAAATTCAGGCCGGCATTATAGTGAGCAGGCCAGTTGGGGTCAAGGAAAAGCCGTTGTTTAAGGCGAATTTAGGCATTAAAACACCCAATAGCTGATCGATAATTAATCTAAAATTCAGAAGGACCGCATCAATTCATTAACCATCGAAATGACTCACCACTCACCTCCAAAATAAATACATATAAATCAATGGCTTGAAATATATTCCTCGCCTTGAAAGCTCAACTTAATAGTTCATCTAAAAAGGCAACTGAAATATGGTGCTGAAAGCAGGTGAAGACTTTTACTAAGGTATCAAAGCTGCTATCTGATGGAAGCATTGATGGAGAGAATGATGCGCCGATGCTTTAACATTCCCAACAAATAAACCTAAAAGTCCCGATAGAAAGAGATAGATAGGTCATCATTCTGCTCCAGAGCCCCAATCCCTAATAATAAAACGTCAATAAGAGCAAATAAATACTCGTTCTTCTTACTAATCAAAATTAAATTTTAAGAATGACGGAAATAAC
>PBSZ01000087.1 GCA_002726445.1 Cellvibrionales bacterium | reverse complement strand
TTACAGGTTTAGGTCAAAAAGACGAAGCTGACGCACAGCTTGCATTAGACTTCATTCAGCCTTCACAACGTTTAGCGGTCAATATTAAACCCGGTGCTGACGGCATTCATGACGAAGTCATCAACGCCTTTACGGCAGCCGGCCTTGCCCTCCCTGATGATGCAGGGCAAGATTTTGCTAAGGGTAATGTTAAAGCACGCAGTCGCATGGCTTGCCAATACGACATTGCCACTTTAGTTGGTGGTTTAGTACTGGGCACCGACCACTCAGCTGAAAATATCACCGGCTTCTATACCAAGTGGGGAGATGGCGCCTGTGATTTGATTCCCTTATTTGGTCTAAGCAAACGACAAGTCAGGCAACTGGCCAGTCACATGGGAGCTCCTGAAAAACTGATCACCAAAGCACCTACTGCTGATTTGGAATGTTTAGATCCCCAAAAAGCAGACGAACAGGCACTTGGCCTTAGTTATGAGCAAATTGATGATTTCCTTGAGGGTAAGTCACAGGATGCTGCAGCGGATGAAAAATTAGTTGCCATTTATAATCGCACACAACATAAGCGCGAACCAATACCCAGTATTTATGACTAGATAGGCAGCACTTAGGGCCCAATAACGCGCATTTATAGCCAATAGAGACTGACGTTTTTATTCCCGATAATTGGCTCAGCTTTTACAATCATAAACATTGTCAAGCACCCAAGACTGATACGATGGCACATTCTACCATCGACTATCTTCAACGCTCTAAGCTCAGTTATGTCGACCCGTATTTTTCGACCGGCCTGCTCGCTAGCTCGTTTAACGGGTTTCACCTTTATTGAAATATTGATCACTTCAAGTCTATTAATGCTGATCATTCTGCTGAACAGCCAAACCATTCACGCCGTCATTGTTCGTCAACAAGCCAGCACCCTTTTGGAACAACTTCAAAAAAGCCTTACATTTGCAAGATCGAATGCCATTTATAGTGCCAGTATTGTTACCGTTTGCCCAATCGAAGAGCTCCATTGTGGTGAAGAGTGGAACCGTGGATTGTTAATCTTTATCGATTCAAACAATAACCAAACCGTGGATGAGATAGAAACCTTACTAACGGTCACTCACTTTAATCAAACAAGTTTTTCAATTACATGGACTGCTTCTGGCAGGAAAAATTTCGTACGGTTTTCACCCTCAGGCAACGCTAGAGAATTTGGTCGCTTTAATCTCTGCAACAAAAAAGACAAGTCTTTAGCCGCCCAAACATTAGTGGTGAGTCGTATGGGTAAATTACGTCGCTACCGTGACAGAGATCAAGATGGATCCGTTGAAGATAGGGATGGCCGTAAACCCGACTGCTAACGCCAACAATTAGCACTTTGATCACCGCTCGCTGATTGTACACCGGCCTGATTCACACTCAGCACCGCACAGCTATCACTAGACTGAGAGCCGACTGGTGCCGCCTGCAATACAAAAGAAGACGCCGATAATGTAGCCGTAATATCATAATACTTATTATCACTGTTAATCGGCGACTGAGATGGTATAGCCGAAGCGGGAAAGCCTTCATACTCATAATGCTTAGCATAATAGGTTTCAAGTGATTGGCTGATTTGAACTAGCACCATTGAAGCTTCAAGTCTTCGAACTTTCATGACATGATCTTGATAATTAGGAAGAGCCACGAGACTTAATGTCGCTATTAAAGCTAATACAATCATTAATTCAATTAAACTAAACCCACGCATACTCAACCCAGCTAATGGAAAACACAAACCATTATTTCAACACATTTAATTGATAGATAACGCCCTGCTCAAAATCGCCAAACACCAAAACATAACGGTCTAATTGCAACTGCTCGATAGTGCCAATTGAACCATCGACCAAATAAATAACGCTGTCATCAGGCAGATATAACGCCACATCTGCCATCTTTTTTGAGCGTAATACAACAATTGATTGGTTGACATCTAACTCAGATATTTTTGCAACCAATTCATTTTGATCAGCACTCACCCAATCGCCACTCAACAATGCGAACAATAAGAGCAGCAAAAATAATAAATAACGTTTAGCCAAATAATCAAAAAACTTAAGCATCAGCATTTCTCCACGTTGGCATCATTTAATCTGCAGCCAGCTAACTCTTCCCGCGCGATCAGGATTTTCTATCATAATACAGCGGCCGGCTACATTGATGCAGCGTTGCTCCCCATCAGCACTACTCAGAATAATTAATTCAGGAATAGGATCATTGTTGATGTCACTGACCGAATCAAGCCTACCAGCAACAACAAGATTGCCTTCTACCTTGTCATCTTGGTTAACAATACCATCGGCGTTATAGTCAATGGTTGGTGCTTTGACGAGACCACCATTATTACGGTTCAAGGAATAAGTAAATGTTTCACCGCCAGAGTTACAACGATCACTGGAGGGAACAATACTATTAAAAACCAACTGAGAGCCGATCAATAAAGGCCGGCCCACCACACGCTCTGCAATACCATCTATCGCACTCAGCGGTAAACGCCAACCTTCATGCTGTTGCCAATCAATACTGTTGTTACTAATCGTTCGACCGTTATTTTCTGCACTATCGATAGTTTGGCTCAGCAATTCTGAAGAATGGATACAGGCAGAATATGAAAAGCATTCATCATTATCCGCAATAGCATAAAAATATTCAGTCGCACTGTCATTCAGATCGGATGCTTGTAGGTATTCGCCCGTACCAAAATAAACGACACGGCCAGTACGATTAGCGGGATGATTGCCCACTGTTAATGCACCCGTTATAGGTCGCGAACCTTCGGTTGAAAATAACTTACTAAAACTCCAATCAGTACTGTTAGCACTGGTTAAATCAAATCGCCATATATTACCCTTCAAGTCACCTGCATAAACGACGTCAATATTAAAATCGTTATCGATTGAAACCGCTATAGGCGAAGACAGACCGTTTTGACCCGCAGCATCGACGATGATTTTTTTTATAATAGAGCCATCACTAATATCCAGCACATAAAGTACCGCTTTTTCATTGCTAGAATTATAACCATTAGCCACTATGGCCACCCAGCGGCCAGAATTTAGCCTGACTATCTGTGCCGTGCCGTAACTAAATCCCACATCAGCATCATTATCATTAGTGAATTCCCAGCGTACTATATTTTCTGCCGAAGCGTTTGGATCAGTAATATCTAGAGAAAAATATCCCTTGCCACCACTTCTAAATCCCCCTACTAAAACAGAATGCCAATCACTGTCATAAAAAACATCCATATTACTGAGCGGTCCATCGACAAAAGCTGACGATGAAAAATCCTCATCCATTAACTCTGGCAAGGACGCAATGATCTCATTTGGTACATAAGAAAAGACCTCATTACCTCCCTCACTACCCGCTTGAAAAGCGTGTAACATGCCGTCATTAGCACCCACATAAATCATCGGCTGTCGATTGGCAATGGCGGCTAAAAAATCAGAGTAAGGTGAAGACTCAAGATCATCTGGAAATGAAAACTGCCGAAATCCATTAGCATCTTTGCCATTGCCAACATAAATAGGCGATGAATGCATAATGGGACCTAAGCGTGTATCAGCAGCATCTTTAACGGCGCCAACTCGGCTTTTAAAATAACCACCTCTGTCTGTTTCATGACTGCTATCACCGCGAATATACTCTAATCTTAACTCTCCTAAACCATCATCAGCATTTAATAACCCACGCTGCTGAACATTCAGTGATGGCCATCGAAAATCAATGCCTGGCGCTTGATTTGAACTAACAGATGAATCATAACTATAAATATTACGCGATTCACTGGATAAGCTAAGCTCGGTATTTCGATTCGCAGCATCCCAAACAAGATCACACAACGAGCCGAACGGCTTTGCATTACAATCAATCAACGATAAATTATCTGTCGGATCAAAATTACTGCCATCAGATACTTCATAAGCTTGTAAACGACCAAACCATTTGTCAGCATCAAATAAAGACAAATACACTAAGTTACCTGAAGAAATTCGCCCACTCTTGGCGACCACCGTTGATGCTGTTGACTCTCGACTGGCTATTCGCTCTGTTATCGACTTTAACGCCATCACTAATTCTTTGGCATCCGCTGCATTATAGAAACCGCCGTGACCATTAATGCCTGCATGATAAATATCATCTGTAATTCCCTTGCCAGTATTAATCGCCGGCCAACCGACTTGGGTGCTTCCATCGTTCGCCTCATAGGCTTCACCGTCAATAAGTTTTTGCAACACGCTTTGCGTAGTTGGTACTGAACCGGACAAGCCAAATGACACCAAATAACTCACCATATGCTGCCAACTGGCTGGGTCATTTTGAGGATGCCAGTATTGCTGCTCAGTCGCCTGCCCATAGATTTCTTCTGAAAAATAGGGTTGGACATTATTACTGAGCGTTGGGACTAAATCAGTTGCCCAGTAATGCCACATAATATCTGCTAGGGAATAAAGAGAATTGGAATTGCCATAGACCTTTTGATACTGATTGCCAGCATCAAAGATTTCACCGTCAGGGAGTGCTAGACCATTGTTCGTATCGTGAAAAAAATCATTGGGCAGCGAAAAGGACCCATTATAAAAACCATCTGTTAGCATAATGTGGGTATTCAATCGGCAAGAAATAATATCTGAGCTACTATTCGAGGGCTGGTCGCGATAAGCATTGACTTGACTGTAATACTCACCCGCTCGCACACTGGCCGACCTCAATGGCGTTCCACCGCTAGTGGGAATATCATTTAGCCATTGATAAAAGTCATCTCGCTCAACTTGAGCTAATGGTGATAAATTATTGACTGCAGTGCCAGAAGAGACGGCATTATCATCGTTAAGTGACTGACGACCTATTCGTATAGCACTACTAACCGCATCGGGAGTAAATGCACGCATCAATGCAGTTTTTCCGGCGTCACCTCGAATCGCATAGAACTGGTACCAGTTAGCAAAATTGATCTGCTCTTCTAACAGTGTTCGACCAAAGTGGTTAGTTCCGCCCGTCAGAGAGTAATCCGCTTGATCAATGACAACTTTTTCATAACAATTGGCATCTATTGCTTGTTGCGCTGCTACAGAACCACAAGCTGCTAAGCTTTCGTTGAACTGATAATAATAAGCTGCCTGTGGCTGGCAAGGCCCACCTGCATTAACGCTACAGCCATAAATAGCTTCCTCAGCGCCAAGTAGATCGGGGGTGCTGTCACGATAATAATGATCGTAAATAGCCGTGAAATCTGTGGCTAAATTTGTCGCTTGCTGATACTGAGGTGCGTAAAAATATCCTCTAATTGCTGCGTTATAACTGGCCGAAGCTGCTCGCTGGCCATCAGCATTATTAGGCGGCATATAATCAGTTAACGGGTCATAGTAAATCTTATTATAATGCGCTGATCGATAATAGACACGCCGCCAACTGGCTGCGACGATGTCCGGCATAAATCCCCAGGCCATACTTCCTGAATCATCCATCGACACAATCACATTCGCCGGCACAGCTGTTGAAACAAACAAAGGGATATCGCTCAGCTCTAGATTAGCCGATTTTACATTGGCAGAAATAAAGAATATCAGTAAAATAATTAATCTCATCGGCATAGACTGTATTAATGTTTAATAAAATGACTTTGAATAATTGATTGGCTCAAAGTTGAAGCACCATAAGAAAAAGCGGTCACTCGATACAGTAACTTGGCATCTGCAGAGTTCGAGCCTCGATATAAGGAAGTATCAGAATCCATGGCGCTCGCCCCATTACCAATATATTCAATCATACATTTTGGCGGTAAAACTGGCTTATACAGTTCGCCGTCGGCCACCAATAAAGTACTATCTTTGGTACTAAATCCATATTGCTGCCAAAACCCTTCATCTAACCACCATTGCTCGGGTAATTGATTGGCTTCAATAATGCGAAATGCTTCATCCACTAAGCCGATTAATTGCTGCGTCCTATCGCGTTGCTCCAAATCCACTGTCGTTGTTTCACGGAGATAACGCTCACATTCACTTAATACTGATTCAGCGGATTGCAGCGCAATCAAAGAATTTTGCATATTGGCGGCCATTTTTTTTTCAAGACTGGCAATATTTAATGTCGCCATGCCGAGCATAGTGATCAACACTAATATCACCATTGAAAAGATAAGCACCATACCCTGCTCTCTTTTTACACTGCGATTATGGTGACTCAAAAGATAGACCGCCTTTACTGATTGCTGATGTGATTACGCAGAGCTATCGTCTGAATGTAGCTTTGGTAAATATGGCCGTCATCTAAGTCAGCCGAATCAATCGTCACATCTAATAATGGAAGAGACTCTGGGGATGCATTGCTAAGATTATTATCTGATCCAGCTAATAATCCTACTTTGACACCCTTGACGTTTTGCCAGTCATCCAATCTCATCTGACTCGCATTCAAATAACCATAGGTGTGTTGCTGTTGATTGCTATGAGTCACGGCATACAGTAACTGCATGGCATACACACCCTCAACTAGCGCTACATTTCGGGCACCATTACTATCAGTCACTGCACAACGAAGCTGATTATCGGTATCCACGTAAAAAGTCATCACCGAAACATCGGCAGCGCCAATAGCAACACCACTGCAATCCAACAGATTGATCGTATTAGAACCCTGTAAGCGAACGCTAAAACTATCGTTATTTGGCTTCGCTTGATACAGACTTTCATCGGCACTATCGCCACCAGCAATCACAGCTTTAGCTTGAAACATAGAATTACCATTCCATTGTTCATCAATAGCTAAACGATTAACCAGTTCAGAAGCGTAAAAATCGCCCTCTGAAGGAGTCAATTCGCCAGCATCAACATAGCCCGTTAGCCTTGTTGACTGGCTAATAAAATATAATCCAAATCGACCGGCTTGCTGAGCCAGTAACTGACCGTGAACGGTATCTAAGGCACGTCGACTGGAGACAACAATCTGAACAGCGACCATCAACACCACTAAGCCAATCGTCATCGCTATCATGAACTCAATAATAGAAAAACCTTTTTGAGCATGAAAGATTTTTCCATCAAAGCGATGCCTCATAATTGTATCGATAACTGGATGCAGCCATCTTCAGAGTCAGCCATGCAAGATTGGTCTAACTGACCATCTTGATTTCGATCCCAAACAACCGCCAAACTTGCACTACTCGCCTCACTCACATTGACCAAGCCCTTGACTAACGGCAAATGAAGCGCCTCTAAACTTTGTTGCCACTGATTCAGTTCGTAGCTGACCAGCTGCGCTGCATTGCATGAGACCGCAGGAAAAACACACTGAATAATATTTTGATCAACACTGCCATCAAATTGGTAGGCAGTAAATCCATCGTCAAGATTCAATGGTCGATTAATTCGCATTCTCTCTGCCATTCCTGCTACAGCAATATTCGCTTGGCTAACAAAGTAAGCCTCTTGGGCATAGCGGATACTTACAATTTGCAAGCTGGCCATACCCAGGACACCAACAGCAAGAATAAATACCGCGATCATGACTTCAAGTAATAAAAACCCTTGCTGCTTTATATCTAAAGCGGTTGACGGAGAAACAACTGTTTTGAATGGATAAATAAATTTTTCACGCATTACAGTATTCGCCCGCAACAGCACTGATGGGGTAAAATAAACTCCCTGAGGCGGTCAGCTTTATCCGTTGCGGGGACTGTTGAGATTGAAAGTTACTTATGCAAATATCAAAGTACTGACTGCCACCTAAGTGCCTGCCAGAAGGGTTAAACATAATCGGATCTTCATTATTGCCACTCATTACCACAGAGGCCTCACCAGAAGCAGTATTAATGAGTCGCTCTTGCTCACCCTCTCTTAATCCAGAGCCATCCTCATCGACGAATATAATCCACCCATTGGACCAGTCCCCGCCACAGGCATATTGATCGGAACTTGGGCAGATAGTGACGAATTGCTGACTGTAAATAGCCTCTGCACGCGCAAAATGCACCGCATGTGAAAAGCGATCCCGAACCGTCCTGACTGCCTGATCATTCATCACTTGGATTAACTGCACAGATCCTAGCACCGCCAGTAAGCCCGTAATCGATAACACACCCAGTAATTCCAATAACGTGAACCCATGACTTAATTGATTCTTTAAGCTCATAATACCAACCTCATTGTTGATGTTTACAGGCACGCACCCCAATAAACTCATCAATAGAATAGAGGCCATGAAAAAATGTGGTAGCCTAAATGGCTAAAAATTTGAACTTAGACGTAATCGAAGGGTAAAAAATCCACCGAGTGTGAACTGAATCTTAAAATTTTATTTAACAGAGGGACGTAACTCTTTTGGCATGGAAAAAGTGATATTTTCTGGCACACCCACTTGCTGTTGCGGCTCAGAAGCACCGAGGGATTGCAAGTAAGCCAGCACTTCATCGACTAAAATCTCAGGGGCAGAAGCTCCAGCAGACACGCCGATCGAAGTTTTATCCGCCACCCACTGAGGATCAATATCAGCTGCAGAATCAACCAAGTAGGCTTCTGTACCCAATCGCTCGGCTAATTCTCGAAGTCGATTTGAATTGGAACTGGTCGATGAGCCAACCACTAACAGCAGGTCACATTGCTGAGCCAATTCACGAACAGCATCTTGCCGATTCTGTGTTGCATAGCAAATATCGTCTTTTTTTGGACCGCGAATATTTGGAAACTTATCCCTCAGTGCATCGATAACAATCGCTGTATCGTCCATCGACAAAGTCGTTTGTGTGACGTAAAAAAGCTGATTGGCATTTTTCACCGCTAATTGCTGAACATCATCAACGGTCTCAACTAAGTACATCATACCCCCATGAGTTGAGTCATACTGACCCATTGTCCCCTCCACTTCTGGATGTCCATGGTGGCCAATTAGAATACACTCTTGGCCTGCAGAACTATGACGAACGACTTCCATATGCACTTTACTCACCAAAGGACAGGTAGCGTCAAATACTTTCAAACCTCTTAAATTAGCTTCTTTTCGAACCGCTTGAGAAACACCGTGGGCGCTAAAAATAACCACCACATCATCAGGCACTTGGTTTAATTCTTCAACAAAGACTGCGCCCCTATCGCGTAAACGATCAACCACATACTTATTGTGAACCACTTCATGACGCACATAAATAGGTGCACCAAAGACATCCAATGCGCGGTTGACAATGTCGATAGCACGATCGACCCCCGCACAAAAACCACGCGGATTTGCCAAGGTCAAGCTGGAAGAACTGGCTATCAGAGACGAATTATTGTCATTGATAGCTGTCTTTTTCAAAGAGTCTTTCACTGATTCTCTACCGTAATCACATGCACATCAAAAACAATATTATGTCCCGCCAAGGGGTGATTAAAATTGACATAAACCGCTTCATCCTCAACACGATCTACCACTCCTGCTAGTTCACCATTGCCTGCATCCGCAAACGTTAGCATTAAACCGGCAGCCAAACTATCGGGTTGATCGGCCACCATAGGCTCAATTTCATGGCGTCGAAATCGATGGATATTTTCTGGATTGGGCAGACCAAAAGCCAATTCAGCAGGGATCACAGAGCTCTTTTTTTCGCCCGCTGTAAGCCCAAACATAGATCGCTCAAAAGCCTCAAACATATTGCCATCACCCACCACAAACTCAACAGGCGATGCATCAAAATTTGAGTCGACCACCGCACCGGACTCCAATTTTAACGAAAAATGTAATACGACACGACTTCGCTCGTTAACGCTTGCCGCAGTTATAGATGCATCACCCTTCATTCGCCGACTCTCGCTTATAATCAAAATACATATCCAATAACATAAAAATTGCGCCTATCGTTATTGCTGCATCAGCCACATTAAAGGCTGGAAAATAGCGACCGTCATAGTAAAAAAGAAAGAAATCGACAACCTTACCCAGCAACACTCGATCAATTAAATTACCAATAGCGCCGCCTAATATACAACTTAATGCAAGCAATAAGCATTTTTGAGTACTTTCCAAACGGCTAATCCAGACAATAAGTACGATGCTGACCAATGAAGAAATTGCAGTAAAAAACCATCGTTGCCAACCACCAGCATTACTAAGAAAACTCCATGCAGCACCTTTATTATAAACCAAGGTAAAATCAAAAAATGGCAACAACTGTAAACGCTGGCCTTCAAAAAAACTGCCTTGCACCCAATATTTTGTGACTTGATCCAGCACGATAATCGCCACGGCCAACAAGTAATAGTGACTAATCCGTGAGCCAATATAAGTTCTGCTCATTAGGCAAACTGCCTCACTTCACCTGCGCCATCGACATTGTCGACGCAGCGCTGACAAAGCTCAGGATGCTGTTCAATCTGGCCGACCTCGGCAGTATGATGCCAACATCGCGTGCATTTATTATGGCGACTCTTACTCACGGATAAAGACAAGCCCTCTAACTCTGTTGCGATCACTGCAGCCCCAACCGGCGGATCTTTTACAATCGTCACTGCAGAGGCTATTAATACAAAACGCAATTCATCGCCAAGCCTTTCAAGCTGGCTGGCCAGTTTATTACTGGCATAAAGTGTAATTTCAGCCTCTAGCGAACCACCAATAACACCCTTTGACCGCTCACCCTCTAATGCTTTATTGACCGCCTCCTTAACCTGACACAGGGTATCCATTAGCAAAGCTTCTTGCTTATCGTCATTCAACAAATAACTGACCTTAGGGTAGACCTCTTCAATAAAGATATTATCACTGCGTTTACCTGGAATATTTTCATGCAATTCATCAGCAGTAAATGACAAAATAGGCGCTATCCAACGGGTAAATGCTTCTATGATATGGAATAAAGCCGTCTGCGCTGAGCGGCGAGCCAAGCTGTTCTTTTGGCAGGTATACTGACGATCTTTAATAATATCAAGATAGATACTGCCTAACTCGACGACACAAAAATTATGTAACTTTTGATAAATAGCATGCAGCTGATAGTCATTGTAGGCGGCCAGTATTTCTTCTTGCAACTGACTGGTGCGAGAAATTATCCAGCGATCCAACAGCAGTAAATCTTGGTTATCGATCAAATCTTCTTCGGGGTCAAAACCGTCTAAGTTCGAGAGCAAAAAGCGCGCCGTGTTACGAATTCGTCGATAAGAATCAGAAACGCGTTTCAAAATCTCACCCGATACGCTCATTTCACCGCTGAAATCGGTTGCTGCTACCCACAATCGCAACACATCAGCGCCCAAATCATTCATCACCGTTTGCGGCGCGACAATGTTGCCTAATGATTTCGACATTTTTTTGCCTTGCGCATCCACCACAAATCCGTGCGTCAGAACCGCTTTATAAGGCGGCATGCCGGTCATGGCGATCGATGTTTTTAACGACGATTGAAACCAGCCGCGGTGCTGATCTGAACCTTCTAAATATAGGTCAGCTGGAAACGACAAACCCTCAGTGTTTTTTAATACCGAGTAGTGTGTAACTCCCGAATCAAACCAGACATCAAGTGTGTCAGTTACCTTGGTATACTGGTCAGCCTCGGCACCCAGTAATTCAGCAGGGTCCAAATCAAACCATGCGTCGATGCCCTGCTGCTCAATTTTTTCAGCCACTGCAGAAATCAGCCGCGAACTATCCGGATGAATTTCTTGCGTGACTTTATTAACAAATAAGGTGATCGGCACACCCCAAGTTCGCTGCCGTGAAATACACCAATCAGGACTGCTTTCTAACATACCATCAATGCGAGCTCGCCCCCAATCAGGCACCCATTGCACACCCTCAACCGCCGTTTTTACCTCATCCAATAAGCCCTGCTCTGTCATGCCAATAAACCATTGCGGCGTGGCACGGTAGATGAGCGGGGTCTTGGTTCGCCAGCAATGCGGATAACTGTGATGGATAGTTTCAACGGCACAAAGCCGCTGTTGTTGCTGCAGAGTGTCGATAATCGCTTGTTCAACTTTATACACATGCTGACCAGCAAATAGCGGCGTATTTTCTTGATAGACGCCATTATCAGCGACTAAATTCAAAGTACCCAGGCCGTTCTTCTTGCCAACCAAAAAGTCATCCACACCATGATCGGGTGCCGTGTGTACACAGCCAGTGCCAGCTTCAGTCGTGACGTGGTCGCCCATAATTAGCGGCACTTGCTTATCATAAAAAGGATGCTGCAACGCTAGCCCCTCGAGTGCGGCGCCCTGGCATCGCCCCACAATCGTGAAGTCGTTAACCTTGAATCGACCGAGAGCCGTTTCATGCAAGGCCTCAGCCAACAGTAAGCGTTGCTGGCGACCATTCAGTTCACATTCCACCAACAGATACTCTAATTCCGGATGTAGACAAACCGCCTGATTCGCTGGTAATGTCCAGGGTGTCGTAGTCCAAATAACCACACTAACAGGTGCTTCGCCCGCAAGGCCAGGCACGGCTTGAAGTAGCTTATCCTCAGCCACCACTGCAAAAGCCACATCAATTGAAAATGAATCTTTATCTTGGTATTCAACTTCAGCTTCTGCCAACGCCGACCCGCCAACGACACTCCAATAAACCGGTTTAAAACCACGCACTAAATGACCATTATCAATAATTTTAGCCAGTGATCTGACGATATCCGCTTCGGTTTTAAAATTCATGGTTAGATAGGGATTTTGCCAATCACCTAATACGCCCAAGCGAATAAAATCTTTACGCTGCCCATCAACTTGGCGCGCCGCATAATCACGACACTTTTGCCTAAAAGTTTGATGATCGACTTTGACACCTGCCTTACCTATTTTAGTTTCGACTTTATGCTCAATAGGCAAACCATGACAGTCCCAACCTGGTACATAGGGCGCATCAAATCCCTGCAAAGTTTTTGACTTAATAATAATATCTTTAAGGATCTTATTGACCGAGTGGCCAATATGAATATCACCATTGGCATAGGGAGGACCATCGTGCAAAATAAAGGTTTCACGGCCAGCAAATTTAGCACGAATTTGACCGTAAACATCGGCTTGGGTCCATGACTTTAATCGCTGCGGTTCCCGCTGAGCAAGATTCGCTTTCATCGCAAACGACGTCTTGGGCAAGTTCAACGTATGCTTGTATTGATTTTTAGTATCGTCGCTCATAAATACAACTTGAATCCTTATTGACTTGAATGAGAAAAATGATTTCTCGCGGTACTCACATCCCGATGAATTTGGGCTTTTAATAACTCTAATGAATCAAACTTTTTCTCGTCTCGTATTTTTTGACGGAATTTTACTTCTATACGCTTGCCATAAATGTCTCGATCAAAGTCGAGCAGGTGCACTTCTAGAATTGCTTTAATCGAGTCATCAACAGTGGGTCGGCATCCCACATTAGCCACGCCTGGCAAGCAGTGCTGATCATCACCATCTATCGCAACTTCTACCGCATAGACACCCGACATTGCCGCTCTTAAACGATGCAATTCAACATTCGCTGTTGGCACCCCTAACTGCCGTCCCAGTTGTTGGCCATAGACCACCTTGCCAGCAATACTGTATGGTCTGCCCAGTAAACTCTCCGCCTCAGAAAAATCGCCTGCTTTCAATAATTCACGAATTCGAGTGCTGGAAACGCGCTGACTGCTTAGGGACAGGGTGGCGGTATCTTCAACAGTAAAATGATGCTTACGGGCCAAATTAGCGAGCAAATCAAAGTCACCACCGCCATCGCGACCGAAACGCAAATCATCACCCACCACGATATGTTGAGCATTCAAATGCTTGACAAATACCTCTTCAATAAACTCCGTGGCTTCCATATTGCGCATCGCATCATTAAAGCGAACCAAAATTACTCGATTAATTCCTAATTCTGCCATACCTTCCAATTTTTCACGGAAACTCATCAATCTGGGTGGCGCATCCAACGGGGCAAAATATTCACGCGGCAGTGGTTCTAAGGTCACCACCACCGAAGGCAAGCCAACTTCTGCAGCACGATATTTAAGGTGATTAAGAACCGATTGGTGACCCCGATGCAAGCCATCAAATGCACCAATCGTCAATACGGTACCCCGCTGTCCTGATGACGATCGCCCATGACTGGGTTTTATATTATGAATCCCGCGAACTAACTCCACACAACTCTCCAAAAGCTCGATGGTTTGACCTGCTCTCTCGCCAACTTACGAACCGTCTTTGCCAGTAATTATATACCGAGACAGGGGGAAAAATCGCCTCTAAACCTCGGCTAATCGCCCCGTTCAACGACTGCAGGCGGTCTAAAATCAGCTATTCTGACACCTGTTAGCCAAAGCACAATACAGTAGCTTATAAAACCAGAAATAATGATCACTGCTAAATAAGCACTTCGGGTCAACCAATCTGCCGTCAACCATAGTTGTTCTGTTGGCAATAACTGCGACAAAACAAACAGCATGAAACCAACCGCAAGGGTGATCTTCAACAATAAACGCCAATAATCTTCAGACAATAAACGTACCGGCTTATCGAGATTCGCTGCCATTAGTAATACATCGTTCTTCATTAGCCCTCGATAGAGCAAAGCTGCATTCAACCATGCCGACAAACTGGTCGCCAAAGCTAAACCAACATGGCCCAGCTGATAGTGATAATGCAGCAAGTAGACAAAAATAAGGTTAAAGACCATATTTGCAATCATGGCGATAATGCCGACTTTAACCGGCGTCTTCATGTCTTGGCGAGCAAAGAAACCAGTCGCTAATACTTTGATTGCCATAAAAGCCATGAGACCCAAGCTGTAAGCCTGAAGACTCACGGCCGCCATGCCCACATCAGCTGGCGTCATAGCCTGGTATTGAAAAAGGGTAAATAAGATAGGTGTTGCCAACAGCCATAAGGCTGCGGTTGCCGGAATGGCTACTATCGTAATAGCACGAAGTGCCCATTCTAAAGTATCGCGAAACTGAGTGGCCGAGGCCAAAAAATGCCCTTGCTCACTACCGTCAGCATCAGAGGGTATAGGTATATTCTGTAGTTGCAGTCGAGACAGACTGGGCAAAATAACCGTGGCAATAGCAATACCAAAAACACCTAGCGGAAGTTCTACTAGACGGTCAGAATAATATAACCAAGAGACACTGCCGGTCGGTAAAAAAGAGGCCAACACGGTATCGAGTAATAAATTAATCTGACTAACAGAAACGCCGAATATAGCCGGCACCATCAACAGCGCAATTTTCTTCACCCCCTCATGCTGAGTATCCCATCGCGGCGAAGGAAGGCGATCTAATTGACGCAAGAAAGGTAATTGAAATAATAGC
>PBSZ01000086.1 GCA_002726445.1 Cellvibrionales bacterium | reverse complement strand
GATGGCCGCTGCCAGGCCAAGCTCATAACTGTATGCGCCTAGGCCAGAAATAACGCCAACGGCGATGTCTGATAAGTAAGAGGTATGTCTAAAATCTTCTCGGGAATAAATGTTAGATAAGTGCACTTCAATAAATGGCACTGCAATCCCAAGAAGTGCATCGCGAAGGGCAATACTGGTGTGGGTCAGTGCGGCGGGATTAATCAGAATGAAATCGGTATTTTCACCCGCAGCGTGGATCTGCTCAAGCAATTCAGCCTCAGAATTACTCTGAAAATTCTTGAGCTTAACCCCTTTTTCTGAAGCGATGGTGCTGAGTCTTTGATTGATAGACGCCAGTGTGTCAGTGCCGTACTGGTCTGGCTCACGCGAACCTAATAAGTTTAAGTTGGGGCCATGAAGTAATAATATTGTCGCCATCTTCGCTAAAAATCCCCAATAATTAAGCCAAGAGACGATAAAATACTCAAGACTGTGAATGTGGTTATCCTAGGGATTTGTTGGCTGAAAAGCAAATATTAAATGTTTGTTTAGACGATTTTAGCAACAATTAACCATTCTTTGCTTAATTTAGAGGGCTTAAATTCGATTTAACAGCACATTATCAAGGCTTATTTGCTGGGATTGGACGGGATAACATAAACCTGCTTCGGCACAGCCTTGATATTTGATCAATAAGTAAGCTTTATTGTCGGGTTCTGATTGTCTTGCCAACGTCATTAAGCTACTTATTTTGACGCTTGCAGTGGCTTGGTGGTAGTAAACCTCGACGGGACCAAAGTAGTCATCATGGGTTTTTAGACCGCTATTTAACTGCAGTTGATTGGTGATCAACCCTTCAGCGCTTGTCGCTGGATGGGCCTCATCGAGGTATCTCAACTCAAATGCGTGGCGGTAGAGGTAATAGTTAGGCGCAATGATCCAGATTAAATTAAGCTGTGTTTCACTGGTTTCTATATCCAGTTGGAATGCTTCGTCGACTGAGAGGAATGTCTGTGTAGATTGATCTAAAACGTTGATATTTTGGCTTGAAGTGACATTATCATTGACATGACGGTTTTGTTCAGCGACGGCTGAAGTGATACTCAAGCACAGGCTCATGAATAAAATAGTCTTTAAAAGTAAGTCTTGCAGGTATTTTGAGCTATCCATCGTGCCAGTTCCATCGTGAAAGGGTCTTATTAGTTTAGAGGATAATGCTAGTGCCTGTTGCCTATTTGACCCTTGTAACTGTCAATAATTCCCTCTCCCGAGATAAATCAACACCTTAGATGAGTCAGCGGTGCTATAGTATCTCTATCAAGAACTAATTGCAGGATGAATCAACGGAGCAGTTGTATGGCAGCAAAGAATTGGCTGGGACTTATATTTATAATCCTTGTAATTATGGCAGGAGTAAGATTTTGGGTGTCACCTGAATTAAAAGGCCCAGATATTCCAAAGACGGAACCACAAAAGGTTGCGATTTCTGAGGCATATCTTAATTTACCGCCGCCAGGTCATTCCACTACAGCCGCCTATTTAAAAATAGCTAATCTCGATCAAGCACCGTTAACGATTACGGGCTTTGATTCATCAAAAGCTACACGGGTAGAATTACACGAGCATATTCATGCTGATGGGATGATGAAAATGCGTAAAGTCGATCAATTAACCATGTCGGGGATGCAAGCAGAAGTGTTCAAGCCGATGGGCTATCATTTAATGATTTTTGGTTTTGCGAGCGATGTGATGGCCGGTCAGAGTGTCGATTTCACTGCAATCTTGTCCTCAGGTGAGCGTATTGTTTTTCAAGCGGAAGCACGCGGATTGCAGTAATTTTTCGTCAAGTAGATAGAGATCAGAGATGAATCTTTTAGAACAGTTTAAAGTTGGCCAAGAAGATCTGGCTGAATGGTGGCAAGCTGGCATTTTGCCGCGTCTGCTGGCCGGGGCTTTGGCGGTGTATTTGCTTGCCAGTTTCGTGTTAGCGTTTTCATGGTCGCGAGAACCGGCCCTGCTCGATCTCGGCGTGCAGCTCGAACAATATGCTAATGATTCAGCTGAGTCAGTGGTCATAGGCACAGCGACAACTGTGAGTTTAATTCACGTGGCGGAAACGATGCTGGATAAACCCGGCGGCTTTTTATCCAATGATATTACGCTGCCCGGCGCGGCATTAGATAATATTCCTAGTTGGGAATTTGGTGTTTTGGTTCAGCTGCGTGATTTAGCTCGCGCCATGAGAGAGGGCTTTAGTCGCTCCCAATCGCAGTCAACTGAAGATGTTGATTTAGCCATCGCTGAACCGCGGTTTAATTTTGATAATCAAAGTTGGATTTTGCCGCGTTCTGAAGATGAATACCGAGACGGCATTCGCTATATTGAGACCTATTTAAATCGCTTGTCTCAAGCAGAGCAAAGTAACGCTCAGTTTTTTTCGAGAGCTGATAATCTCACTCTATGGCTAGCGACTGTAGAGACACGTTTGGGCAGTTTGTCTCAGCGACTCAGCGCCAGTGTTGGCCAGCGTCGTTTAAATATCGATTTGGCCGGTGATGCCATGGCACGACGATCGACTGCTGTGTCCGTCGATCAAGAAATAAAGACGCCTTGGCATCAAATTGATAATGTCCTGTATGAATCAAGAGGCACGACTTGGGCGTTAATTCATTTTTTGACAGCGATTCAGTATGACTTTGCTGACGTATTAGAAAAGAAAAATGCCCGCGTCAGCTTGCAGCAAATTATTCGTGAGCTTGAAGCAACCCAACAAACCATCTGGAGCCCAGTGGTTCTAAATGGCAGTGGTTTTGGTCTATTTGCGAATCACTCACTGGTCATGGCATCGTATATTTCACGAGCTAATGCGGGAATTATCGATTTAAGAGAGTTATTAGCGAAAGGTTAAGCCCTTTTAGCTGCTGTTGAGTTAAAGTATCGCTCTTTAGCGCTATTGTGGACAGATAAAAAATTTAACACTGCTCAGTCGACGACTATAATTAAAAATAGCTAGACTGATTTTATTAGTAAAAATAGGTATAGGACAGTGACTCAGAATACAGATGATTTACGTATAGAAAAAACCATGGAATTATTGCCGCCAGTGGCGCTGATGGAGCGATTTCCTATCAGTGACGCCGCCTCAGAGACTGTTTTTTCCTGCCGCCAATCGATCCATAATATGCTGCATAATCAAGATGATCGCGTATTGGTCATTGTTGGGCCTTGCTCAATTCACGATGTCGATGCAGCCATAGACTACGCGCAGCGATTAATGGCTTTGCGTGAACAGTATGCCGGTGAGTTGGAAATTGTCATGCGGGTGTATTTTGAAAAGCCTCGCACCACGGTTGGCTGGAAGGGTTTGGTTAACGATCCCAATATGGACGGTAGTTTTCAGATCAATGACGGCTTGCGAATTGCGAGGCAGTTACTCAGCCAGATCAATGATTTGGGTTTACCGACAGCCGGTGAGTTTTTGGATGTAATCTCACCGCAGTACGTCGCTGACTTTATGAGCTGGGGGGCGATTGGTGCGAGAACCACTGAATCGCAAGTGCACCGTGAATTATCGTCTGGGCTATCATGTCCTGTTGGCTTTAAAAATGGCACTAACGGTAGTATTCAAATTGCCATCGATGGCATTGGTTCAGCCAATAACCCGCACCATTTTTTATCGGTGACCAAATTTGGTCATTCAGCAATTATTAAGACTAAAGGCAATAAAGATTGTCATATTATTTTGCGAGGTGGCGCAGGCCAGCCCAATTATGAGTCTGAATTTGTCAATGATGCATCAACAAAGCTTGCCGCAGCGGGCGTAGTTGATAAAGTGATGGTCGATTTTAGTCACGCTAACAGTGCTAAGCAATATAAACGTCAGTTGGATGTTTGTGCGGATGTTGCAACGCAAATATCATCGGGTAATGACGCATTGTTTGCGGTGATGGTCGAAAGTCATCTGGTTGAAGGACAGCAAAAAGTCGTCGCTGGTGAACCGCTCACTTATGGCCAAAGTATTACTGATGCTTGTATAGGTTGGGATGATACCGAAACGGTTATGGCTGAGCTTGCCGAGGCGGTATTGGCGAGAAGAGCATTAAAAGCCAAGTAGTCACGTTTACCTTAATAATAAAAAGAGTGGATTTTGTATGTCTAACTTCACAGGCAAAGTGGTATTGGTAACGGGTGGTAGTCGAGGGCTTGGGAAAGCGATGTCACTCGGTTTTGCTGCGCAAGGCGCCACTGTTATTATTGTAAGCCGCAAGCAAGACAGTTGTACTGCCTTAGCCGAGCAGATTGTTCAGGCGGGTGGCCAAGCGGTGGGTATTGCTGCTAATACGGGTAAAACTGAAGAGATCGATGCGCTCTTGGACCAACTTAAAGCAGATTATGCTCGCATTGATTTACTCATTAATAATGCAGGCACTAATATCGCCTTAGGCCCATTAACAGACTTAAGCCCCGAACAGTTTGATAAAATGTTCCAAGTCAATCTTCGCGGTCCTTGGTATTTAGCTTCCCGCATTGCACCGATAATGGCAGCAGGTGGTGGTGGTAGTATCATTAATATTCTCTCGGTCGCTGCATTAAGACCACCAGCTTATAATGGTTTTTATGCAGCAACGAAATCCGGTTTAGAAGCGATAACTAAAGTGATGGCGCAAGAGTGGGCCAATGACAATATTCGCGTTAATGCGATAGCGCCGGGCCCCTATCGCTCAGACTTAGTGGACTCCAGTATCGCCGCTATTCCTGGTTTTGAAGAGGGTATGCGCGATTCTACTTTATTGAAACGCATTGCAGAAACCGACGAAATATTAAAGCCAGTATTTTACCTAGCTTCAGACGGAAATATTACTGGTACTACCTTGGTAGCAGATGGCGGCTTAACCGCCAGCTAATCAAGGCGCGTATTGTGTGGCTAAGAAATTAAATTTCTATCGCCGCATAACCCACAGAATCATCAGCGGCTAGAAGTTTACCGAGTTGTTCCAGCTGATGACTGCCATTACCTAAGCAGTAACTGAGCTGTTTTGCCCAAAGATAAAAGCGATGAATGGGGTATTCAACATCAGCGCCGATGCCGGCATGTAAATGCTGCGCGGTGTGAATAACACGGTGTGCACCATCACAAGCCCACCATTTGGCGGCGCGAATTTCAGCCTCCGCAGGTAAGCCCTCATCTAGGCGCCATAGTGCCAGCCAGAATGTCGATCGCATCGCTTCTACGTCGATATAGCTATCAGCCATTCGCATAGCGAGTGCCTGAAAACTGCCAATCGGCACACCGAACTGCTCACGCTCACTGGTGTAGGCAGCAGTTCTTCGCATTGCTTCTTCGCAGATACCGGTTTGCATCGCGCACTGGCCGACATTAGCGTACTGTTCTAGCCAATGAATAATCGCTGGCGCTTGACCCTCTGCACCCAGTAAAGCATCGGCATTAACCGCTACATTGCTAAGCGATAAGGCCGCACTCCATGGGCCGAGCAAGCTAATTTCTTGTGCCTGTAAGCTGACGCCCTGTGCTTGGCTATCAACAATAAAAATACTGCTATTGCCGCTAGCATCAGTCGCAGGCACCAAAATAAAATTGGCAACCGCCCCATCTTGAACACAGTCAAGTGAACCTGTTAGTGTCCAACCATTGTCACTTTTCGTTGCGCTAACACCTTGTTGAATAGCAGCAGGCATAGCGATCTCGCTAATAGCTGCTGTTAACTTTAATTCGCCAGCTGCCAACGGGCCTAAATACTGCTGTTGTTGGGCTTCGGTGCCAAATTCTATAATTGGCATAGCGCCTAAAACTAAGCTTGAAAATAATGGGATTGGCGCGACACGTCTACCTTGCTCTTCGAGCATTAGGCAGGTTTCAATTAAACCTAGACCAGCACCGCCGCAGTGCTCAGGGATACCAATCCCTAATAAGCCTTGCTCAGCAAGTGTGGTCCACAAGCTGTCGTCATAAGCTTGATCGGTGCGAGAAAATTCAAGTTGAAATGCATCGGTGGATCGGTCGGTGAAAATCTGATAAGCCAGTTCGCGGATGGCCACTTGATCTTCAGAGAATGAAAAATCCATACTGTATACCTCGTTATGATATTGCTTCAATAATGGTTAGCAGTTTATATGGCCGTTAAGCCACGCTTCATAAACTGCAAATTTTTGGTGTAACATAATTTATCAGCAGGGGGGTTTTCCAAAAATAAGCCCCGATAAAAAACGGTTGTTAATAGTTCAGTAAGCTCGGCATGATTAATATCTTCTTGATGCAGACGCGTATCTAAATTAATAAAATAGTCGCGTAACATCATCTCGCCGCTGCTGGCTAAGGTATAAATCACTAAAAATGCCTGATGCTGGTCGAACTTCGCCTCTGGAAACAGCTTTGGCATTAATTGAACCAGCCAATTAAGCTGCTCCATATAGCCGCGGCGAATGGCGTCGGCAAAGTCCTTATCTTCATCGGCTATCTGCAGTAAACAGCGCATTAAGCCTGGTCGTTGAGCGTAACTATCGACGACTAGGCTAAAATGCGCATGCATCCGAGCGTACCAGTCACCGCGAGGCACGCCTTTTTCAATAGCATCAACATTTCTGGCTTCCGCAATATAGTCACTCAGCACTTCTAGCGTAAGGCTCTTTAAGTCCTTGAAATAATGGTAAAAAAGCCCTGCCGCTACACCTGCTTCAGTGGTCACGTCATGAATTCTCATGCCGTGATAGCCGGTTTGCTCCATCACCGTCATTGCTGCGCGCTTAAGTTTGGCCCGAGCAGCCTCGCCACGAGCACTTAATTTCTTATCGCTAATGCTTGATAGGGCGTTTGTCGATTGTTTTGGCGGCATATAAGGCCTAAAAGCTCAGTCAATATTCCATCGATAAGCAAACAATAGTTGAAATTGAATTTAGTTTCAACTATTGTTTACATCTTGGCCTTATGTTTTGTTGAAAAGGGCTGTTGCGGTGGTAAATTTTTAAATTCTATACAGGTGGTTGACCCATGTTTGTTGAATATACCGATGACCAAAAAGCCTTGCGTACTCGTTTACGTAAGTATTTTTCAAATTTAATTAAGCCTGAATATAAAGAAGAGCTTCGCTCGGCCGAGGGCGGTGATCTTTATAAGTCTCTGATTAGACAAATGGGTAAAGATAATATGCTGGCCCTTGGTTGGCCTAAAGAGTATGGCGGTGCTGGCTTAACGCCGACTGAACAGCTGATCTTTTTTGAAGAAGCGTTGTTGGCCTGTGCGCCCGTGCCGTTCGTGACCTTAAACACAGTAGGCCCTGCGGTTATGGACCATGGCACTGAGGAGCAGAAGAAGCGTTTTTTACCCCTTATTGCCGCAGGTGAAATCCATTTTTGTATTGGTTACACCGAGCCTTCAGCAGGGACTGATCTAGCATCTTTGCAAACCGCAGCAGTTAAGCAGGGTGATGAGTATATCGTCAATGGCAACAAGGTTTACACCAGCGCAGCTGAAGCCGCAGATTATGTTTTCCTCGCAGCCCGTACTGATCCAGAGGCAAAAAAACATAAAGGGATATCAGTGCTATTGGTTGACACAAAAGATCCTGGCTTTGATTACGGACCTATTCGAACCGTCGGCGGAGTGAGAACCAATGTCTCTTACTACACAGATGTGCGTGTGCCTACCGACATGATTATTGGTGAAGAAAATAAAGGCTGGCCACTCATTACTTCACAGTTAAATCACGAACGAGTCGGCTTAGCAGCGTGGGGCATCCAGGGTTGGAAGGTGTATAAACTGACTTTAGACTGGGCTAGAAAAGAAAAAACGGCCGATGGCCAACGTATTATTGATAACCCATCAGTGCAGCGTAATTTGGCAGAGGTCTACGCGATGTTAGAGGCGATGCGCGTGATGAATGCTCGTATGTCATGGAAACTTGATCACTCAGATATTGATCCCGTATTGCCCTCGGCTTTAAAGGTTTACTCGACCGAAGCCATGATCACTATTTGCCAAAAGTTGATGGACATCGTGGGTCCACATGCGCTTATTCGTTCGACCAGTCCCAGCGCCGTATTGCTGGGTGATCTCGAGCATGAATACCGAAGAAGTACGATCAATACCTTCGGTGGCGGTGTCGTGGAAGTGCTTCGTGGCTTAGTCGCTAACTTTGGTTTGGGCATGCCTAGACACCGTTAATCACGGAATCATTATCAAGCAGATGAGGGTTTAATTTTATCCAATACTTGCCAATAGTTGATATTCAAGCCCTGAGTGGACTGCGGATCGTAGCCTGTGTGAATGCCCCCAGTCCATGGAGCCTGGCGGCAAGAGCATTGTTCGATTATAAACAGTTACCCTACCAACTCGGTGAGCAAATTATTGCCGACGAAAACCGCGACTTAAAAGCTTGGACAGGCCAAAATAGCGCGCCAGTAGTTGCTCATCGCTCTTCCAAAGAACAGGAAAAGCTCGCCACCACAGCAGAGGCCATTGTCTTATTAGCCGAACGGCTTGGTCCTCGACGACCACTTATTCCATCTAACTCACAACAGCGTGCTTGGATGTTTGGTTTATTGCAGGCCTTAGCGGGGGAGGACGGCTTTGGTTGGAATCGGCGGTTCATGTCGTTGAGTATTGCTGGCGTCGATAAACTACCAGACAATATTCGCAGTATGGCGTTAAAATACGACTACAGTGACAGTTTAGCCGCAGTTGCCGAGCAGCGCGTGGCTGAGATACTGCATTTATTTTCACAGACCTTGGTCCAGCAACAAGCACGAGGCAGTGATTTTTTGATCGGTGATGCGGTAACGGCACTCGATCTATACTTTGCGATTTTTATTGGCATCATGTATCGCCCTTTGAGCGATGAACATTTGCCTATACCTAGCGCAATGCGCGCCGGTTACGAGTTACCGAGTGAGGCTCTGGACGCCGCAATTGAGCCTATTATCTATACCCACCGTGATCGGATTTTCCAACAATATTTAACCCCATTTATGGCTTATTAGTGAGTCATTCAGCGTTGATAGTTAGACAAAAAATGTTTTCACTAAACTGCGATACTCGTCAGCCGAGAGTCTGGGTCCGTATTGCGTAACTACTTTTGCCGCAGCAGCGCTGGCAAATTCGCCGCCACGCTGGTGATTGATTCCCTGGCTAAGAGAATAGAGAAATGCCCCGGCAAACATATCGCCGGCGCCATTGGTGTCAATCGCGTCAACCTCAACACCATCGATGGCAATCAGTTCTTGACCATCATAAATAAGCGCGCCTTTAGCACCGAGTGTGATAACGAACTGGTCGGCGACCAGTTTGATTTTTTCAACGGCTGCCGGCAGATCGGATACTTGTGCAAAGCTGAATGCTTCTTCTTGGTTGCAGAACACTAAATCCACTTTGCCGCCCATTATTTCTTTTACCCCGTCACTAAAGTTTGCAATGATGCCGGGGTCAGAAAAACTTAACGCAACTTTAGTGCCATTCTTTTGTGCGATTTGACGCGCCTCTATTGCTGCAGCGCGACCACTGTCAGAAGTTACGAGGTAGCTTTCGATGTACAGATACTGTGAATCTGCGATGGCTTGAGGCTCTATTTCACGGGCCGATAGCTCAGCACTGATACCCAAAAAAGTATTCATTGAGCGTTCAGCATCAGGCGTGATTAATATTAGACACTTACCCGTGACGCCAGACTCTGCCGTTGCTGAGGGGATGTCGACACCTGCGGCATGCATGTCTTGCATGTAAAAATGACCATTCTCGTCATCAGCAACTTTGCCACTAAAAAAACATTTACCGCCAAAATAGCTATTGGCGATAATGGTATTGCCGGCAGAACCACCACTGGCTCGCGAGGCTTGAATTTGATGGCTCTGCAAATAAGTTAATAGTTCTGCTTGTTTCGCTTCATCAACTAAGGTCATCATACCCTTATCGACTGCCATAGCGATCAGATCATCATCAGTGACTTCCAGTTCTGTATCAACTAATGCGGCACCCATGCCATAAACGTGATATTTTTTCATCGTATTCTTGCTGTGCTCCAGTTATGCTAACTAAGCTAGAAAGCGCCTCACGGCATGACAGCCAATTATTGAAACATTTTGTTGCAATATTGTACGCATGTTGGCTTACAGCTAACGGCTTAGCAGACTTTGTTAAACCCAAGCGCATTACCTTAATTTGCAATAGTGTTTAAAGCAAGTACTGAATTGATGAATAAAGTCAGCAAGCAGCCAAGCTCAAAAAAAGTCCTCAAACGGGAAGGACTCTTACGTCGATTTTTAGGCGTATTATTGAGTCCGTTGTTGCTTAAGCTGGGCATTGTATTGAGTTTGTTGCTGGCTGTTTATCTTGTGTATTTAGATGCGACTATCACCAGCGGCTTTGATAATAAGCAATGGCAATTACCTGCACGTGTGTATGCTCGGCCATTAGAACTTTACGAAGGATTGATGATTTCCGCTTCTGAGTTTGAGCAGGAGTTAAAAGATTTGGGTTATCAGCGCTCAGGTTCTAGTCGCTCCGGCAGTTATACTCGGCAAGGTAATCATTTTGTCATTAGTACCCGCGGGCATAGCTTTTGGGATGGGGTAGAATTGCCCGTTCGAGCTAAGGTGAGTTTTAGCGGCCAAGCTTTAAGCCAATTAAGGCGGTTGGATAATCGTGCTTTAGCCTTATTAAGGTTAGAGCCGATGGAAATAGGTGCAATTTACCCTCAGCATAAAGAAGATCGAATCATGGTGGCGATTAATCAAGTGCCGCCTATGTTGGTTGCGACCTTATTGGCGGTAGAAGATCATCGCTTTTATCAGCACCACGGCGTTTCACCCGTATCCATCGCTAGAGCGGCAGTAGAGAATTTAAAAAGCGGTTCAATTGTGCAGGGTGGGTCAACCATTACTCAGCAATTAGTGAAAAATTATTATCTGACTTTAGAGCGGAGCCTTCGTCGAAAGATTAATGAGGCGGCTATGGCTTTACTGTTAGAGCTGCACTACGACAAGCAACAGATCTTAGAGGCCTACATAAATGAGGTTTACTTGGCGCAATCTGGCGGTCGTGCTATCCATGGTTTTGGCTTGGCTAGCCAGCATTATTTTAATAAGCCGCTTAATGAGTTAAGTATCGATCAAATGGCGTTATTGATAGCGGTCATTCGCGGGCCTAATTATTACAACCCATGGCGGCATCCCGAGCGCGCATTAGCAAGAAGAAATCGTATTTTAGATTTGTTAGTCAAACAAGAATTGCTCGCTTTGACCGATTTGGATTGGGTTAAATCTCAGCCGTTAAATTTAGGCAAGCCAAGTCAGTCGCATTATGCATTTCCTGCGTATATGGATGTTGTTAAGCGTCAACTTCGGCAAGTCTACAGCCAAGAGGATTTAACCTCTACTGGCCTAAAGGTATATACCAGTTTTGATCCTCGAGTACAGCGAATTGCAGAGCAGTCAGTCAGTTCAGGTTTAAATCAATTGACAAACAAAAAGTTAGAAGTCGCAGTCATTGTTACACACCCTAAAACAGCAGAAGTATTGGCTTTAATTGGAGGAAAGCAATTTCGTTATTCTGGGTTTAATCGCGCTTTAGATGCCAATCGCTCTGTGGGCTCTACGATCAAGCCATTCGTTTATTTAACCGCTTTGGCGCAGCCGGATAATTTTTCTTTGACGTCGCTTATTGACGACAGTGAAATTACTATTCAGGATAAGGAAAATTTATGGTCACCGCGTAATTATGATCGGCAAGATCACGGCGAGGTACCGTTGATTACTGCGTTAGCTAAATCTTACAATCAGGCAACCGTAAGGTTGGGCCAGCAATTAGGTGTAGAGGCGGTTGTTAATACCTTACAGCAATCAGGTTTTGAGCGCACAATAAATCCGGTACCCTCTCTATTTATTGGTACTACTCAAATGAGTCCCTGGGAGTTGACAGGTCTTTTTCAAACCATTGCCAGTGGTGGCTACCATGCGCCGCTAAAGGCAATCCGCGCCGTATTAGACAAAAATAATCAACCGCTAAAACGGTTTCAGTTTGAATTACAGTCGGGCTTGGAGCCAAAATCGACTGCATTAGTGACGCGGGGTTTAGTCCATGTGGGTGAACAGGGAAGCGCAAGATTGGCTAAGAGAAGTCTGCCTCGAGGGTTTCGTTTTGCCGGTAAGACAGGGACTTCGGGCGAATGGAGGGATAGTTGGTTTGCAGGGTTTAGCGGTGATATGTTGGCAGTTGTTTGGCTTGGGCACGATGATAATAGCCCTACCCAGTTGACAGGTGCGTCAGGTGCATTGCCAATTTGGACAAGCCTGTTTAAAGCGGCCAGTCGCGAGGCTTTAGCAGAAAGTAAGCTTAGCGGTATTGATTTCCATTGGGTTGATTTAAAAACCGGACGGCCAGCCATAAGCTTATGTCCAACGGCGATTGAGTTGCCATTTATTACCGGCAGCGAACCTACGGGCGAAAAAAATTGTAGCTTATAATGCCGGTGTTAGACCTTAATAGCTTCATATTTGGGATTTCAGTTTATGTTAATACGTTATCTTATTATCACTGTATTGTTTGTCTTTGTTTCAGCTTGTTCGAATAATTTGACCCGCGAGCCCATCGTTGAGTCAGCCATCGAATCAACTGTCGAGCCTTCTTTAGAGCTTGAGGCTGCTGCGGTAAAAGAGAGCGCTATACATTTACCCAGTCGTCGCAGCCAAGACACCTTGTCGGGTAGTGATAACGCCGTTGATCAGTTATTGGTAGGTGCTAACAAAGCCTTAGCGAATCAACAGTTGGCAAGAGCTGGCGCCTTAGTTGAGCGTGCAGTTCGCTTAGCACCGCAAGATCCTCGCGGCTATTTTTCATTAGCGCAGATTCGATGTAAACAAAACCGCTTTGATCAAGCAGACCTGTTACTTGAGAAGTCCTTGTCTTTAGTCAATGATGATCAGCTACTGTTTGATGCGATTAAAAAATTTAGAGCTTCAATAAAATAAAATAAAATGGAATGGGTTACACTGTAGTTATGAGCTTAGATAATATTGTTCAACAGTTAGGATCTTACCGGGCTAAAAAAGTGCTGTCGCGGTTATGGGTAAAGCGGTCAGCCGTTGCTATTGTGATCGATCAAGCGAATGCCGAGCAAGCTTCTCTGTTACTGATTAAGCGGGCCGACAACGAGCGTGATCCTTGGTCGGGCCATATGGCTTTTCCTGGCGGCCGTTATGAGCCGGGAGATAAAAACGGCTTGGCAACGGCAAAGCGCGAAATGCAAGAAGAAGTGGGTTTCGACATCGATCAACTCGTGGCCGATTCTGCTGCTTGCGGAAGTATTGACGGTCAATGCATTGCAAGGTTGTCCGATATTAAAACCAGCAAGCGAGTGACGCCAAATGCGATGATCGTTTCACCGTATATTTTTTCGGTACAGAATAAGCCCAAATTAATTGCTAATCATGAAGTTGCCGATACTGTGTGGGTGCCATTGAGCTTTTTTGCAGCGCTTGAAAACCGCAGTGTCTATGAATTTAAATACCAAGATCGAAACATTGAAATGCCTTGCTATCGCTACCAAGGTAATGTCATCTGGGGCCTTACCTTATCAATGATCGACGAAATACTGCGAGCCTTGGGTGCAGATATTCCTCAATGGTACCGTTTATAGTCTGACCGGTTATGCTTTTTTTCTTTATCTTGACTTTCTCCGCTGTAATCGAATTTATTGAATCTAGGGATTATTATTATCTCCTGCTGATCTAATAACGGTTCCATTTATAGATAGACGGACTTTGAATTTGTAGGAGTAACTATGCCACTTAGCCCATTAGATGATTTGCTTGCCCATCAGACACCCGATACCTTCGATCATGTTTATACTGGCGATCGTAATTTCTATGATCGTTATTATTTTAATTGCCATGGTTGTGACGATGAACTCTTTTTAGTCGCAGGTATGGGACAGTACCCTAATCTAGGTGTAATTGATGCCTTTGTGACGGTCTCTCACGGCGACCACCACTATGTTGTTAGAGCATCCAGAGAGTTAGGCAACGATCGTCTTAATACGACAGTAGGGCCGTTCGGCGTTGAAGTACTGGAGGGGCTAAAAAAAATCCGCATGTGGTGTGAGCCTAATGAATGGGATATTGACTTTGATATTACATTTGATGGTTTTGTGCCAGCATTAGAAGAACCGGTTACTTATCGCCGCACCGGTAATCGTCTTACAGAACACACCACGCGTTTTGCGCAGGTAGGAAATTATACGGGATATATTACCGTTGGTGGCCAGCGTTATGAAGTGACACCTGATCGCTGGATGGGTGCTCGTGATCATTCCTGGGGAGTTAGGCCTAACGTCGGCGAAATGGAGCCCGAAGGAATTAAATCTAAGTATCGAGAGCTCGATAAATTCGGCCATTTCCATAATTGGATACCGATGCAATTTAAAGATTACATGATTAAAGTGTATTTTGATGAAGACGGCCAAGGTAATCGAATGTTAGAAGAGGCGGTAAAAGTACCGCGTTATGGTATCGATGAACCAGTCATTCATCTCGGCAGTCCAAAGCACGAAATTACTTTTAAACCAGGCACTCGGGAAATCAGTAAAACGATCATCACCTTTGCGCATTCAGATATCATAGCAACAGGTACTCCGCTAAGAACTAATTACTTATTAGGAGGCTCCGGTTATCGCCCCGGTGAGCCGCATTCTTTAGGCTGCTATCAAGGGCCTTTAAAAGTGACGGGGCAAAAATGGGACATGACCAATGCGGCGCAATTTGCTGAAATCCAAGGACTCAACGAAATGCTTTGCCGTTGGGAGTTGTCTACGGGTGAGATTGGCTACGGCATGCATGAGAATGCCTTATTCGGTCTGCATGCGCCATATGGTTTTGACAGCTGGGAAGCCGTAGCGCCTTAACGATCAAGCGCGTTATGGCTGGGATGGCGGTGGCAGATGGTCAAGTGGTCATTGACCAATCCAACGGCTTGCATAAAAGCATAGGTGATTGTTGGTCCGACGAATGAAAAGCCGCGCTGTTTTAAGTCTTTACTTAGCGCCTTAGATAATGGCGTGGTGGTGGGAATATCTTTCAATTCATGCCAATGATTCTGTATGGGTTTATGGTCAACAAAATCCCAGAGATAATCGGAAAAGCTGTTTTTTTGTTGGCAAAGAATTAAATAGCACTGAGCGTTATTAATAGCCGAATGAATTTTCTGTGAATGACGAACAATACCCGAATTATTTTTTAACTGCTGAAATTTTTTCTCATCGTAAGCGGCGATTTGATGCGGATCAAAATAATCAAAAGCCTGTCGATAATGTTCGCGCTTGCGTAAAATAGTCAGCCAATTTAAACCCGCTTGAGCACCTTCCAAAATAAGCATTTCAAATAACAATCGATCGTCAAAGACCGGCACTGCCCACTCATCGTCATGGTAGCGTTGGTAATCGGCATCATCGCCACACCAGCCACAGCGATTAAGCACGACCGCCAAATTCACCGGTTGTAGTAGAGACAGTAATTTTTTCACCGTTTACGATATACTCCGGTACTTGAATTTCAATACCCGTACTCAGAGTGGCGGGCTTAGAGCGTTTTGTGGCTGATCCGCCTTTTAATTCAGGGGGGGTATCGATAACTTCAAGCACAACGCTAGCCGGCAACTGAATACCGATTGGGTTATCATCAATAATTTGTACGAAGACACCTGTTAAGCCTTCGCTGATATATTTTGCCAAATCGCCCACTTGATCAGCATCGATGGTATGAGAAGAGTAATCTTCATTGTCTAGGAATACGAAGGCATCGCCATCCATATAGGAAAAGCTACTTTCGCGGCGAATTAAGTCGAGCTCCGATAATTCATCATCCGCTCGAAGACTGAGATCTAGTTTTGAGCCATTGGCTATCGAGTAGAGCGTAAAACGGTAGGTCACATTGCCGCCACGGCCTTGGGCGGAAGATTTTTCTATGTCACGAACTTGATAGGCATTATTATTATGCTCAATTACATTGCCTTTTTTAACGTCGGTGGCTTTCATACATTGCTCGCTATTATCATCAGTCTTGTTGGTTGTATTTTTGCTAAGCTTAAACAATACCTTAACGTAAAAATACAAGGCCTCGCAAGCATTTGATAGCGAGGGTTTTAGCGCAGAGAATATAAGCAATAATTTCAGGCTGCTTATGATAAAATGGTAGTCGCAATCATCGTAATAGGTTGGAAGATGTTCAGTCTAGATCCACAATTAGAACGAGACACAGTAAGGCTAGCGGCATTGCCTCTTTGTGACTTGCTGCTCATGAATGATGCTAATTACCCTTGGCTGATATTGGTGCCAAGACGGGCATCGATCCGTGAATTAATTGAGCTTAATGGTCATGACCAACAGCAGTATCAACTAGAATCCAATATGATCTCTCAGTTACTACAGGGGCAGTTCAAGGCGGACAAATTAAATATTGCTGCGCTAGGGAATATCGTATCGCAGCTCCATATCCATCACATTGCCCGTTTTCATCATGACTCAGCATGGCCCAAACCGGTATGGGGAGTATTGCCGCCATTGCCTTATGCATCTACCGAGCTGGCTAAGGTATTAACATTAATACTCTCCGGCTTGAAAAGCCAAACGCTAGTTGCGTTTGATTGGCAGCAAGGTTAGTTGGCTTGCGCCTTTAAAGCTTCATAGGCTTCGACCACGGGTGCAAATTCCTCGGGCGTAGAGCCATGTATCACCACGCCATCAGCACCGTTGTCTAATTGATTCTTCCACGCCAAGGCACATTCTTCAGCGCTACCTGAGGCAGAGGGCAGCCATTCGTCTGGAATTAATGCGCTAATTTCATCGAGTTGCTCAAGCGTGGCAACACTGTCAATACCGCCCGCTATTGAGCTAACAGTTTTATTTGCGCGAAATGCTTCCAACGGTTCGATATCCCACTCATTCAGTGCAATAAGCATTTCAGCATAGCCTGGAGCCTGCATATAAGTGGCCATACGGCCAACCATTTTACGCAGGTAGTCTTCGCGGCTTGGGTTGAGTGCTGTGGCTAACACCGACCACATCTTCACTGTATTCTGAGCTCGACCTGCCTTTTCTTCGCCTTCATTGAGCATCGCTTTTGCTCTTCGTAAGCCATGATCAGTAATAAAGGTATGGAGATGAGCTCCGTCAAAGTGCTCACCAGCAAAGCGTAAACTTTTCGCACCAAAACCAACAAAATGAATGGGAATGTCGGCATTCAGCCAATCACCCATACTAAGGTAAGGTAGGCTACCCATAGGACCATCATAGCCCATGACTTTCTCGCCACGCCAGAGTTGCCGAAGTATATTAATTCCTTCGAAAAATTGCTGGTTATTCACTGATTTAAGGCCCATCAGCTCATTGCGAATACTGACGCCGCGCGCTAAGCCCAGCGTAAAGCGACCACCGGATAAATAGTGTAATGAGCTGCACATCGTCGCTAATACCATCGGGTGACGGGTATGCAGGTTGGTTCCTGCGGTAGCCACTCGAATCGATGTGGTGCTGGCGAGTGCCGCTGAACAAATAACACCTGCATCTTTGACATCAAAGCGTTCAGAGAGCCAGACTTTCCCTAAACCTAAAGTTTCGGCTTGTTGGGCTTCAGTAATTGCATCAGCGGGAGAGGTCGTGTGACCGGGTAATAAATAGCAACTGAGTTCTGGATGCTTGGCTATGCTGTTGGTCATATTATTGCCCTAAGAAAATAGTAAAAGAAATGAATAGCCTGTTAACCGCCAGTAGCATTCATAAACCGAACAATCTGTGGTTGTTCAGCTAGATTGAAATAATGCCGTTCGGGTTTGATCGCCATGCTATTTTGGATGGCATGGATCAGCTGACTTTGATCATAGTGCTGGTTGCGCAATAGGGCGCGTAGGTCAACAGAATGCTCGTTGCCTAGGCAAAGCAGAAGCTGGCCTTCGACAGTAATTCTAATACGGTTGCAGTCGCCGCAGAAATTATGGCTGTGCGGTGAAATAAAACCAATTTTTGTAGGGCTATCTGCCAAACTAAAGTATTTAGCCGGTCCGTTAGTTTTTTTATCGCTTGGTGTTAGTGAGAATTCTTTCTCAATGATTTGGCGTATCTCATCGCTGGAACAAAAAGCCAATAAGCGATCGTGCTCTACGATATCTCCAAGCGGCATCTCTTCAATAAAAGCAATGTCGATGGATCTTTTTTTTGCAAAGTTAATTAATGGAATGATTTCATCGTCATTGCGATTTTTTAAAATAACACTATTTAATTTAATAGATTCAAAGCCAGCATCAATTGCCGCATCAATGCCGTCAAGTACCGGCTGTAATTTACCTGTACGAGTAATGGTTTGAAATTTATCTGCGTCTAATGAATCAATACTAATATTAATTCGCTTAATGCCGCAGGCTCTCAGTTGATCGGCGTATTTAACAAGCTGTGAACCGTTGGTCGTGAGCGTCAACTCTTCAAGCCCTTCTAGCCGGCTAATTTTTTTAATTAGCCACATGATGTCATTACGAATCAATGGCTCTCCACCGGTAAGTCGAATTTTTCTAATCCCACTAGTGATCAGTGCATCGGCAGTTTGATAAAGCTCTTCAAGTGACAATACTTCTTTCTTAGGTACAAAGGTCATTTTTTCAGCCATACAGTACACGCAGCGGAAATCACAGCGATCGGTCACTGAAAGTCGTGCGTAGTTTATTTCTCTGCCAAAGCTGTCGATCAGTGCTGTATTCATTGGTTTGAAAAAAGCGATAGTTTGTAGCTTCCATGTGGTCCAAATGAAGCTTTATAATAGCACGATCACTAGTCGTACAGAGAACCCTAGCGGCGCTTCTCAAATTAAATGTAATCTAAGCTAAAGCGATGCCTGATAATATTAATCTCATCTATTTCGCTAAAACTTGCTTTGAGGACCTATAAAGTGATTAATACGATAAAAATAAAAGCGCCCATTGCATTATTCATTTTCATCGCTGGATTGTGGATAGGGCTATCGGGCTGTCAATCAGACCCGGTACTGGATGTAGATTTATGCCAGCCTTATGATGGATTGACACCTCTTTGTGGCTATCAATCACCAGAGGATTTAGCCCTTCTGCCCGATAGCAGTGGGCTGTTAGTCAGTGAATTTGGTCATATGGGTGAGACACAGGGTCAGCTATCAATACTATCGATTGCTGACCATAGTCGCACAGTAATATATACAGCCAACATGCATCGTCAGGCACGATCTGCGGTAGCTATTTGGGGGGATCCAAATTGTTCTGAGCCACAAAGCTTTTCCCCGCATGGCTTCGATTTGGCGCAGCGACCCAGTGGTCGCTGGCAGTTACTGGTCGTCAACCATGCCGAACACGAACGAATTGAATTTTTTGAGCTAAGCAGTAATGAAGGGTCAGAGTGGTCTGTGATATGGCGCGGTTGCGTTCAGTCAATCGACGATAGTATTTATAATGATGTGGCGGCAGTGAATGATGGTTTTGTTGTTAGTCGTATGATGTCGAGTCAAAATACCGGTTTGGCAATGTTAAATTACTTTTTGGGTCGTGATACCGGTTATATATGGCGTTGGAGTCTTGCCAATGGGTTTCAGTCTGTCGCATATAGTGAAGGAGTGATGCCTAATGGGGTTGTTGCATCCAAGAATGGGTCGCAGGTGTTTATTAACTTATATGGCGAAGATAAAGTCAGAGTGGTCGATACGAACAGCCAAAAAGTTCTGACTGAATTAGATATCCAAAGTGCGGATAATTCAAACTGGGATGTAACTCAGGCGGATAAATTATTAGTTGCTTCGCATGATTTTAATTTCTTATCGATGAGTGAGTGTATGTCTGGCGGCGATAATAACTGTGTCTCGCCGTTTGAAATTATTGAACTTGATAGCGTTGATTACACTCAGCGGTCACTTGTTGTCAGTGACGGTCGTTTTTTTGGTGCGGCCACTGCAGCGGTCAGGTTGGGGGATCAGATTTATATTGGGTCTTTCTCTGGCAACCGTATTTTAATTGCGCCGGTTGGCTATGGTGTTGTACAGTAAGACACTTCAGAAATCAGAATGAAGTGACTGGCCGTGTCAAATTCAAGTCAAACAGTTGAAGCAAGAACTGGTGCTTATTACAGTAAATTAGCCGTAGGCCCAGTGGCGGCGTTAGTAATATATATTTTGTTACAACCGGCCTTGTCAGTGGCCGCAGCGATGACAGCGGGTATTACACTTTGGTGTGTCCTTTGGTGGATACTGGAGCCTATTCCAATTCCCGTAACTTCATTGATTCCGATTGCCTTATTTCCGCTGTTAGGTGTTTTGAGTCCAGCTCAAGTGGCTCAGGCGTATGGTAGTCCGCTTATTTTATTGATGCTGGGTGGTTTTATTTTATCGAAAGCGATGGAATCAACGGGAACCCATCGTCGCTTAGCCTTATACATGGTCAGTTTATCTCGACGTTGCACTGGCAGCGACAGCGATCGTAGTATTGTTGTCGGTTTTATGTTGGCCAGTGCGCTATTAAGTATGTGGATCTCAAATACAGCAACTACGTTAATGCTGTTGCCGATTGCATTAGCTGTGATTGAAAAAAGTGATAACCCCAAGTTGCCGTTGGCAATGATGCTAGGTATTGCTTATGCAGCGAATGTTGGCGGCATGGGTACACCGATTGGCACGCCACCTAATTTAGTGTTTATGCAAAGTTATGCTGATACCACAGGGCAAGCAATTAGCTTTTTGGGTTGGATGAAAATTGCTGTGCCGGTAGTGATCATTTTTTTACCCATCATTGCATGGTGGTTGACGAAAAACGTCAATAGTGACCAGTCTACATTACTGAAGTTACCTGATGCGGGACAATGGCGAACAGAAGAAAAGCGCGTTCTGTGGATTTTCTTATTGACTGCTTTAGCATGGATCACTCGTTCAGAGCCATTGGGTGGCTGGAGCGTTTGGCTGGGTGTTCCGCAAGCGAACGATGCAGCAATTGCCTTATCAGCGGCAATTTTATTATTTATTGTGCCTGGTGGGCAGGGTAAAAATTTACTGACTTGGCAGCAGGCCAGTGATATACCTTGGGGTATACTGTTATTATTCGCTGGCGGCATTTGTATTGCTAAGGCATTTGTTGTCTCTGGCTTAAGTGTCACAGTGGGCGAGGCCGTTTCGATTTTAACAACATTGCCGTTATTTCTGATGTTATTAATTTTGTGTTTTTCGGTTAGCATTATGACTGAGTCGACCAGTAATATGGCAACCACTTTGTTACTGATGCCAATTTTAGCAGCAGCAGCACTGGTTGCCGATATAGATCCTAAGCTGTTAATGTTGCCGGCCGCATTGAGTGCCAGTTGTGCCTTTATGTTGCCCGTTGCGACAGCGCCTAATGCGATCGCTTTTGCTAGCGGCAGAGTTGCTTCTGTCGAAATGTTCAGAGCAGGTATAGTTTTAAATATATGGGGTGCATTTATTATTGCGGGGCTGTGCTATTTTTTAGTTAATTAATTTTATAGATAATTTAAATTAGGAAGACGATATGACAATTCAACAAGGTGAAAAAATTCCAGCAGTTACACTAAAAGTTATGGGCGAAAAAGGCCCTGAAGATATTACCACTGAGCAACTTTTTGCCGGCAAAAAGGTGGCTTTGTTTGCCTTGCCAGGTGCTTTTACCCCGGGTTGTTCGCTGACGCATTTACCGGGTTATGTCGTCCATGCCGATAAAATAAAAGCGAAAGGCGTCGATTCTATTGTTTGTCTCTCGGTTAATGATGCCTTCGTCATGGGCGCTTGGGGCGAGGCGCATAATGCAGAGGAAATCATTATGCTGGCAGATGGGAACGCAGAATTAACCCAGGCACTGGGCTTGGAGCTGGATGGCTTCAGTTTCGGTATGGGTACGCGCTCTCAGCGTTATTCGATGCTGGTTAACGATGGCACAGTTGAAGCATTGAATGTTGAGCCCGCCGGTGGTGTTGATGTTAGCAGTGCTGAGACTATGTTGGCGTCACTTTAACGCTTGAGCTTAGCAGTTTTATTTAAAGGTTAATAAGCACTCTTATAGCTTGAAGTTCAGCTGAGGCATTGGCGATATGCTTTAATGCCTCAGTTTTACGATTCTCTATAAAATGAATTTCTTCATCTCGAATCGTGCCGTTTAATTTTTTTAATTCACTTAATCGATCAAGCTCTCCACCAACCGTAATATTCACTTGTCGCTCAGCTTCAGTCATCAATGGTTGACTGAGAACTGCAGCTTGAGTCTGCGCAACATCGATCATCTTTTCAAGTTCGCTACGAATTTGTTTAAGTATTGCTAAGCGATTCGATTTTTTCATGTGTTGTGCCAGCCTATTTAATTGCTCATGAGTCACAATTTCTGATAAATCTTTGCCTCGACTGTCGAGTAATAACCTGATCGGTGTGGCAGGCAAAAAACGGTTAATCTGTAATTTTTTTGGCGCGCTGCATTGAATCGCAAAAAAACATTCAACAATAACAGTGCCTGCCGGTATAGATTTTAATTGCAGAGCGGCGATAGCTGAAGTTCCAACATCCATACTGAAGACCATTTCCATAGACTCAGTAACCATTGGGTGTTCCCAAGTGATGAATTCCATTTCTTCACGCAGTAGTGACTTTTCTCGATTAAAATTAATGGTAACCCCTTCTTCTTTTAAGCAGGGGAAATAATCGCTAAGCATGTGATCGCTAGGGTGAAGCACGAGGCAATGCTCAGAGTGAAAGTCGTGCTCGACACCAAAGGTGTCAAATAGCTGCATCATATATGTGTGTAATAAGTCAGAATGTTCAGCGGCATTAATTTTTTCAATCAGTTGATCGGCTATATCGTTATCACAGGAATTCAGTTCTAACAGTTGATCACGGCCTTGTTGTAATTCTTTTCTGAGCTGGTCGGTGTATTCGGCGGTTGCTTTTAATAGCGATTCGAAATTGGCAGCAGTTTGGCTTGATGTGCCGTTTAGCCATGGCATTAAGTCTTGTTTGAAATTCTCAAACACCGTTAATCCTGCTGAGAAGCTTTCGGTAAATACATTGAGCCCTTCTTGGTACCAGCGGTACAAATATTCTTGGGCGCTGCCTTTTATATAGGGTATGTGTATTTTGATATCGTCGGTTTGACCGATACGATCTAAGCGGCCAATTCTCTGCTCCAATAGATCCGGATTAGTGGGTAAATCAAACAATACCAAGTGATGGGCGAATTGAAAGTTTCGCCCCTCGCTGCCGATTTCAGAGCATATCAATACTTGTGCGCCTAGCTCTTCATCGGCAAAGTAGGCCGCGGCACGGTCACGCTCAATAATCGAAAGGCCCTCGTAAAAAGCTGAGCTACGGATGCCTGAGCTGAGATGAAAATATTTTTCTAAGTCAATCGCGGTGCCGGCGCTCGCGCATATTAAGAGAACTTTTTCACCCTTAAGTGCTTTTAACTGCTGTTCTAGCCATTCGACACGAGGGTCTGTGGCTAGCCAGTCTAGATTTTCAGCTTGAAGTGCTTGTTCTGGATAAAGGCCAATAGGTCCATTAAGTTGATCGGGCCTAATTAATGGATAGCCTTGTTGAATACGGACAGGAAAACCTTGAATAGCTGCTCGTGTATTTCTAAATAACACCCGCCCAGTGCCATGGTGGTCGAGTAACTTTTTAATGATGGTTTTATTGATTTTGCTATCGGTTCCATCATAGCCATTGGTGTCACTGAGGTAGCTTTGTAAAACAGTTGACTGCTCGTCGCTGAGTGGCTGTTGATTGTTGAGCGAGCTAACAAGGCTGTTTAAATCAACAAATTGTTGCTGCTCCTCAATAAAATGATTTAGATCATGAAACCGTGCTGGGTCGAGCAGTCGTAGTCGTGCGAAATGACTGTCAATGCCGACTTGTTCTGGCGTCGCGGTCAGCAGTAATAATCCGTTACTCTTAGCCGCTAACGATTCTACTACTTGATATTCTTGGCTGACACTGTTTTCAGACCACTGTAAGTGATGGGCTTCATCGACGATGAGAATATCCCACTCAGCTGCTATTGCTTGCTGTGCTATTTTTTGTTCGTCACAAAGCAGGTCGACACTGCAGATTATCAACTGAGCACATTCAAAGGGGTTTTCTTCGCCGGCTTCTTCGAGAGCTTGGTGGCGTTGCAAATCAAATAATGAAAAATGCAGGTTGAACTTCCGTAGCATTTCAACTAACCATTGATGCAGCAAGGGTTCAGGCACCACAATGAGCGCACGGCTGGCAAGGCCAGTCTGTAATTGATGATG
Organism: Cellvibrionales bacterium; assembly: GCA_002726445.1. Lineage (GTDB taxonomy): Bacteria > Pseudomonadota > Gammaproteobacteria > Pseudomonadales > UBA7434 > UBA7434. Next base: position 4,013 of record PBSZ01000086.1, on the reverse strand, counting down.
CAAAATCATCCCAGCTTCGATGGTTTTTCCGAGGCCTACTTCATCCGCTAGTAATACCCTAGGAGCATATCGAGAAGCTATTTCTTGTGCGATATAAATTTGATGCCGCAGTAAGTTAGTTCTTGGCCCAAGCATTCCTCGCGCTTCTGAAGACTGCAGTTGATGCCGCCAGTCTATTGTGGCTGCCCGTAGCTCAAAAGCACTGTTCTTATCAAATTGACCGCTAAAAAGTCGCTGCGAAGGCGTGCTTAACTCGATGACAGCCGATATTTTTGCCTCGGGCACTATATGTTCTTGGCCTGCGCTATCACGGGTAAGGTAGTAATTGAGTTGATTGACTTTTTCAATCGCAATCACGGTTAATGTATTGCCATCAATATCTGTTAGGGATTCGCCAATTTGGTAAAGCAGTCTGGCTAGCGGAGCACTGCTAGCGGCATACATGCGTTCTTCTTCGACGGCGGGAAAAGCGGCGGTAATATGTCTACCATCAGCTTCAGTGATGAGGCCTAGGCCTAATTGAGGTTCAGCTTGGCTGACCCAGCGTTGCCCAACAACAAATTCCATATAACCTGCTTTTTTTAATGAATAATTTTAAGCAGTCATACTGCTGTTTAGATGATTATTCTAGCAGAATAACAATGATTAAATAAGCGTTGAAAACAGTGACTTTATTCGCCTAGCAGGCTTTTTAGATTAGGTTTGAGAGGCTAAAAATATCGCTTCTATGCTGTTGTCTAGTTGTTGATTAAATTCGACATCGTTAAGCTGGTGGCGAAGACCTTCGGTTAGCGCTCTTGAGAAGCTGGCAATCATACCTTGGTTAGCCGTTAACTTTTGATTCGCTTCACTGCGATCATAACCGCCCGATAAAGCGACTACGCGCAGTACATTACTGTGGCTTATACAGTTTTGGTAGAAGTTAGTTTGGTTTGGCAAGGTAAGTTTTAGCATTACGGTTTGATCAGCTGTGAGCGCATTAAGCTCGTTCAATAATGCGGCCCTTAATAGACTCTCAATATCGGACTTATCATCAGCATGAATGTCGACTTCTGGCTCAATAATAGGAACTAAGCCTGCAGCGATAATTTCTTTTGCGACGGTAAATTGCTGGTTAACCAGCTGGATAATACCCTCATTATTAGCCGCTTTAATCACTGAGCGCATTTTGGTGCCAAACACTTGCTTATTTTTAGCCAGCGTTAACAGGCCATTGAGTTCTGGCATGGGTTTCATCAGCTGTACGCCGTCGCTTTCATCAAGCAAGCCTTTATCAACTTTAATCAATGGCACAACGTTTTTTTCTTGCCAGAGATAATTAGCAGAATTGAGTCCATTAATATCTCGGTGTAGCGTATCCTCAAACAGTATTGCTGCTAATATTCGTTCGCCGTTAAAGCAGGGGCTAGTGACAATTCGACTTCGCATCTTGTGCACAGTCTCGTACATCATGCTATCAGAGTCATAGTCACTGGGGTGGATGCCATAAATTTCAAGCGCTTTTGGCGTACTTCCACCGCTTTGATCAAGTGCAGCGATAAAGCCATCAGATAGCGCTATTTTTTCCCACTGCTGATTGAATATTGAAACCATGCCTAATTCCTCTGCCGTCAGTCAAACAGCGAATGCCCAATTAAACGTAATTTTAGCATTAACCGTTCGCTTGCCATTGATAATAAGGGTTAATTGCTATTCGACTATGACTTTTGCCTTCTAATGAATATAAATGCCATAAATATTACCAATTAATAACCCAATTAAAGAATGAAATAAGAATTCTGGCGCCACAAAGGCGTAAAAATGAGTAAACAAATTGCTCAAAGCGCCGTGTTAGGCGACAATAGCCGTTTTTTTAATGGCCTACTTTTTAATGAAGCTAGCAATGTTTCGTAATCTGATTTAGCCCCCTCATATTAGGAGTAATTTAAATGGCCTCACGCCGTGAATTAGCAAATGCAATTCGAGCATTATCGATGGACGCTGTCCAACAAGCGAACTCTGGACACCCAGGCGCACCAATGGGCATGGCAGATATTGCAGAGGTATTGTGGAATGACTATTTAAGCCATAACCCAGCCAATCCAGATTGGCATAACCGTGATCGTTTTGTTCTGTCGAATGGTCACGGCTCGATGCTGATTTACTCATTGCTGCATTTAAGCGGCTACGACTTACCGCTTGAGGAATTGAGAAACTTTCGCCAGTTACATGCTAAAACTCCGGGTCACCCCGAATACGGCTATGCGCCAGGTGTTGAGACAACAACGGGACCTTTAGGTCAAGGCATCACTAACGCGGTGGGTATGGCGTTGGCAGAGAAGGTCTTGGCCGCACAATTCAACCAAGCAGGCCATGGCATAGTTGATCACAAAACATACACATTCTTGGGCGACGGTTGCTTAATGGAGGGTATTTCTCACGAAGCGTGCTCGCTCGCTGGGACCTTGGGATTGGGCAAATTAATCTGCTATTACGACGATAATGGCATCTCGATTGACGGCGAGGTTGAAGGCTGGTTTACCGATGATACCCCCGCCAGGTTTGAGGCTTACGGTTGGCAAGTACTTGCTAACGTGGATGGTCATGACGCCGATGCGATTAAGGCCGCGACCGATCAAGCTATCGCTGAAACCAATAAACCCACATTAATTTGCTGTAAAACCATCATTGGTTTTGGCTCACCCAATAAGCAAGGTACTTCGGGCGTCCATGGCGCCGCCTTAGGCCCTGATGAGGTTATCGCCGCCAGGAAAGAATTAGCTTGGCCGCATGCGGCTTTTGAAATTCCTGAAGACCTCTATCAAGCATGGGATGCAACGTCGCAAGGCGCTGAGCTTGAAGCCGAATGGCAGCAGCGCTTTGATGCCTATGCTAAGGCCTATCCTGAATTAGCTGCAGAATATCGTCGTCGGGTCGCGGGTGAATTGCCGGCTGACTTTTCCGCTCAGGCCGATGCTTATATTGCCCAATGTCAGGCGGAAGGCGCGAGTATCGCAAGCCGAAAAGCCTCGCAAAACTGCCTTGATGCATTCGGGCCGATGCTACCAGAATTACTCGGCGGTTCAGCCGATTTGGCGGGTTCCAATAACACTATCTGGGCAGATTCAAAAGGCATAACGGCGGCAGATCCGGGTGGTAATTATATTTATTACGGGGTCCGCGAGTTTGGCATGTCAGCGATTATGAATGGCATGGCTGTGCACGGTGGTTTTATCCCCTACGGCGCAACTTTTTTAGTGTTTATGGAGTATGCGCGAAACGCGGTGCGGATGGCGGCGATCATGAAGCAGCGCAGTATTTTGGTTTATACCCACGACTCGATTGGTCTTGGTGAAGATGGCCCTACTCACCAGCCGGTTGAGCAAATAGCCAATTTGCGTAACACACCTAACTTAAGCACCTGGCGTCCCTGCGACACAGTTGAGTCTGCTGTGGCTTGGAAGTCGGCTATTGAAGACAATCAAGGTCCGTCTGCATTGATATTCACCCGTCAAGCCATGGCTCACCAGCCTAGAGACGCTGAACAAGTGGCTAATATCGCCAAGGGCGGTTATGTGTTGCTAGCAGGGGCTGAGCAAGTTGATGAAATCGATGCTGTTATTATCGGTACTGGTTCTGAGCTAGAATTAGCCGTCGAGGCTGCGAAGCAACTCAGCGATGAGGGCTATCACATTCGCGTAGTATCCATGCCATCGACCAGTCTGTTTGATCGGCAAGATGCAGCTTATCGTGAATCAGTGCTACCCGCACAACTGCTTAATCGCGTTGCGGTTGAAGCGGCTCATGTTGATTTTTGGTATAAGTATGTCGGTCTTGATGGCCGCATTGTTGGCATGACTACTTTTGGTGAATCAGCCCCCGCCAGTGATTTGTATGCGCATTTTGGTATTACCACTGACGCTGTTGCTGAGCAAGTACGATCACTTATTGAAGAAAACGCGTCCAATTAATTGGTGAACAAACCATGTCGAGACATTGCTTGAATCGAGGCACTAACCTTGGCAGCGTGGGTG
>PBSZ01000085.1 GCA_002726445.1 Cellvibrionales bacterium | reverse complement strand
GGGCACTGAATTGATCGAGGTAGCGCTTATTTAAATCAGCGGCTTTTTGTGAGGCGGCTAAAACTTGTAATAGGGTGACTGTCCCCGTTAATTGTTCTGAAGACCAAGGGATGAACGTGGCTTTCTTGTTGCTTAATTTTTCAGTTGAGTTGTCTCCTAATACGATTTCGCCATAACTTTTGATCGTTAAGGATGGCAAGCTAGTTTGTAGCTCAAGACTGAATGTATGACTGCAATAGCTGATTATTAGCAGGGTAAGCGCTGTAGATAATCTATTTTTAAACCCAAGTTGCAAGCGTTTATATAACTGAGTTAGATCGAAGAGTGTTTTCATAATGGCTTCCTATCAGATCTATCGTGTGAGAAATATTATTGCGCTTACAAGCTAATGCGATTAATGGCATTGGCCAAGTCAAAGTCGCGTTGGCTAACCCCTTGGTATTCATGTGTAGTTAAGGTGATATCGACTTTGCTGTAAACATTAGACCACTCAGGGTGGTGATTGGCACGTTCTGCTAACACAGCCACTTGCTGCATAAATTCAAAGGCAAGGGTAAAGTCAGCAAATGTAAATTGCCGTACTAGGCCACTTTCAGTCAGTTGCCAATCGCTTAATTGGGCTGCCTGTGCGTGAATTTCTGATTCCGTTAATCGTGCGTCCTTCATGTTGATTTATCTCACTTAGTCGATGACTATTAAGGATTAGGCCAGTTTCTTTAATATTACACCGCTTTCGCAATGCTCGGTATAGGGGAACTGGTCAAAGATGGCAAAATCTTCGATGTTGTGTGATTGCGATAAAGTTTCTAAGTTCTCTTTCAGTGTAAGCGGGTTACAAGAGATATAAATGATAGTTTCAAATTGTGCAACTAGCTGTAAGGTAGCTTGATCAAGGCCCGCTCTAGGTGGGTCGACTAATACCGTTGAAAAGTCATAGTCTGCTAGCGATATGCCCTCTAAACGACGAAATTCACGCTCTTGATTCAGCGCAGCGGTCGTTTCCTCGGCGCTAAGACGAATAAACTGTATGTTGTCGACGTGGTTGAGTTGGCAGTTCTTGGTCGCTGTTTTAATGCTGGGTTTAGCAATCTCGGTGGCAATGACGTGGCGAAAGTAACCGGCTAGTGGAATCGTAAAGTTACCGTTGCCACAATAAAGCTCGAGCAGGTCGCGGTTTTGCACTGCTCCTATAGCGTTGCAGGCCCAACTAATCATTTGTCGATTAATAGCCGCGTTAGGTTGTGTAAAGCTGTTCTCTTGTTGTAAGTAATGAAAGGCTTTGCCGTTGATATGTAAGCATTCATGAACGTAATCGCGTGACACCACTAAACGCTGTTTGCGAGCACGGCCGATAATATGAATGTTGAATGTCTGCTCGAGTATTAATGCCGCACGGTACCATTCATCGTCTAGTTGGCGGTGGTAGATTAGGCTCACTAAGCATTCATCGCTGGTCGTGCTAAGAAACTCTAGCTGGAATAGTTTGTGACATAAGTTAGAAGATGCGTTAATCGCTTCAAGCAAAGGCTGCATTAAACTTGTGATTCGCGTCGAACCAATTGGGTAGTGATTGACTCTAACAGGCTGCTTTGGGTTGTTTTTCTCAAACATGGCATAGAAGCAATGCGGCACGGCAGTTTGTTTGTCATGCCAGATTCGAAATTCTGCTCGCATTCTAAAATGGATAGGCGGTGATTCAAAAATGGTGGCTTGCGGGGGATTCAGTGCGGCCAGCAAGTCAACAACCCAGTCCACTTTTTTAGCCAACTGCTGCGAGTACTTATCAGGGTCAAATTCAATCGAAGGTATGCTCATAAGTACTTGTTTTATATGTAAATGTAAATTTCCCTGTCGGCGGTCTAGAAAAACCGACAACTTCGGCAAGATTTCAACTATCATAATAGAAATGCATGATATTTGCAGGCTAAGTCAACAGAAATATTTCTTCAATTGACTGTTTTGCTGAGATAAACACAGGGCTATCCGCATATTCTTTTTTATACGCTTATTATTTTAGGACATTGTTAATGAACAAGATTTTAGTCACAGGTGGGGCGGGGTATATCGGTAGCCACTGTTGCGTTGAATTATTATCAGCCGGTTACGAAGTCGTTGTCGTTGATAATCTCAGCAACAGCGATACCTTGGCTTTAGAGCGAGTAGAGCAGATTACGGGTCGAACGGTCGAGTTTAGTCAGGCGGATATCCGTGATCAGGCTCAGCTTGATCAATTATTCAGTGAGCATGATTTTTCCGCGGTGATACATTTTGCAGGATTAAAGGCGGTGGGCGAGTCGGTTAAAGAACCGCTAAAATATTATGATAATAATATTTATGGCACCCAAGTATTGTTAGCGGCCATGCAAAAGCATCAGGTATTTAACTTAGTGTTTAGTTCTTCGGCCACGGTTTATGGCGACCCTCAGTCAGTGCCTATTACTGAGCAGTTCCCGCTTTCTGCGGTCAACCCTTATGGCCGAAGTAAATTATTCATTGAAGATATGCTGCGTGATTTAGCCGCCGCTGATGCGCGCTGGAATGTTATCTTACTGCGTTATTTTAATCCTGTCGGTGCTCACGAAAGCGGTCTAATTGGTGAAGACCCTAAGGATATTCCGAACAACTTAATGCCTTATATTTCTCAAGTGGCCGTGAAAAAATTAGCTTCGCTGTCGGTATTTGGCAGCGATTATCCCACCCATGATGGCACTGGCGTGCGCGATTATATTCATGTGGTTGACTTGGCCAAAGGCCACTTAGCCGCATTGAAAAAGCTGGCCACTGAACCTAGTATTGTTGCGTATAACTTGGGTACCGGCATCGGTTATTCAGTGTTAGATATGGTGGCAGCTTTTGAGAAAGCTTGCGGCCAAACCATTCCTTATCAGCTGGTGAGTCGTCGTCCGGGCGATGCCGCTATTTGCTATGCCGATGCTTCTTTGGCTAAGCAAGCATTAAATTGGCAGGCTGAGCTTGATCTTGAGGCGATGGCAAGAGATGCGTGGCGCTGGCAGTCAAATAACCCCGATGGTTATCAAAGTCACTAGCGGTTTAATTCAGCGCAATGCTTGCCTAAACCGTAATTAGTCTAGTTAATGGTTGCATTGCGATTTTCCCATAGCTGCCTAGCCTGTTCTTTAGCCGATTGAAAATCTTCTCTAACACCCATGGTGTGTAACGCCACGGCGGTGGTCGCTAAAACGGTTTCTAGGCCTTGGGGGTTGGATTCATTTTCTTCCCAGAGTGCAGTTAGAACCTTGCTACCAACCGGTATTTCTTCAGCTTGACTCAGCGTTCGCTTAATTGAGTAGTGATCAGTTTGCTGCTGATAAATACGCTTAACCGCTATATCGGCATAGGGTCGGCATTCTACCTCTCCGCCTTCACCCTTAAAGACGGCAGCGTTCTTTTGGCCAAGCAATCGAGCCGCTTGATGATGGGTGTCACTGTAAGCCGGATGAAAAACACTCTGTAAACTGGTATCGGCACCAAGGGGATTGAGTAAGCGAACCAAAGTGTGAACGGGTGACCGCAAGCCGAGTAGCGGTCGCAAGTCGATAATTTGTTGCAGTTCCGGGCAAAATTTTTCAAGTGGCAAATAGCTGAAGTTGCGACTTGTCAACTGTTGTTGGCAGTCGTTCCAACTATCAGCGGGGTTAATTCCCAATTCGGTTAACACGGTTTCAGTATAGAGTCGGTTAGTGGTGTGGCCACTGCTGCCATGCATAAATATGCGATAGCCTGACTGGGCCAGAAGTAGTGCCGTTAAAATAAACCATGGCGGTTGCCGTTTTTTTCCTGCATAAGATGGCCAGTCGAGGTCAGGTAAAATCATGTCTTCAATCATAGCTTTATTTATTGACGCTCTGCAGGCCATAACAAATCCAGCAATTTCTTCCGCGGATTCTTCCTTGACCCTAAGTACCATTAAAAAAGCGCCTAACTGCACTTGTTCGATGTCGCCCGCTAAGATGTGATCCATAGCGGCTTGTGCTTCGTCCACGGTTAATGAGCGTCGGCCGGTTTTACCTTTGCCGATAATGCGTATGTATTGTGCGAAGCGATGTTCTATTGGTGTTTGGCTCACAGGCGGCTCGCAGCTAAAGTGAATGATTAAACGCTAAATGGGTTTTATCGCTGTTCACTATAATGCATATCTATGGACAAAAAAAAGCCCCGCAAGGCGAGGCTTTTCATTTGGCGATTGGAAATCGCTCTAGTCGTCCATTGCGCCTAGTAAATGCAGCATTGAGGTGAATAAATTTACAATGTTCAAATACAATGACACGGTCGCACGAATGTAATTGGTTTCACCGCCGTTTATGATTCGACTAGTATCAAACAGGATAAGACCTGACATGACTAATACAATACCGGCTGAGATAGCTAAGGACATTGCGGGAATTTGTAAAAATATATTGGCAATAGAGCCAACGATGGCGACTAGTAGGCCAATCATCAAAAAACCGCCCATGAAAGAAAAGTCTTTCTTGGTGGTGAGCGCATAGCCGGATAAGCCAAAGAACACTAGCGCAGTGCCGCCGAGCGCTTGCGAAATTAGTTGCGCACCATTCGCCATTGCTAAGTAATGGTTAAGCATTGGACCGAGTGAGCCGCCGATCAAGCCAGTAAAGGCAAACACTACCCAAATTCCGTTGCTGGAGTTTTGCGTGCGCGGTAGAGCAAAGAAGATTAACCCCAGTGCTGCTAATGACATGATTAAAGAGGTGCCATGACCGATATTCATCGCCATGCAAACGCCTGCTGAGACGGCACTGAACATTAGGGTCATGGAAAGTAGCAGATAGGTATTACGAAGAACTTTATTGGTCTCTATCGCTGAACCGATGCCGACTTTTTGATTGCTGAATACTTTATCTTGCATTACTGATTCTCCTTAGGGGTGGTCATTTTGTGTCTTAAATTCTTACATGGCTTTCAAGTTTATGAATAGACTTTAGCACTGATACAACCTTTGAGATTGTAAATTTCAATCAAGGTTCCTTATTTTACGGGTTATTTTCGCGCTTGGACTAATAATACTCAATGTTAGTATAAAGGCAAGTGCATCTTCTGTGAAAAAAATTCAATATAACAACGATTTACGTCAAAAAACCACCCCAAATAGATTGAAAATCAACCTATTTGGGGTGGGTGATGCGCTATTTACAATTATATTTCTTAATGCTGACCAGGACTGGGATGAAAGTAGCATTTATCATCAAAAATAGGGCACTATTGTCGACATTTATCTGTCTATGAAGCTGTCGTTATTGGTCATAAGGCCTTATAGTTTGTGTAAGTAATTGAAAAAATGGCTTTTCTATTAAGGTTTAGTATGCATATGTTTCAACGTGGTTTGATTGTCGGTCTGTTTAATGTTGTTTTTGTATTGGCGTTTGTCCCAGCTTCGCAAGCATGGGTCGAGAGTGAGTCAGTTGAGCAACCGCAGGTAAGCGTTAGTCTTGTCAGTGAAAGACCTTATCTAGTGGCCGGTCAGAGCGCCCGATTTGCCTTAAAAATTATACCCGATGAGGGCTGGCATACGTATTGGAAAAACCCAGGTGATACCGGCATTGCCAGTCAGCTAAACTGGCAGTTGCCGGCTGATTTTCGCGTCGGTGATCTAGAGTGGCCAGTGCCCGAACGTATCGATTATCAAGGCGCAACTAATTATGGTTATCACGGTGAAACATGGCTTTTTAGTCAGCTAGCCATTCCTCCCTCGGCCAAAAATAACGATTCATCGCCGACTGAAATAACCCTAAAGGCGCAGGCCCAATGGCTGCTGTGCAAAGAGATCTGTATACCCGGCACTGCCGAATTGCAATTACGCTTACCCGTTTATCATCAACCGCCTGTAAATAATGGTCAAGCAGATAAACGCTTTGATCAACGGGCAAAGCTATTGCCTTCACTCATTTACAGGGCGCAGGCAAGTTATCGCATGAGTGATTTTTTAGAAATCAGTGTGCCGCTTGAAGATTTGCCCCTCATTGATCGTCCGCCGCAGGTGTTTTTGGGTCAGGCTGACGTGATTGATAACAGTGATACACCGACGGTTAGCGTGGTGGACGATTTCTTATTAATTCGCGCTAAAGTTGACCCCTACTTAAAAGACTCACCGTCTCTATTGCCTGTCCTGCTGTCATTGCCATCCTCTGATAAGAGCGATGCTACCTCGGCGGTTGAATTTGTTGTTCGTGAAGGTGAGTTGCCTGCCGTTGTGATGGCGTCGCTAGCCGCAAAGAGTGGGTTATTGAATAATGCTGGTCAATTGCCCGACAATGAATCAATTAATATTGTGTATGCCTTAGTCTTTGCCTTATTGGGCGGTATTATTTTAAATGCCATGCCCTGTGTATTTCCGGTTCTATCGTTGAAGATTCTTAGCTTAGTGGAGTCGGGTCAGCAATCGGCGATTATTCGACAACAACACGGTCTTGCCTATGCGGCAGGGGTTATCATTAGTTTTGTTTTTATTGCAGCGGTGTTGCTCGCTGTCCGATTTTTTGGCGAACAAATTGGCTGGGGCTTTCAGTTACAATCGCCTTGGTTTGTGGCTTTTTTAGTTTACTTACTATTTGTGTTAGGTTTATCGCTGTCTGGCTTTATCGAGCTAGGATCCTCTTTGCAAAATGTTGGTTCGTCTATTGCGGGCCACAATGAGCAGCATTGGCGAAGTTCATTTTTCACTGGTGTGTTAGCCACCGTTGTAGCAACACCCTGTACGGCGCCCTTTATGGGTAGCGCGATGGGCTTTGCTTTGAGTCAAACCACGCTTATCGCGTTACTGGTTTTTGCGGTAATGGGCCTTGGCTTGGCATTGCCTTTTTTATTAATCGCGTTTATTCCACGCTTAGCTGCAGTGTTACCTCAACCGGGTCAATGGATGGTGACGTTTAAAGAACTGTTAGCGTTCCCTATTTATTTAACCGTTGTTTGGCTGCTGTGGGTGTTCTCCCGTCAAACCAATGTCGATGCGGTAGCGCTTTTGTTAGTGGGATTGGTGATGTTAACCGTTACTCTGTGGTTACTGAGGCTTAGACAGCTATCCTCTGCCGGTCAAACATCGACGCGTTTTTTGCAAGGATTATTGCTGCTATTGAGTGCGGGTTTAGCCATAGGCGTGGCTATTGTTGCCGGTGGTCTTGATCGAGGTTATGTCAGTGACCCGCAAAATAAACTGGCCAGCGATCAACAGCAGTCTATCGATGACTCGATGGGAGAAGTTTATGACGCTCAGCAATTAGCGACAGCGCTTGCCAATGGTGAAGCGGTTTTCGTTAACATGACCGCCGATTGGTGTATTACCTGTAAGTTGAATGAGCGCATTGCTTTATCAACTGATACCGTCAAAAAGCTTTTTAAGACCGAGTCCGTTCGCTATATGAAAGGGGATTGGACCAACAGTGATGCGGCGATTACGGCATATTTAGCTGAGTTCAATCGTAATGGCGTGCCTTTATACGTGTATTATGCGCCTGACACTCCCCCCGTAGTTCTGCCTCAAATTTTGACAGCGGGTATTATTCGTAATTATATTATGCCTGAGTAATAGTTTTTAAGTCATTGAAAATTAGCATGCTATTGCTGGGATCGTTTTCTTTTTAGAAATTGAACTTGTGTTTTTTTTGATCAGTTGATAAGGTGAAATCTGACATTGATCTAGGCTGAGGGAAGCGCCGTAAAATAAGTTACTAATTAAACGTTTATGCCGCTCTCTTCATTATAAATAATAAGGCCTACTATGTTAGCTTCTACCATTAAACGCATTTTTTTGAGTTTTACTTTCATTCTAGTTTACTCCGCATCAAGCCAAGCCGAGACGATTACCTTCAATGTGACTGCCTCCGGTGGCGCTTACTTTATTGATGGTGCCAGTCGCGCAGAATTGCAATTGACGGTGGGTAACACCTATGTGTTTACGGGTTTTCCTAGTTACCATCCGCTACGTTTATCGACAACCGATAACGGCAGTTGGGGAGGCGGCGTTAACTACCAAGATAATGTCACTACCACTTCGTCCAGTATCACTATCGTCGTGACAGAGGATACGCCAAGCTTATTTTATTATTGTCAAAATCACTCGGGTATGGGTGCGGCGATTACCATTGCCTCGCCGAGTAATGACAAT
>PBSZ01000084.1 GCA_002726445.1 Cellvibrionales bacterium | reverse complement strand
GAACTGGGATGACGCTAGCACTTGGGCTGCCAACCTCACACTGAACGGTCAAAGTGATTGGCGCCTTCCTACTACATTACAACCTGACGCTAGCTGCCATTTCCAAGGAAACGATATTTCTAGTGGTTTTGATTGTAATGGCAGCGAAATGGGAAGCTTATTTTATGAAACACTTGAAAACACCTCAGGTTTGAGTGGTTCTTCGATTTTTACCGGTCCATTTAATCACGTACAAATTGGATCTGAAGTAACGTATAGATACTGGTCAGGCATGGAGTCTTCAGTTAATACAGCTCGAGCTTGGCACTTTAGTTTTTGGGATGGCCGTCAAGGTGATACCAAAAAGTACAGGCTAAGGCATGCATGGGCAGTCCACGATGGTGACATTGGTAACCCAGTCCCACTTTCATCAGGTATCTGGTTATTTCTGTCGGGGCTTGTGGGTTTAATTGGTGTTAAGTTGAGAGTTAAAGATGCGTAGTCTTATATTTTTACTTCTATGTAGCTCACAGGCTTTTGGTGCTTTATACGATAGAGGCGATGGGCTTATCTATGATGATGTTTTAGATATTACTTGGCTTCAAGATGCTAATTATGCCCAGACAAGCGGTTTTGGTATCGATGGCAGAATGACTTGGAGTCAATCCATATCCTGGGTTGATAATTTCATCTATAGCGATCATTCCAACTGGCGCCTGCCCTCACGAGGTCCTTTTTGTCATCGTTGGAATTGCAATCAAAGTGAAATAGGCAACCTTTTTTATAGCACCCTAGGAAATACATCAATTTCAGCACCCAATATTGGACCTTTTAACAACATTCAGCCGTCACTTTATTGGACTGACACTCCAGCAAATAATAATGGTGTATGGGGGTTTATCTGGAGTAGCGGTTACCAGCAAACAACTACCAATTATAGTCATTCTTTTATTTGGCCTGTTCATGATGGTGATATAGGTTTAGTATCAATCCCGCTCCCAGCAGGTATCACTCTCTTTCTATCGGGGCTTTTAAGTTTAGGTGTGGCTAGGTTGAGAAAGAACTAAGTAATAATTATGAAGTATAAAACAAGCTATTGTCAGTCATTTGACTGTTCTGAAGAAAAGCTGTTTTCAGTAATTACTGAGGCCGGCAACCTCAAAAACTTTCACCCTTTCTGTAAAGAGAATATTCCTGTTGAATGGCCGGGCGATAATGCAGTCGATAAACTGGTATATTTGAATGGCAAAGTCTTCACCCGTAAAATCACTCGATGGCACGAGTCTGGATATGACCTAATGATTACTCATCGAAATATTAAGACAAATGTTGAGTGGAATATTATCGTTGATAAAGATAAACCAACATTAGAGATAACACTTACACCCTTGTTTTTACCGAGCAATAGTATGTATCGCTTTTTTGGCTTCTTCTTTTATGTCAAACCCCAACTCACCAGATACCTGAAGACCTTATTCAATGGCTTAGATTTTTATATATCGACGGGGCAACAAGTATCGCCCAATCAATTTGGCCGTCACGCTTGGTTTTCATGAGACGTTTATAGGCTCTGAGCGCCGACCTTTTGAAGAAATCTCATTAAGCAGTCGAAAAATTGTCTTCTGTAGCGCTTGAGTCCTTATCAGTAGAAATATTTCTGCAAGCCAGCAATCAGCTTTGCCCTTCACTGCGTATAAAGACTACCAACAAACTAACGGTGGCGAATTTCGACGTGATAATCAGAGCAAACATCAGTGCCTGAAGGGCCCGAAATTAAACGAGCTGCCGATAAAATTGCGGCCATTCTCGACGGCGAAGTCATTGACCGCTGTTTTTTTCAGCCTGCCGGCTTGCGACGTTATCGGCCGGTACTCACTGGTGCGCGAGTGGAAGCGGTGAGGCCTCGCGGCAAAGCCTTGCTAACTCGATTTGATAACGGCTTAACGCTTTACAGTCACAACCAGCTGTACGGCCGCTGGTATACTACCCTGCGTGATAAGCGGCCCTCAACCAACCGCAGCTTGCGTATTGCTCTGCATACCCGCACTCACAGTGCTTGGCTTTATAGCGCTAGCGAGATTGCGATTCTCGACGATGATGCGTTGCAAGCACACCCATTTTTACAACGCTTGGGGCCTGATATTCTTGACCCAAGCCTTCATTGGCGGGATATTTTACACCAGCTGCAAAGCCCCTCATTCAATCGCCGGTCATTGGCCAGCCTCTACTTAGATCAACATTTTATCGCCGGTATCGGCAATTACTTACGCACTGAGATACTGTTTTTTGCGGGTTTATCACCTTGGTCTAAGCCCATCGAATTATCATTGGCGGAACTAGGAAAGTTAGCCCGCTGCACACTGGCTATTACACAGCGCGCTTATCAGACCGGTGGCATCACTAATCCGGTTAAGTTTCATGGCCGATTAAAAAGTCAGGGTCAGCACAAAGAGGCCTATCGCTTTGCGACCTTTGAGCGTGATGGAAAGGCCTGTTATCAATGCGGTACAAGTATTAAACGAGTTGAGATTAGCGCACGACGGTTATACTACTGTGCTCAGTGTCAGAATGTTATTCGGCCATCCGGCTCAACTGCATAATCGGTAACAACCGCGAGCATTGCTGCTGGTAGTGCGCGTATTGAGGGTTGTAAGCGACTAATTTTGACCAAAGCCTATCGCGCTGATCACCGGTTATTTCCCTCGCATTCATCAATCCCCGATAGCCTTTAAACGTCACTTCAACGGTTGGATAAGCCTTAAGATTAAAATACCATGCAGGGGGGCGATTACGGCCCCAGTTTGAGCCAACCAATAGCAGTTGCTCGCCGTCTGGCATGCAAAGGGTGACAATTTCGCGTTTCTGAGTACTTTTAGCGCCAATAGTTTCAATCAAGACCAGTGACTGCATTGCAGTGTTGATCCAGCCGCGGCTGTGCTTCATAAGAAAAAGATCCGCTTTTGGAATCGTATTCATCAACAACTTGGTCATTATTTCTGATGCCAAGGTTTTTTTTATAATGCCGTCTAACCATGTATCCAAAATGCGCGCTCCGACTGATCGTTAAAATGATTTTTACGCCCCTGATGCAGTAGCGGATTCACGGCAAACACATTCCTAACACAGTATTAAAGCCTAGTAATTATTTTAACTGCCGTCGGTAACTAGCGAATACCAGACGATCCACTTATAATCGATGCCATTATCTTTTTTATCGCACTATTAATAAGGCCAAGCATTATGGATATTAGTCAATTAATCGAGCAATGCCGTGCAGCGCCAGAGAGTGTGGAGTTCGAGCAGGTCATGGCCGTTATCGATCAGCACTATGATTACATGCCCAGCCAATTCAGCAACGGAACAATTAATAATCCGGCCGGTAGCAATGAAGGCTCGTGCAAAATTTTTGCTTTTGCTCAGCTAAATAACTTAAGTGAAATGGAAACCTTGTCGTTGTTTGGTCACTATTATCGCGACGATGTTATGGCTCATCCTGAGGGTGACGATCATAGCAACATTCGTAACTTTCTTTTAGATGGCTGGCTTGGCATTCAATTCGACAAGGTCGCTCTGCACGAAAAATAATTAGTCCTCTAGCACTACAAACGTTAAGCCGGCATGCGCCTGTAAACGTTCGATTAAGGTATCGCCCAATAAAGTAGCTGGCGTCCAAAACCCGCCAGACGTTTGCTGGTCAATATCAAACGCTAAACACATCGCCGCTTGGCTGATCATTTTAGCCGTTGAACCGTAACCTGGGTCACGATCACCGGTGACCTTAACCTTAACGACATCGCCTTGCTCCGTCTGGCCACGGAAGCGTAAATCAAACTCGCCATTTAATTGCTCTTCTGGACTAGGGCCTTCACCCGGTTTTGCTAAGACGAAGCGTTCGAGTAGCCAACGGATCGGACTCATCGCTGTCGCCAGATTAAAAAGCTTAAAGCCGGTGGCCATCCGCTTAGCTCTTTTCTCACCCGCTTTGCTGTCACCGGTTAAAGTCGCTTCTTGGTAGTAAAATTGTTCACCATAGGTCTTATCCGACAGGGCATTAGACCGATGCACAATACGGCAATTAATAGCTGCCATCATAAATGGTGCCAGCCAACTTTTAGCATGCTCATCATAGGCCACTGAAATATTGGCTTGCCGCGCGGTAAAACCATGGTTAGGAGGACAGCAGGAGTAGGGATTACCCAACTCCTTTCTAAGCGAGGGATCCTTTATAATTTGTTTCATCATATTGAGCATGCTGGCAATCGTACCACCGGATAAACCGCCGGATATGCGTTTCACTCCCATATTTATTCTCGAGCAGGCTTTGCCGTACTTCTGCGTGGAATGCTTTTGCAAAAAATGGACACCGCAGTCAGACGGTATTGAATCAAAACCACAGGCATGGACAATGCGAGCGCCACTTTTTACAGCGATCTCACTGTATTTTTCCTGCATGCGCTTAATCCAATGCATCTCACCGGTTAGGTCGCAATAATCGGTTCCCGTTTGACAGCAAGCCTGTACGAGCGGCTCACCATACAAATCATAAGGGCCTACCGTAGAAAGTATAACTTGCGTCGAGTGACATAGAGTCGTCAAAGCTTCTAAATCGTTCGCTTCCGCGGTTAGCACCGCTAAATTTTCTGCCGAACTCCCCAACGATTGTTTTAAGTCCATCAACTTTGCCATTAACCGACCCGCTATGGCCCAGCGTAAATTATCACAGCCATACTGTTTTACCATGTAATGACTAATAATTTGGCCAACAAAACTAGTGGCGCCATATATGACTATGTCATACATTTTTTCATTCATAGTGAACATCTCCCATAATCAAAGTCTTGTAAATCTTAATCTGCAATATGTAATTCTTTTGAAGACTTCACATGGGCAAACATTGGAAATATGTCATTACAATAAAATTCTTGCTCAAAATTATTTCTACCCGCGGTGCAGTCGGATAAAACAATTACCTCAAATCCTTTCTCAGAGGCCGAACGCGCAGAGGAATCAATACAAGCAGATGTGACTACGCCGGCAATGACCACTCTTTTAATACCCTTCCCTTTAAGCAAGCGCTCCACATCTGTGTTAGAAAAAGCATTGAGCCCAGTCTTCCCTGGCACAATAGTTATGTCGTTAGACCATTCATCGAAATCACTGATAATATCAGACCCTGAAGAATTTGACTGAAAAGCACCTAAATCTTGGCAAACCTTTAAAATACCAATCGGTTTATCTAATTCTTTATAATTCTCTGTAAAAACAATTGGCGTGGCAATTATTAACCCAAAATTGTTGACGTGCTTCTCAATCAAAGAAATAGTGTTAGCCAACACTTGGTTAGTATGTAACGATTCATCCACAACCGGCTGGAGAACGCCGTCTTTTGAAAAATAGTCATTCTGATAACCAATAAGTAATAAAGCCGCATCTTTAGACACTAACATAGTTTAATACCTGCTCTTTGTGAGTTAAAATAATATGATGTTTGCTAATATACTGCCAACTTTGATTAATTGAAAAATGAAAATATTAATATTTGCAGAATCAAAAATCTTCATCGATGAAATAAGGCAAACAATCTCATCGTTAGAGGCTGAAATTATTATCACCACCGATTGGGGTGGTTGCGCCGCGCTGTTATCAGCTTATCATTTTTCTGCTGTTATAATCAATTTAAGGCCTCCTGAATATGGGGGCAGCTTAGACCTAGGATTAATCAATTTCATCAAAGCCAATTATCCGAGTAATAATGTATTAGCAATTTATGACCGCAAAGCAACTTTCTCAAGTGCAGCAGATGAGAATACTAGTAAGCGCGTTGCAGCACTTTCAGGAGCTAAAGCAGTTTTTAGCAATGATAAAGATCTTTATAAAATAAAATCCTATATGATCTCCGTGCTTGATTTCACATTATCAAATAATCTATCGAATCAATCCACAACTTACCTACCAAGCCTCGCTCAATATTTAAATGACGGAAGCATTATTTCGCATTATCAGCCCATCGTATCTCTTAAAGAGCCTGATTGCACCATTGCCTATGAAGCATTGGCTCGCTCAAAAACGCCCTGCTTACTTGGCAATCCTGAAGTTTTATTTACCTACGCTGCCCACAGCCAATTATTTAGTGAAATTGATTATGCATGCATAAAGTCAGGGCTTTCTTCAGGACTTAAACCGGCGAAGGGCTCATTGCTTTTCTTAAATGTGCAACCTCGCTCACTGACTGATATTAATTTTGCAGAAAAGATTCTATCGTTAGTAAATGAAAACGGGTTGAATCCTAGCGATATTGTTTTAGAGCTTACCGAGCAACGAGAAGTTTTAAATCCACTTATGTACAACAGGGCAATAAAGCATTTAAAAAAAGAAGGGTTCATTATTGCAATAGATGATTTTGGAGAGGGTAATTCAAATCTTGATATAATATTAAATACATCGCCTAAAATAATAAAAATATCTGGCAAAATTGTCAGGCATGTGGAAAACCTAAAAACCGTTCGGTCTATGATTAAAGGCATTGCCAGACAAAATAAAGCTGCCAATATCAAGACTGTTGCTGAATTTATTGAAACTAAAGAGCAAGCAGAAATCCTTAGAGATTTAGGTGTTGACTATGGCCAAGGCTGGTACTTTAGTCGAGCAAAGCCCGCAATCGAATTTAATAGCATCAGTTAACCACGCCATCTATTTTTGGCATCATAGTCCAAGTCATTTAGTTATAATTATTATTAAACAAATTAAAACACCAATCGTTATTAAACGTCTATATTTGAAATATCCTTTATCGATAATATTTAATTCGTAGAATTGCCTATCTATTAATAAAAGAATACAAAAGCATATTGATGAAATAATAAAAAACACCTGGCTGTTAGGCGAAAAAAATAATCCGCACCAGGCCGATAAAGTTAAGGCATTACTCAGATAAAAATACTTGCTGTTGCTATGCCAATTAAATGCCGTTAATTGCTTTTCAGGCAATTGCCTCATCAGGCTCATACCCCATACAGCGCCACTCATGAATGAAATTATCGCTAAGCAATAAAGGCCTATGAGGCGGTTAATATCAGTAATAAAAAAAAGCTTATTTATATCCGCCAATGCGGCGGCGGCAGCAAATATAAACGGCACAAGGCCTAAACTCATTAATAGAAATTCATGCTCTCGACTTATCATAGTGTTTTGCGTCTTATAGAATTTTACAGTGATATTTTTCGAGCCTGAAATTGACGGCCTTTAATTTTTCCTTGATTTATCTTCGCCAATGCTATTTTGATCATCTCTCGATTGACGGCGACATAGCTAAAAAAATCAAAAATGTTAATTTTCCCGATCGCATGAGCGTCAATGTCTTTACCTGCCGTCAGCGCGCCAAGAATATCACCCGGTCTAAGCTTTTGCTTTTTTCCACCATTTATTTTTAATGAAAGATTTTCGGGCAACTTAGGCTTGTCTGTCAATGATTCTAATTCAGGCAATACATTGATCGTTATAGGTTTGCCTAAATGTTTTTCTAATAGATTTAATTTATAATTTTCTTTTTGATTGACTAAGGTGCAAGCCAACCCCTTACTTCCCGCCCTACCTGTTCGTCCTACACGATGGACATGTACATCAAGATCACGAGCAATTTGATAATTGACCACTAGGTCAAGTGCATCGATATCTAAACCTCTTGCCGCAACATCCGTCGCAATAATCAGAGTAATACTTTTATTATCAAATTGAACCAATACCTCGTCTCGCTCTTTTTGATCGAGGTCACCATGCAAAGCCATAGCTACGAACCCTTGCTTTTTTAAATAATTAGCAATCATTTCGGTTTCACGCTTGGTATTACAAAACACAACAGCAGAACTCGGTTCATACTTTAACATGAGCAGTTGAATAGCGTTCAGACGGTGCTGGTCATCGTCTATTTCATATACCTGCTCTGTAATTACATTATCATGATGCTCTGTGTCGATCTCAATAAACTGCGGTTGATGCGTTATTTTTTCAGCCATTGATGCAATTTCTTTGGGATAAGTGGCGCTAAATAACAAGGTTTGTCTTTTGTTGGGCAACGAGGCAATAATCGTATCTAATGATGGTTGAAACCCCATCTCTAGCATACGATCGGCCTCATCGAGTACCAATAACTTCAGCTGATCGGAAGCCAGCCTGCCTTTTTTAATATGATCTTCTATGCGGCCAGGCGTGCCCACAATAATATGCGCACCGTGTTCTAGCGAGCCTATTTGCGGGCCCAGCGCTTTCCCCCCACAGAGTGTTAATACTTTCACGTTATGTGTGCTACGGGCCAACCGTCGAATCTCTTTTGATACTTGATCCGCTAACTCTCTTGTGGGGCAAAGCACCATCGCCTGAATATAAAAACGCTTAACCTCAAGCTGCGCTAGTAAACCTAGACCAAACGCAGCTGTTTTACCTGAGCCCGTTTTACTTTTTGCAATAACATCCTTGCCTGCCAATATTTCTGGCAGGCTAATCGCCTGTATCGCAGTCATTTCTTGGTAACCTAAACTTTCTAAGTTATCTACAACTTCATTCGCTAAGCCTAATGATGAAAAGCTTGTCTCGCTCACGGTCACTCCTTATTACTTTATTTTGGTGGAATGACTTACCACATCAAATCATCAGGGACAACGAAATCAGCATAGGGATCATCTTCATCTACCGAGTCAACTGACGCATCAGCAGTAGAAGTCTCACTGATTATATTCTTTAAAACAACAGTGTGGTTATCCCGTTGGTTGATTTTATCAGCAACTGCAGCTGGCACTAATTCATAAGCTTGCTCTAATTTCACAATAGCTAACCTACCATCAACCACACCGATTTGCTGACTTTCATTCAGATAGATTTTTTTAATTTTTTTATTATCAACAAACTGAAACGGTATTTCGCCGTTTTTTCGACTTATCGTATTAAGTGTTATCAATTGTTTTATTTGAGCATTAATTGCTTTTATATCATTTTCTTTTTGTCGTACTAAATTACTGGCTTGGCCTTGGGCTTTTTTATTTTCTATTAATTTTTGCGCCTGCTCTCTTGTCTCATTAATCACTTGGCTGCCCTTAGGCTGCTGTTTAGCTTGCTGCTTAGCCTGTTTCTTTTTTTGCTGAGCAATTTGTTTTGCTTTTTTCTTATCGACCATGCCAGCTTTTAATAATTGATCTTGCAATGAAGCCATGATTATAGCGTCCTCAATGGGTAAATAACTTTCTCCAATACTAAGATCTTACATGCTTAATAATATGATAGGGATAAGCATGTTTTTCATCGACAGCGTGGCGCTCAATTATCTCACTGTTCCAGTCGCTAAAGTCAAATTCAGGCAATATAGCCTCACCATCAATCTCGACCTCGATAATCGTTTCATACACACAGTCTGCTATTTGAAATGCCTCCACAAAGAAATGAACCCCGCCAATAACAAAAACTTCATCGCTACTACTGTGGGCAGAGGCAATCGCCGCATCCAGGCTTGGCTGTAATTCAATACCCGCAACCGTTTGATAATCAGCTTGCCTGCTGATCACAATGTTTCGTCTACCAGGTAATGCTGACTGATGATCTTCATAGGTTTTACGGCCCATAATGATGGGCTTGCCTAAAGTCGTTCGTTTAAAATGACCAAACTCATCAGGCAGATGCCAGGGGATTTTCCCGTTTTTACCAATACAATGATTGATAGAGCGAGCAAATATAATTGATAAAGACATAAACTGATTTCCAAGCGGTGGGTAATTAATAATGATCGTTATTGCTATTTTTACTTATGAGTCTCTAGCGTTAATTAAGCATTTTATCGACTGCGATAACTGCATCCTGAATACGCTCCTTAAATTGAGATTCAATTGTTTCACGTTCAAGTGTTAATTTGTATCGCTCTTTGCTCGATAACCGCTTCCAATCAGTTAATATTGGTATGTGTGACGCTGCAAAAGCTAAATCATCAAAAGCCTGATATTGCTTTCGTTCATCCTCATCAAGATCAAGCATCTTAGCTAAGCCTGAAATACGAATCGCGGCTTCTGTTACAGGCACTTGCTTTTGTAACAAACAACGAATCAATACGGCAATGCTCTGCTGGTGCTCAAGACGACTTTCATTGCGCTGTTGCTTAAGCGCCGCTTGAGTCTGTTGGGCTGATTTTTTTTGGCGCCACAACTGTCGACACACTTTAGTGGCATATAAGCCTAGCCCAATAACAATGAATAACATGATGATTTGGATGTATTTATCCATAGCCATATCTCGCTTTTTATGAAGGGCTCGTTATTTAATTTACGATCACAATGTTGCTATGGTTTGATTGTTTAAATGATGAATATCCATGTGCGCGCGCTATACAAGCACTATTGGCCACTGACACTTTTTCTGTATTTCTCAAAGTTGAATGAGAAAACACCTTTTTTGTTGGCTACTAATCATCCGACCCTGCTATTTTTGACTATAAAAAAAACAAACTGACCGCTTATAGGTTGATAACTGATCTACACATTACAGTTTTGTACATTCCTTAAGAATTTGTGCCATGATGAAACATCTGGCTTTTTAACTCAACCGTACAATTGGTAGAGAACTTTTTAAAGCCTAAATGCTTGATCAATTATAAATATAACAATTATTAGAGTATTTCTTATGGACCAATGTCTTAACCCCCAACACCATTTAGCGGCTATCGGCAATATCTCCGACGATGATATCTGTTTGGCCTGTGCATCAATAGGCTTATCCACTAAGCCGAAACATGATGTCGACTTCTATACCCATCGACTCGCAGAACTTTCTGACGCTGTTCACGCGTATTATATTAGTTTTGCTGGCGGCGATCCTTCAACCGATAGTCTTGGCCGCGCTACACAGCACGATATTATTAAAAAATTAGCGGCTATTAGAGCGGTGGTGTTTGACCAATATAAGTTTCATGCTGAGCGCTCTATCAATGAACCTACAGCGAAAACAGATTTTTGTGACATGTTAGAGCGTCGCAAAGGCACGCCTATTAATTTGGCTATTCTGTGTATACACCTAGCTCGCTCACAGGGCTGGGCAGCTGAAGGGGTTGCAATTCCCGGCCATTTTGTTTGCCGGCTCGAGGCAAACGGGGAGCGCATTATTTTTGACCCGTTCAATCGCGCTAAAGCACTCAATGCCTCTGACCTACGCGCATTAGTTAAGCAGTCTTTAGGCCAGCAAGCTGAGCTTAAATACAGACATTACAGCGCCATCGAGAATCGCTCAATTTTACTCAAGTTACAAAATAATATTCAGCAGCAACAAAAACAGCGTAAAGATTTTCGTGCTGCACTCGCTGCCGTCATAACAATGCAGCAGATCGCCCCTGAAGAGCCTCGCTTTCTTTATGATGCAGGCCTTCTTTATGCTCGGGCTAACCAAGCTAAAACAGCAATTACTGTACTCAGTCGCTATATCAAACAATCCAAATCTCGTTACCGGAAAAATAGTGCTAATCGTGTTTTACGCTTATTAATGCAGCATCGTTAATAAAATAATAGTTAATATCTTGTTTTGATAATCGATTATTACCGATAATAGTTATTGGTTAAGGTATAATAGGTTCATATCTTAGCACTCAATCCACCTTAGCTGAAAGAAGAGTAATAATTATGACTGGCATATATGATTTAAATTTTACCCTTGCCGATGGCGGCTCACAGTCAATGACAGACTATAAAAATAAAGTATTGTTAGTTGTCAACACTGCCAGCAAATGCGGCTTTACGCCACAATTTGAAGGCCTTGAGCAGCTCAATAAAGAGTATGCAGAACAAGGTCTAGTCGTGCTTGGCTTTCCTTGCAATCAATTTGGCAAACAAGATCCTGGTAACATGAGTGAAATCACAGAATTTTGTCAACTCAATTATGGCGTTAGCTTTACCATGGCTGAAAAAATTGACGTCAACGGAAACAACGCTCACCCGCTATTTAATTATCTAAAAAGTTCTGCTAAAGGTATCCTTGGCTCTCAGGGAATTAAGTGGAATTTCACTAAATTTTTAATTGGTCGCGATGGCGAGGTAGTCAAGCGATTTGCGCCGACCGTTAAGCCGACTGATATTGCAGCAGCGATAGAAGCGGCTTTGTAATTACCTTAACTCGACGCCGCAATGCCCACATTGTTTTGGTAAATAAATTAAGCCCTCCCTTCCACGAGGGCTTTTTTTACACGCCGGACAGCGATAAACTTTATCAACGTTAAATATCCATAAAAAGAAAACCACCACTATTGGAATAAAAGCCTGTTGGTAGATGCCCCATTGCTTCGTCAACCAAAGCGCAGCCGCAATTATTACTGCCATCGTTATATTGACCCAATAAAAACGTCTAACCTTTTGTCTAAATTGTTGTTTGATCTGATGATTATTCATTGACAATTTTTTGATTAAACACTGTTTTATCAATCGCCCGCTCGCTGTTAGCCACGACACAGGCCACCAAGGAATCACCGGTTAAATTCACTGCCGTTCTCAACATATCGAGCAAGCGATCAACGCCGATAATCAAGGCAATGCCTTCAACGGGCAAACCGACTTGTTGCAACACGAGGGCTAAAGTAATCAAACCAACACCGGGCACTCCCGCAGTGCCCACTGACGCTAAAGTAGCGGTTAGAATAACGGTCAAGTAGCCCACCACCCCCACATCAATTTGATACGCTTGGGCTATAAAAACCGTAGCCACCCCCTGCATAATCGCAGTGCCATCCATATTAATCGTTGCACCGAGCGGAACAGTAAATGCCGCAACTGATTTTTTAATGCCCATTTTTTTTTGCACGGTATCTAAGGTAATTGGCATGGTGGCATTGCTCGATGCGGTTGAAAAACCAAACATTAACACCGGTCTTAAATGAAGAAGAAATTGGCGGGGACTAAAGCCTGTCAATACCCGTAACAGCAGGGTATAAATCACCGCCGCGTGAAATACTAATGCTGCCACTACTGTTAAGAAATACGCCAGTAATTGTTGGATAAGATCAAAACCCGTGGTATAAAAAATTTTCGCCAGCAAGCAAAAAACCCCGTAGGGCGCTAACTGCATCAACATCATAATCATTTCCATGATAACGGCATTCAGGGACTCGAAACTTTTAAGCACTTTGACACCCAGCTGGTCAGACCGTGAAATAGCAATGCCAAATAAAATAGCAAATACGATAACTTGCAACATGTTCCCTTCAGCCATGGCTTTAACCGGGTTGTCCGGAAAGATATTGATCAATACTTCTTTTAATGGGGGTGCTGGTACCGCTTGATAAGAAGACTCATCCGCTGACTGCACAGTAAAGCCGCCCTGCTTGCCTGGCTCGATTAACAGAGCAAGACTCAAAGCAATGCTGATTGCGATCGCTGTGGTCATTAAATAAAGACCAATCGTTTTACCTGCCATCGCCCCCATATTACCGTGGCCACCTAAGCTAGCCGCACCACAGGTCAGTGAAATGAAAACCATGGGGACTACAAGAACTTTTAAGGAGGCTATAAAAATTTTTCCAATGAGATCAAATAGGCCAAGAAAGACAATATTCTCTATTAGGGATTGATAAGGCAGAGGTGCGACAATATTGGCCAACGAGCCAAACAGGATACCCAATGCCATAGCAATGAAAATTTTCTTCGTTAAACTCATTGTCCACCCCTAGCGATTATTCGCTTCATCATACTACGGTTTATTTTTTACGGATAAAAAAATAGAGCCTGCGGGCTCTATTTTAATATTCGATGTACTGACTGTTGGCTAGCCGCCATTCACTGAATCTTTTAGTGCTTTACCGGCCTTAAAGCCGACAGAGTTGCTGGCCGCGATATCAATTTCTTGGCCTGTTTGTGGATTTTTACCTTTTCGTGCCGCGCGTGACCGACGCACAAAACTACCAAAACCGATTAAGCTTACCGATTCCTCTCTGGCCAATGCCGCTGTAATCTCATCAGTGATCGCCATGACAACTTCGCTCGCCTTTTCTTTTGAGATATCGGCTTTATCGGCAACAATAGCGGCTAATTCAGTTTTGTTCATAGTATTCCCCATTTATTAGTTTATTTTTAATTGTGTAGCTAATATCGCAAATTTAATCGCAAAATGCGATCTTTAAAACTTTGTTAAGGCAAAATAGCAGGCAATAGCTTTTGTAACGCCTGTTTTTCACTCGTGCCATCGCCGGTGAGCGCAAAGCCCAATAAATTATTCGCCGCGTCTTTAAAGAGTGCCACAATGTCGTGACCATCGCCGCTAATCTCCCATTGCCCTTCTGCATTGTGAGGTGGCGGCGAGACAACCACCGGACAAGCCGGCGTTTTAATGGCCACCGGCATCGCTGGATAAACCACCTCTGTTGGCGTCCCTGATAGCGTTTTAGCCAAAGCTCTAGCGGCCGCCATTAACGGCGCGACGTAGTAAAGCACGTGACCTTCAACCTCGGCACAATCGCCCAAGCTGTAGACATTTGGCGCACTGGTTGCTAATAAGCGATTGGCAACGATGCCACGGTT
>PBSZ01000083.1 GCA_002726445.1 Cellvibrionales bacterium | reverse complement strand
TCGGGCATAGCCGGGCCGAAGGGTGGGACTGCAGAAAAGCCCGTCGGAACGGTTTGGATTGCATGGGGAAGTAAAGATAATTTGCAGGCTCACCGTTTTAATTATCCTGTCGGCAGGCAGTTTTTCCAAACAATGATAAGCGCCTTAGCGTTAGACTTAGTCCGTCGTTTCTTACTAGGTTCGACGTCACTACCTAATTATTTTCAGCGCAAACTGCGATAGTACTTCTAGGTCTAATGAGGGCAGATCATGAATGACGATACGCTAGACAATATCCACCAGCAGACCAGTAAAATTTCTTGGCGTGAATTGGCTAGATTTTTTGCTGGAGGGAAAGTTTTATTAGTTGATAAAAACTTAAGCTTAGTTGAAGTTGCAGCAGCCGTCTCATCTGATAATACTCAAGTTGTTTCTCAATGGGTGAACGCCAATCAGTTAGCGGCGGTGAGTGATGAGCAGGCGATTGATTGGCAGCAAAAAGATGAGTTCCTTTGGGCGGTGGTGACGGCACCTTGGGTGCTGGTTCAGCTCATTAATAGGTAGTAGGCAAAAAAAAGACGTCCAATGGACGTCTTTATAAGAGGTTATTTTGACCTGGAGTTGTAGCAGTCAAAGACTGTTACAAAAGTAATAGTAGTCTTTAAACGGTTAAACGCCACTTTTTTAAGATTAAATGCGAATTAATTACTTATATAGCGTCATTAACCGGTCATAAATCACACTTTTGATTATTTTTACTTCAGTTACTGATTTAATTTTTTGAGTCATTAATAACCGATAAGTGTTAGCTTCCTTCCCAATGTTTTAACTACACTCATTAGTACAAGCTTGTTAATTGTCATATTGCTTTTTAAGCGTATAGGTTGCTTTAATAGAACTGAGACGCTGAGAACGATTAATTATTTATGATTCTATTTCGCTACCTTTGCAGACAAATTTTTCAGACCAGTGCTGCGGTGACGCTGGTACTCTTGTGCATTGTTACCAGTGGTCGTTTGGCAAAGTACTTGTCGCAGTCCAGTGCCGGCGATCTCTCGTCAGAAATTGTTTTTTGGGTTATTTTTTATCGCATTCCTGATTTTTTACCGCTGGTAATACCCTTAGGTTTTTTTATTGGCGTGCTGCTAGCTATAGGCCGCTTATATACTGACAGTGAAATGGTGGTTATCAACGCCTGTGGGGTGAGTAAAAAACGGTTGGTGGGCATTACTTTATTTCCCGCTATCGTGGTCAGCGTTTTAGTGGCTTATCTTACTTTAATTGCGGCCCCAAGTAGTCTTAACCAACTGCAGATTCTACTCGAGGAGTCAAATACTAATGATGCCTTTTCTTTTGTTCGTCCTGGTAAATTTCAGCAGGCTGAAGATAGTCAAAGAGTGAGCTATGCCCAAGCATACGACTCGAAAAATAAGACAATAAGTGATGTTTGGTTAGTTGATTATAACGATGACGGCAGTGTCCTTATTGTTCGCGCTAAATCAGCGCGCTTGACGGATAGTGATAAATTATTACCACGCTATTTGAATTTAACCGATGGCAGTATTTACGACGGTTTTATTGGCCAAGCAAATTATCGTATTACCAATTTCTCCCAATATTCGCAGAGTTTGACTGTTGTTAGGCCTGAAGAGCAGATGCAGTTAGAAGTTGATGCTATGTCGACATTTGCATTACTTAATTCAGACTCAAATGCCGACATTGCAGCTTTGCACTGGCGCTTTTCTTTGCCAGTTGTTGTATTAGTAGTGGCAGTGATGGCGTTGGCATTAAGCAAAACCGATAATAGGAGTGGCCGCTACCTTAAATTATTACCCGCTATTTTAATGTATTTGATTTATATTATTTCTATTACGACAGTTAGAACGCAGGTTGAATATGGCTTCCAGCCAGCAATAGCAATATGGATATTGCACGCTATATTTCTCAGTCTAGCATTCAGTATTCTCTTTAAGGATGACGTTCAGAGGGCGTTTGCCACGTCAAGATTGCGTGCTAGGGGAGGCTCAGTATGAATAAGTTGAGTGCTTATATCAGTGGTAAAATACTGGCCTCTTTTTTTATCGTCTTGCTTTTAATCCTTAGTTTAGATGTGCTTTCTGCATTAATTGATCAGTTGGGTGATTTGCGTAATGATTATACATTGCGCCAAGCGTTTATTTATATTGGCTTAACGATTCCAGGTCGAGTTAACGAATTTATTCCTTTGGCCACATTAATTGGCTGTTTGGTTGCTATGGGTATGTTATCTAGCAGCAGTGAAATTATGATTATGCGCGCTAGCGGGGTATCGCTATTTCAACTAGTGCGTTTTGTTTTTAAGCCCACCCTGTGGTTAATCATTTTATCCATTGTTATTGCTGAATTTATTTCGCCGGTTACTGACCAATGGGCAACCAGTCATAGAGATTTACAATTGTCGGGCCGTGATCAGTCATTAGTCTCGCAAAGTGGTCTTTGGCATCGAGAGGCAGATAATTTCATGCATTTCAATGTTGTTCAACCTGGCGGTGTGCTGTACGGTGTCACGCTTTTCAAATTTGATCGTTCAGGTAAGCTGACTCAGACATTAATCGCTGATCGCGCGAGTTTTCAGGGCAGTGATTGGTTGTTAGAGAGCGTGAAGATCACGTCCTTCGAAGATGATGAAATTATACAAGATCAATTCACAACGCAGTTATGGGAAACTCAGCTAACGCCTAAGATGTTGTCCTATCTGTCTCTGGATGCTTCAGAACTATCCCCAACGGGATTATTTGAATACATTATTTTTTTAGAGCAGCAAGGCTTGGATACTAAGGCATATGAATTGGCTTTTTGGCAAAAGTGTTTACACCCCTTAGCAATTATGAGTCTGGTATTGGTAGCCTTGTCGTTTATTTTTGGTCCGCTTCGTTCATCGACGATGGGCTATCGAATATTTATTGGTGTAGTGGTCGGTATAAGCTTTCAGTTTGCCCAGAATTTATTAGGCCCAAGCAGTCTGATTTATGGTTTCTCACCGTTTTATGCCGTGCTAAGTCCCATTATTATTATATCAACAGTAGGACTTATCTTACTCTATCGAGTCAGATAGTATTTGACTGCTCGCAGGCTTCAATAATTTTATGTGAGTAGATTTACTCACTTAAGCGAATCACTTTGGTTTTTGATGCGCGATCATGCCATGATTGTTGGGTGCTTTTTCTTAGTAGAATTAAATATCCCAAGCCTAATAAGGCAAATGATAACGTGGCAGTGATGATTCTTATCAAACATTGTGTTATTGAAATAGCTTCGTGGTTGTTTGATACGACTTTTATTTTCCATACCAGCATGCCTAAAGTTTGACCTGTATTGTGCCAAAAGTAAATAAAGAATCCGCAGTAAACAGACCCGAGTACTGGAAATATGGGCCAGCCTAACTCAGTAGGCTTTAGGTCATGTAGCACATCATCAGTATTAACCGATGCAGACTGAGTAAAGTCACCGGTAAAGCTGACTGCGATAACGGTATACACTGCACTAGTGCACATTAAAATCGCCATTAATAAAAACGCGTCGTAAAGTATAGCCATTAAGCGCCGACCAAGGGGTGCTATGATTGGAGCTGAATTTTCATTATTAGAAGGCATAGTTTAACGCGCGAAGTGTCCGATAGATTGAGTAGGGCATTCAAAGAATTTTTTTATAATTCTTTCCCAAATTGCAATTTTATTTTTTCACCTGATAATTTTACAGAATAATCCCAGCTTTTGTCTTGGTTGGTGTTAAATGTGGGATTATTTAATTTAATTGGTTTAGGCGTACTGAGACGGTTGAGCAAAATATTCTCAAAGTCATTCTGTTTAAACCAGCTTTTTAGGCTTAACTTCAGCAATTGGTTTATGGCAGAGGTGCCGGTCTTATACTCAGAGTCGCTGTCATCGTTTGGATAAATTAATAGATCAGTGCTCGAGCTTACAAATTCGCCTGTTGCAAGCACGGCGTTAATGGTTAAGGTTTGTTTATGGCTTAATCGTTGTTCTGATTTCTTTTGATTAATGGTGTTGCCTTTTCTTTGCTGCGAAAAAAGCGACAAGTTGGTTGTATTATCTGGTATTAGATTTGTTTTAAATGATCTTTCGCTCGCAGTTGTCGTCCTTTCGAGTGCCTTAGTAAAAGGATTCTGGTGGCCGCTTAGCACGTCATTGTTTTCCGCAAGGGATAATTCGGTAGTAAAAAATAGCGAAACAACCAACCAAGCGAAGGTGGCACGGTGTGGTGATCTCAATCTGTGTATAAAAAAGCTACCGGTGATCAATGTTACTTTCCTTGAATAAGTATTACTGAATAAAATATTGCTCGATAAAACACCTAATAAATGACTTTTTGTGTGACTATCCTTTTCGTTCAACCCTAAGCAAAAAAACAACGGCTTTGGCAAGCGCAAGTCTGTCCCTTAAAGTGTAGTATAAATACGCGAATGGTTGGTTATTGGCCAGTTTTTATTTTTTAAAGCTAATTCAAAGGCTAAATTATTGATAAATATAACTTTATCATTCCAGTTAACCTTATTTTCAATTATAATTTACGAGCTGATAGCCTTTTTTACAATTTGTTATAATGAAGTTAGTAAGGTGTGAATCTGAGCACGACTTTTTTTACTTGATTGGAAAGCATTTATGCATATTTTGTTGATTGAAGACGACCCCAGTGTGGCTAATTTTGTTGAAAAGGGATTTATCGATAAAGGTCATTTAGTAACTCATGCAGCTACTGGTGTTGATGGTCTAGGCCTAGCTAAAGATGAAGATTACGATGCCATTATTGTCGATAGGATGCTGCCTGAACTTGATGGCTTAAGCATTATCGAGGCCCTCAGAAACGAAAAAGATAATACGCCTATTTTGGTCTTGAGTGCTTTAGGCGAAGTCAGTGATCGCATCGATGGCTTAAAAGTGGGCGCTGATGATTATTTGGCAAAGCCGTTTGACTTTGAAGAGCTTTATACACGTATTGAAGTGCTAGTGAGACGTCGTGATATTGACACGCCAGTCACGCGGTTAAAAGTGGCTGACTTAGAGCTGGATTTATTAGCTCATGAGGCAAGACGAGCGGGTCAAAAGCTACTGCTTCAGCCAAGAGAGTTTCGTTTGCTCGAGTATCTGATGCGCCATGCTGGACAAATTGTCACGCGAACCATGTTGCTAGAAAATGTCTGGGATTATCATTTTGATCCTCAAACGAATGTTATCGATGTGCATATCAGTCGACTCAGACAAAAAATTGATAAAGAGTTTGACACCCAGTTACTACTGACTGTCCGAGGTTCTGGTTATGTATTAAATGACCCGGACAAAGCACTGTAAAGATTGCCCTCTTAGGTCAGCCGAGATATTTTTTATTTTTGGGTGAGCAATGATTTTAGCAAAAATATTAAGTAGCTATACTTTTCGTGCTGCACTTGCAACTGTGCTAGGTATTAGCATTGTTGTGCTTATCGTTATGTTAGCGGTCTATAGCCTCTTTTCATACAACTATTTCAACGCTGTCCACGATGGTTTATCAATTGAGTTAGAACGGTTTAGCGAGGCTTATGAGCAGGGCGGATTGCCTGCAGCTAATCACTTTATTGACCAGCGTAGCCAGCAGTTTCATGTGGTTCAGTTTGCCTACGTGATCGCCGATCAAGATTTAGAGAAAATATCTGGCAGCTTAAAAGATTGGCCGGAATACCGCGAATACGGCGATGGCTGGCTGAATTTTGAAATGGGGATATTGCAAGATGGCAATGCCTCCCGCGAGCAAGACTTTGTTGCCGTAACTCAGCTTATGCAAGATGGTAACCATTTGCTTGTCGCACGAAGTGATGTTGAAGTTTTGGCCTACGTCAGTTTTGTGACGGGAATTCTTTTTAGGGGCTTTCTTGTTACCGTGGTGCTTGGTGCGGTAGCTGCCTTTATTGTTACATGGGAGTTTCAACGACGCTTAGATAATATTAATCGGTCAATAAAAACCATTATGGCGGGTGATTTATCTGCTCGTCTCAAAATCAGCCAGCTACCGCGTGACGAGGGTAGTGAGCTGCAGCAATTAGCAATTAATTTAAATGTCATGCTTGACCGGATTCAAGATTTAATGGATGGCGTAAAGCAGGTTTCAGATAATATTGCGCATGATTTAAGAACGCCCTTAACTCGACTGAGGAATGACTTAGTCTCTTTCCAAAAAGATTGCTCCACTAATGAATTCGACAGAGTTGAGACTTTAATAGCTGAAGCTGATGATATGTTGGCGACATTTAATGCTTTGTTACGGATTGCACGAATTGAGTTAGGTGAAACAAGAACAGAGAAAGTAAGTTTGGCATTAGATAAATTAATTGAAGATGTTGCCGAACTATATGAGCCACTGGCCTTAGAAAAAGGCATCCATTTACAGTTGGAGCTATGTCCTATTGAATGCGTGGTTGATCGAAATTTATTGTTTCAGGCCTGCGCTAACATTGTTGATAATGCCATTAAGTACACTCCTAAAGACGGCCATGTTCAGATCACATTATCGCAAGGCGATCAATACGGATTTGATCATCAGCTTGGAGAAGGCGGTAATCAAGAAGCCTCAGTCACCTTCAGCGTTATTGATAGCGGTTGCGGTATTGAGCAAAGTAATTATAAAAAAGTTCTGCGACGTTTTTATCGAGAAGAAAATAGTCGTAGCTTACAGCCTGGGAATGGCTTGGGTTTGAGTCTAGTTGCAGCGGTCGCTAAGCTCCATGATTTCCAGTTGATTTTTAGACCCAATGATCCTGGTTTGCAGGTGCATCTTCATATGCAAGGCTAACATAGCGTTTGAATTTTAAACGCTTCGTCTTAACTATTTTTATGCTGACTGCTTTCACTGTCATTTAACGTATTATGCGGGTTGGACCAGTAGTTATTGATCGAATGAGGCATGCCGCTCTATCGAAAATAGGCCTTGCCCTGTATTGCTATTGAGTAAATGATTCAATTGGTTACAATTTTAAGTTGTTTTTGAACGCCAACGCATAGTCCTTAATTGACTACATTTATTTTTTCACTTTATCAACAGTAGACCCCCTTATGACAACTGAAGCTTATATTTATGATGCGATCCGAACCCCAAGAGGTATCGGCAAGCCAGGTAAAGGCAGTCTTTTTGAAGTCAAGCCAATTGATCTGGTTACTAACTTACTTGAAGCGATGAAAACAAGAAATGACTTAGATACCGCTCAGGTTGATGACGTTATTATTGCTACTGGCGATCCGGTCAATGAGCAGGGTTCCAATTTGGCTAAAACAGCGATTAATTATTCCAGCTGGGATGCAGTGACCACCGGCGCGC
Organism: Cellvibrionales bacterium; assembly: GCA_002726445.1. Lineage (GTDB taxonomy): Bacteria > Pseudomonadota > Gammaproteobacteria > Pseudomonadales > UBA7434 > UBA7434. Next base: position 5,861 of record PBSZ01000083.1, on the reverse strand, counting down.
AAATTCATCGTTATTGTGCAGGTGCCTTAGATGCGGTTAATGTCAGTGCAGCCAAGGTTATGGCGGGTATGGAAGATTTGGTCTGCGGTGGCGGTGTTGAATCTTTATCCCGAGTAGGGATGGGTGCATCTGGCGGCGCTATTACTGACCCCGCGGTACAAATGAAAAGTTTGTTTATATCACAAGGGCTAGGGGCAGATTTGATGGCATCACTCGATGGTTTTACGCGAGAAGATGTCGATAAATATGCATTAATGTCACAGCTCAGAGCAGCGCATGCAAGAGATAACGGCTATTTTAAATCCTTAGTGCCTGTGGTTGATTTTAATGGCGTGACGATCCTTGATCATGATGAGCTAATTCGTGAAACCAGCTTAGAAAGCCTAGCGAGCTTAAAGCCATCGTTTAAAATGTTTAATGATTTTGGCCATGGTGATGTCGCGCGACTGCGTTATCCGCAGGTTGAAGAAATCGATAATATTCATACGCCGGGTAACTCGTCGGGTATTGTGGATGGTGCGGGTCTGGTTTTGCTGGGTAACAAAGCGGCAGGCGATGCGCAGGGCCTTAAGCCGCGCGCGCGTATCGTGAGTTTTGCAACCACCGGTAGCGAACCGACTATTATGCTAGCAGGCCCTGTTCCCGCTGCCCAAAAAGCATTAAAAAAAGCCGGTATGACGATGAATGATATCGACCTTGTTGAATTGAATGAGGCGTTTGCTTCCGTGGTTTTGCGTTTTCAGCGCGAGTTAAATGTTGAAGATGAGCGTATTAATGTCAATGGCGGTGCCATTGCAATGGGTCATCCTATAGGTGCCACAGGTGCTATGATCTTGGGCGTGTTGTTAGACGAATTAGAGCGTCGTGATTTACGCACAGGTTTATGTACTTTATGTGCTGCGGGCGGTATTGGTATCGCAACAATTATTGAGCGTGTTTAACGAGTCAAATTAAACAGCGATAATAGATTTTTATTATTAGCTTTTACTTATAGTAGTTAAGAGAGAGTATCAATGGGTTATATTCGGTTAGAAAAAGATAGTGACGGCATTATCGATTTTATTTTTGATCAACCAGGTAAAACGGTTAATACCATGGGTGTTGACTACCAGCAGGCTATGGATGAAGCCATGGGCGAGGTTAAAAATCAAATCGCGGCAGGCGGCGTGACGGGTATTTATGTTACCAGTGGTAAACCCAAGCAGTTTTTCGCTGGCGGCGATATAAAAGATATGTTGGAGATGGATCTCGATGTTGATGTTGAAGAGAAAACGCGCATTTACAACGGTCTAATGGAAACTAAGCAACCGCTGCGTGACTTGGAGTTACTTGGGGTGCCTGTGGCGGTGGGAATAAATGGACCAGCCATGGGTGGCGGCTTTGAAATAGCGCTATCTTGTCACCATCGAATTGCACTAGAAGGTGTCGCCATGGGTTTGCCTGAAGCCCAGATCGGTCTCATGCCCGGCGCAGGCGGTACGGTTCGTTTGACACGCTTATTGGGTATGCAGCAAGCCATGCCACTGATCGCGCAGGGCAGACGTTTGACGGCTGCTAAAGCCCTTGAAAAAGGCATTATCCATGACACGGCTGAAGATGAAGCGCAAATGGCTAAAAAGGCTAAAGCTTGGATCAAGGCAAACCCTGACGCTAAGCAACCCTGGGATACCGAAGGCTATCAAATTCCGGGCGGGCTCCCAGACGATGCGGCCAACCAAGGCTTTATCTTTTTTGGTCCAGCGGCAACCATGGGGCAAACAAAAAACCTTATGCCTGCACAAAATGCGATTTACTCTTGCATTGTCGACAGTGCTAGAGTTGACTTTGATACGGCACAAAAAATCGAAGGCCGTTACATGTTAAGTCTTTTGTTAGACCAAACAGCTCGCAATATGATGACGGCGTTCTTTTTGCAAATGGAAGCACTAAACCGCGGCGCCAATCGTCCTGATTCCTTCGAGCGAACCCAGTTTAGTAAGATTGGTATATTAGGCGCAGGCCAAATGGGGGCGGGTATAGCGACTATGGCTGCCCAGAAAGGTATTGAAGTCGTGATTAAAGATATCAATCAAGATAATGCTGATAAAGGCAAAGACTATGCGGCGAGCGTGTATGCCAAAAATAAACGGGTTGATGACGTCCAAGCTGAGCAGTTTTTAGCGCGTATTACAGCGACTGACAACTATGCTGATCTCGCTGACTGCGAGCTCGTGATTGAGGCCGTTTTTGAAGACCGAGGTATTAAGGCTGTGGTCACAAAGGATACCGAAGCAGTGATTGCTAACAGCGCTGTTTTTGCTTCAAATACCTCGGCATTACCGATCAGTGAACTAGCTCAAGCCAGCACCAGAGAAGAAAATTTCATCGGCATGCATTTTTTCTCTCCGGCTGAAAAAATGCCGCTGGTTGAAATTATTTGTGGTGATAAAACGACTGACAGCACCTTAGCCAAAGCGTTTGATTTGGCTCAGCAATTAGGTAAGACACCGATAGTGGTTAATGATGGGCCAGGGTTTTTCACTTCAAGAACCATTGCCACGACCATTAGTCAGGGTGCTGAAATGGTGACCGAAGGGATTAACCCGGTTTTAATAGAGTCGGCTGCTCGTGATAATGGCGCGCCCGTAGGACCGCTAGCAGCGATTGATGAAATCAGTCAGCAAACAGCTTATAAGAATGGTTTGCAAGCAAAAGAGGACGCTATTGCCCAGGGTAAAATCTGGGAAGAGAGTCCAGTGTCACAGTTGATTGATCGAATGGTGAATGAATTTGATCGTAAAGGTAAAGTGCATGGCGCTGGTTATTACGAGTATCCAGAGGGGAAGAAGAAGTATATTTGGCCAGGTCTTGCTGAAGCTTATGCCAGTGATGGCTATAATGAAATTCCCTATCAAGATATAAAAGATCGATTGTGGTTTTGTCAGAGTCTGGAGGCTGTGCGCTGTTTAGAAGAGGGTGTTTTACGCAGTGTAGGTGATGCTAACATCGGTTCTATTATGGGAATTGGTTTTGCCGCTCAGACCGGCGGTGTGCTTCAAGCAATTAATGCCTATGGTTTATCGGCATTTGTTGAGCGAGCTCAGGTTTTAGCCAAGCAATACGGTGCTGCTTTTGAGCCACCTCAATTGTTGATTGACAGGGCAAGCCGTGGCGAGCTATTTCAGTAGTCTTAAGCCTACTTCAAAAACGGCTCTTGTGGCCGTTTTTTTTGCTTAAAGAATACCTTTATAATGATTTGTCGGTGTATTTCAGCACAATAGTCACTCGGCTTGATTGACGGCTACACCGTTCTTGGGTTTATAATCACAGGCCTCAAACACTGATCACTTTAAGTGCTCACTTGTCCATCGATCGATGAATGAAGTCAAAAGAGAGTATATTGGATACCCATCAAGCCATCATTAAAAAATTGAATGAGACTTTCTCACCTTCCCACCTAGAAGTGTTAAATGAGAGCGATAGGCATTCAGGTCCTAAAAATGCACAGACCCATTTTAAAATCACTATTGTGGCCGTTGCGTTTGCAAAAAAACGCTCGGTTGCTCGCCATCAGTTGATTTACCAAACGCTCGCAGATGAGTTGGCCGGCGAGGTTCATGCCTTGGCTATTCATACTTTCAGTCTTGATGAATGGGAAGTGCAACAGTCTTCACCCGATTCACCTCATTGTCTTGGCGGCAGCCAGCACGATAAGTCACATTGAGTGATGAAAGTCGTGTCTAATTCACCTGTTATTGTTGCTGCGCTATATAAGTTTGTTGCATTGCCTGACTATCGCGAATTACGAGAACCTTTGCTCGATGCCTGTTTAAATGCCGGTGTTAAGGGTACATTACTGTTAGCAACTGAAGGGATCAATGGCACTATTGCTGGTAGCAGATTGGCAATTGACGAGGTATTAGCCTATTTGAAAAGCGATGCTCGTTTTAATGATATTGATCATAAGGAATCCTTAGATTCTGAATTGCCATTTTACCGAATGAAGGTGAAATTAAAAAAAGAGATAGTGACCATGGGTCGACAGGGTATTGATCCAAAAATATTAGTCGGTCATTATGTCGAGCCACAAGATTGGAACGCATTAATTTCTGATCCAGAGGTGACTGTTATTGATACGCGTAACCATTATGAATGTGATATTGGCAGTTTTGAAGGCGCGATTAATCCGCAAACCACAACCTTTAAAGAAATGCCAGCTTTTGTCGATCAGCAGCTTGATCCTTCCGAACATAAAAAAGTTGCCATGTTTTGTACGGGCGGTATCCGCTGTGAAAAATCAACGGCCTATTTGCTTGAGCAAGGCTTTGATGAGGTTTACCACCTAAAAGGAGGCGTTTTAAAATACCTTGAAGAAGTGCCCAAAGAGCAAAGTTTATGGCGAGGGGAATGTTTTGTTTTTGATAATCGGGTAGCTGTTGATCACGATTTAAATGTGGGTTCTTACGATCAGTGTCATGGTTGCCGGCATCCTATCACCGAAGCGCAAAAAAACAGTCCTCATTATCAACGAGGTGTCTGTTGCCCTCTGTGTTATGATCGGCTCACTGTAGATCAAAAACAACGCTTCGCTGAACGTCAAAAACAAATTGACTTAGCGGTCGATCGTAATGAATCTCATATAGGCGCAGCACCGCCTAAGCGGCAAGGATAGTGAGTGTGACCCGCTCAAAAGATCGTAGTCCTTGGCGACAAAAATACCTTGAGCTGGTGCAAGAGCATGATCAGGTAAAGCAGCAGCTGCGGGAACGAGAAGATTTATTGCGCAGAGGTTTGAGTAAAATAACGATTGCAGCAAAAGGCCAAGACGTAGCCTTAGACGCGGGTATTGATGATTTTAAGCAGGCGATTAACGAGGCAGATAATCAAGCATTAGAATCACAAATAAAAAAATTAGATGATTCAATCCATTACTTTGATCAGCATCGTGTCGAGCGAAATGTTAATCTGGCAGAAGCTCTGGTCGAGACTTTGCAACGTTTTCAAATATTGACTATTGGCGATGCAGATAATCGACAAATCAATCAATTCATTAAGCAATTACTAAGAGCCTCAAAAAATTCGCTCGAACCCTTTGATCTTGATTTATGGCTAGAAAAATCAAATTCGATTCAAGCCTCAATAGTCGAAGATCAGTTGTCCGATGGCTTGGCTATTGAGTTCGAGCAAGATGCCTTAGCAGATCCTAGCAAAGCTGTTTTTAACCAGCAACAAACTGAAAACTCTCCCTTTAGTATAATTAAGCAGGCGGCACAAGCTCAAGCGTTGCCAGCAGAGATTGTTTCTACTTTATTAGCAATGCTAGCTGAGATGGATATTCCCGCTGAAGCTGAACAATTTAACGCGCCGCTGTATCATCAGCTACAGAATGGTTTAGATTTTGATAATTTATCGGTCACTCTTGATCGGTTTGCGGTCATTTTAAGCGCAACATTAAGCCGTGATCAGAGAGAATTTAATTCATTTTTGCAATTGCTCGATGACGAAGCCGAAGTCCTATCAGCGTATTTAACCTTTAGTGAGCAGAACCAAAAGTTCTCTGAGCAACAACTTGATAATTTTGTTAAGCAGCTTAATGCTCGTCTTGATAGCCTAGATATTAATTCAAGCGCTGACATCATTAATCATGAGTTGCGCCATATTAGCTTTTTGTTAGAAGATTTCCGTTTGGATCAATTCGAGCTGAAAGCGCAATATAAGCAACGAGTTTCTGCAGCTAAATATGCGCTGGGCGAGGTTTTATCGCGATTAGATTCAGCAGTGGTTGATGTTCAGCAAAGACGCGAAAAGTTATTGCGAGATAAATTAACCGGTTTACCTAACAATGATGCCTATAGTCTTCGGATTCAACAAGAATTTGATCG
>PBSZ01000082.1 GCA_002726445.1 Cellvibrionales bacterium | reverse complement strand
ATTGTCTCATCGTCGATGGTGGCGATAGCATCGCCAGTCCCTTATTAATACGAGAGATTATCCCATTATCGCTGCGACTTTAATAGCTTTGAACACTCGAGAGCCGCGAGCCTTAATAAATTAGGATAGATTTTTATAACGCTCAGTGCTGACAAGCACGCAGGTAGGCTGGCCGCTGCTCCAAACGCTGACAGTAAGCCAGGCAATTCGGTGTCGATTCATTGACAAAATCTAAATGCCGCGCAATATTCAACGCAAAAGCTAACATAATATCAGCCGCTGTAAAGATCTCACCGACAATATACGGCTGATGGCTTAGTGCCTGCTCTACGATAGCGATTAACTGCGGAGCCAGTTCATTGCCACGTTCGACGAGGGCTGGAATTCGACGCGAATCTGGCAAATAGGCGCTATGAGCTGCTATTTCACCCATCGTCACGGCCAGCGCCCCTTCAGCGAAAGTCATCCATTGAACCGCTTTTGCGCCCGATGCAGTATCGCGGGGCGGAATCAAACGGCCGTCACTGTATTTAGTAATTAAATAATCAAAGATTGCCGAGGTTTCCCATAAAATAAAACCATCGTCATCAATTGCAGGCACTTTGCCTTGCGGATGAACCGCTAAAAATTCAGGCCGTTGCATTTCTGCCGAAAACATTTCAACCGCTTCAAGCTGATAAGCTAGGCCGATCTCTTCTGCCAACCATAGGACTCGGACAGAACGGGATAAGGGCGAATGATAAATAGTAAGCATAGTATTAGCTAGTTCCCCTACAGGCTACAGCGATGGAATTAACTTTGAAAACTCTTCTATCATCGGCATGACCATTTCTGGCTTATCCCAGTTTGCCATACCCACGCCGATATTGACTCTAGCGATGCCCATATCCTGATAACGTTTCAATAAGTCCGCAGTGATCTCACCCATTGCGACCATGGTGATTTCAACCGCATCGGGGTCTCGGCCAAAATCACTGACCTGTTGACGGAAATCTTTTATGCCTTGCTCGATATCGGGCATTGCCACATCTACAGGCATCCATCCATCGGCCCACTGGGCTGCATGTCTAACACCCAATGGACCCATGACGCCTAAAATAACTGGCGGCCCATTAGCTTGCAGCGGCTTAGGCTCAAACCAAACAGAATCAAAGTCAATGAGTTCACCGTGATACTCAGGCTCAGCTTTAGAAAATAATTCACGCTGAGCTAATACGGTTTCTTTTAGGCCCAAGTAACGACGCTTCCATGGCATTTGCGTGGTATTAGTAAATTCTTCTTCATTCCAACCAACGCCGGTACCAATTAACACACGACCATCGGTTAAGCGGTCTAAAGTAGCGATAGTCTTTGCCTGAGAAAACAATTCACGTTCTAGCAATAAAGCAATGCCAGTGCCTAATTTTAAAGTGCTGGTAACCGATGCAGCCGCCATTAATGATAGATAGGGATCCATCATGCGTTTATAGGGCTCGGGCATTTCACCCCCAGGTGGATAGGGGGTTTTTTGCGAGCAAGGGATATGGCTGTGCTCTCCGTACCATAAAGATTCAAAGCCAGCTTGCTCTAACACAACTGCCAACTCTACTGGCGCTGGATCGCTGACATTATTCATTGAACTAAAACCTAGATGCATTTTACACTCCCCCCAACTTTGCAATGATTTTTTAATGGTGTCTCATACTAAAAAATACACGCTGTTTGATGATGCTATGGATTTTTTATCACTCAGAAAATTTATTTATTGCTTTAAATCAATAAACTAGCCTAACCCAGAAAAATAGCTGCATGAATAGTAAATTCGGTCGACTGCCCCCAAAAACAAACAATTATGATCAAATTACTACAGTTACAGAGGATCAATGAACCTATCAAGCATCAAAACTGTCAAAGCCGCTGTGTTTATTGGATTTAAGCAAACTCATATTTCAATGCTATACTAAATTTTCAGTAGTTTTTAACAGGTGATGGTGTGGATCTTCAAAGTTTACGTTTTATCGTTGTCGCCGGTATTTTATATGCTGCTTTCCACTTTTCTTATCATCAAATACCCGATGATTACTTAAGGAATACCATCTACCCTAATGTCATTGGTCATGCAGCAGCAAAGACAATCAAAACCATAACGCCCGATCGAACCGTCGTAGTGTCTAATAACGCACTGATCTCGCCGCGTGCAAAAATGAATATCGTACGTGGCTGTGATGGCTCTGGCGTTTGGTTTATGCTCAGCGCTGCTATTATTGGTTTTGGTGCTAGCTTTAGGCAAACCATCGCTGGGTTAGTGGCCGGAACGCTAACCGTTTATATTATTAATCAAATTAGAATCGTCGGTCTCTATTACGTTATTGAATACAATCGTGCTTGGTTTCCGCCGGTTCATACCTATTACGCGCCGACTCTCATCATTATTCTTGTCGCTGGTTTTTTCCTGCTGTGGACTCGCTGGACCATTGATCAGCAGACAAAATCAGCGACTATGGTCACTGGAAAAACCAACCAGGGAAAAAACGACCATGAATAATCCTGCGCTTGGCTACCTCTTTTTTAGAGCGATTTTAATTTGGTTGGTACTGTCACTGGCCGGATTTTTTTGGGGCAACGGCTTTGCTTCTATGATGACACCATTTTACGAATTCGTTACTGAGATGGCATCCACCGATTATGTCGCCACTATTTCAGTGGAAGAAAGACAGGAAGATGCCATTGTCTTAGCTGCGACAGCCATCAGGGCTAAACAAATTACCCCTTCCCGTGCACTTCCTGCTGGGACAACAATATCGTCTGATATTACTGTCCTCCACACCTTGGTACCACTAATCATTTTTTTAACGATTATTCTATGCTGGCCAATCAAATCATGGGGGCAGCGCGGATGGATAGCGCTATTGGCCATTCCCTCATTTTTTTGCATCTCGGCCATGACAGCACCCATACAATTATTAGGCTTACTGGAGATAGGGTTTCAAAACGCCGCTAACCAAGCTGGCTTTACTCGCGAGGAACCATTCGCGCTGAAATGGATGATGTTAACGGAGGGCGGTGGACGCTGGTTAATACCGGCTCTATTTGGCCTAGCCTGCGGGGCAATTAGTGAGAGGATGATAAAAAATAACGACTAATCGCTTTTGTTTGGATCAATATCTTCTATATCACGGCGGTTCTCAACCTTGATATCGCCACTGACGACTTGCCAGAAATTGCCGATTTGCTTAGCTAGATCTAAACCCATTGACCGTTTTGAGCTTCGTCCTTCGGCGGGAAAAAACTCTTTAATATTAATGTCTAAGATAGCTTCATACTTTTTAATCGTACGCTTACTGTGCACTAAAAGTAATACTTTCCAGCCAAAATGATAGCCTACCATCAACATACCAACCGCTTTTTCCAGCTCTTCCAAAGAACCTGAAAAATTGGCCACGGCTACACCCACTTTGTCAAAAGCGGCAATTTTTTCAGCATCAGATAACTCAGCTAAGGCCGCTAAATTACGCTCTAATCGCACCGGATCACTCATTGAATATCGCCATCAATAGGGTATTTAACACGCCAAACAGTAAGCAGTGGCATAAAAAAACATAACGGCGCCTTTTTTTGCTTTAATTTTGATCAATTTATGCCCTTCGCTTTAAATCTTTACCTAGTATAGCCAGCTTATAGAAAATGCGCAGTTAAACTCAAAACAGTACGATTAATTAGTAACATAATGAGCTGTTTAATGAATAAGATATTTTCTCTAGCCCTTAAGAAAAATCGGATCAGCTGACAAAAAATACTGTCGAGTCATTCCTTCGTATCAAGAAAAAATCACAAAAACATGCGACGACTTTCAAATCCAATCTGCTATTCTTGTTCTTCTTCAAATTACCCGCTTAAAGGAAGGCTAATGGATCCGCTCAATTCTGTCCTCATGTTTTTTGGCTTCACATTGCTAATTGCTAGCTGGATACAAATGATTGTTACCGCTTCACAAGAAGATTTTACTTGGGGTTTATTTTCGTTTTTTTTACCCCCGCTCGCCTACCTCTATGCGCTCACCCAATGGGACAAAGCAAGCGACTCGATTAAAATGGCAATTGGCGGTCTAGCATTATTATTTTTTGCCTTTAGCTAATATACATCAGTCATAAAGATAAGCCGCTTTTAATCGTGACAGCTCAGCTGAACTTAAACCAATTTGCTGCTCAAGGTAAGCAATATTGTTACCAAACTCTTGCTTAATCGTGTCAATTGCAGTTTGTAAATAACTGGATTTCACTTTCAAAATGACTGCTAAGGCCTGATGATTAAACTCACCTTGTTGCTCTTTTATCGCCTCGCGCGCTGCCTTCACTTTATCCGAGTCCGCGGCGGAAGTTTCGGTTTGATCAGGGCCATAATTTGCTGTCCATCGGGCAATTTCTCGCTCAATTTTGACATACTGATTCGTCAGTAAATAATCAGCCATAATGTCATCATCCGAAACGCCCAGTGCTGACAACATTAACAGACCACCAAAGCCTGTGCGGTCTTTACCTGCTGAACAATGGATAATAGAGCCCGCATCAGTCGATGCCAGTAATTGGTCAAACATGGCGCGGTAACTGGGCTGATGATTAATGACTAAATCATGATTAATATCCTGCATAAAAGCATCAATTTTAGCTTCATCTATCGCTTGGTCTGAAATGGCAGAAAATAAATCAATCGCGCTCCCTGGCGAGATGGGAATAGCAGTAGGCAGCAAACCTTGCGGTAATAAGCTCGGTTGCTTGGCAGCTTCTTCTGGCCGACGAAAATCGCATACCGCTTGGATGTTAAGCTGACTAAGCACAGCGATATCTCTATCGTTCATTTCACCCATGTGACCAGTACGAAATAACTTACCCCACCTTACTTGCCTGCCACATTGTGTGTGATAACCGCCATAATCTCTAAAATTAGCCGTCGCAGACATGGCCAAATGACGACAAGCTATCCTTATTAAGCTCGAGCTAGCATGCTTGTTTTTCACGAGTAGAATGGGATGAGCAAGGGCATCAACCTGATCATTAACCAGCGTACTTAAAAAGGCGAATGATAAGACTAAATCAGTTATTTGAGTTAATGCGATCGCCGGTGAAAAAGACTGGCCCGCGCACCACTCTAGATAAAACTGATAATCGTTGGGGTCAACCGATTCAGGGGGGCTTATCTGCCAACCATGGTCATGGGTAGTCAATGTCCAATTGGCGTTCGAGCTATGTTGTTTATTCATAGGTAGCATCTACTAATATTGTGCTGATTTACAGCAATCGAAACAAAATAAAAAAGAGCAGTGCATAGTAGCAGTACAGGGTTGATCAGCAAGTCAAAAACTCACTTTTCGACAGACATTTAAAAAAATGTCATCTGCACTTTTTTTGACAAAAAAAAACGAACCGTACAGCAAGCTCGGTGCGCTTATGTTTTTCTAGATTACTTACGGGTCGCCAGAACATCATTGTTTGATTATTATCATTGATGCATATTTGCTTAACAAACTCACCACTCTGGCGGTGATACTTTTACTTTAGCTGAAAAGTAATGGGCCGCAAGTCAATCAGCGCTTTTACAGTGGAAGCGACTTAAACGGTAATGTTAGGTCGAAAAATAACCGATGCAGGTACTGAGCAGCACAAATTAAAACGGAATATCATCGTCCCAGTCATCGCCGCCGGCGGGTGCCATAGGCGCCTGGGCTTGTTGCCCCTGAGAGGCTGCCTGCTGAGGCTGAGCGGCTGCACCAGCCTGATAAGACTGACTAGCCTGACCATCGCTCATGCCTCGACTATCGAGCATTTGCATTTCATTACCGACAATCTCAGTGGTGTAACGATCTTGACCCTCTTTGTCTTGCCACTTACGGGTTCTCAATGAACCTTCAACATAAATTTTGGAGCCTTTTTTAAGGTATTCACCGGCTATCTCGCCTAAACGATTAAAGAACACCACTCGATGCCACTCTGTTCGCTCCTGTTGCTGACCTGTCTGCTTATCCTTCCAAGACTCGCTGGTGGCAATACTCACGTTAGTAATTGCTGCCCCTGCTGCTGAAAAGCGTGTTTCTGGGTCTTGGCCACAATTACCGACCAAGATAACTTTATTGATTCCGCGTGCCATGCTTTCTCTCCACTAAAAAAACTTTTTTATATAATAGACAATATATACGAATCAGGCGCCAAGCTCCACCATATTGATCGCTATCTTCTGCAAATATGCGTTTTCGCTGACGCTGACTCCGCCTCACCCATGGCAAGCTGCAGGTGTTATTTAGATGCCTTAGCTGCCCATCGATCTCACTTTGCTATAAGGCGTCTCCATCATTATAATTGGTCGTTTGCCCTGGCAATAACATTTTACTCATTGAATCGATCCATACAGTGGGCAGTGGCTAAATCCAATCGGCAATGGCTGTATCGAGCGCCTAGTGTAGATTGCTTATGAGCCAGTTGATTGACTACGGCGTATAATTTAAATTAATTCTTATTTATAGTCAGTGACCCCATGGATAAAATTGTTGTACGCGGCGCACGCACGCACAATCTCAAAGACATTAACATCGAGCTTCCTCGCGATAGCTTTATTGTTATTACGGGGTTATCCGGCTCAGGCAAATCTTCCTTAGCATTTGACACCTTATACGCAGAAGGTCAACGTCGTTATGTTGAATCACTGTCAACTTATGCACGCCAATTTTTATCGCTGATGGAAAAACCGGATGTCGATCACATCGAAGGTTTATCCCCCGCCATTTCTATTGAGCAAAAGTCGACTTCTCACAACCCTCGCTCCACCGTCGGCACGATTACTGAAATCTATGATTATTTGCGCTTGCTCTATGCTCGAGCCGGAACACCTCAATGCCCTGAGCATCAACTCAACTTAGAAGCACAAACAGTGAGTCAAATGGTTGATGCCGTTCTCGCCCTGCCCGAAGGCAGCAAAGTGATGCTGTTAGCGCCGATCATAAAAGACCGCAAAGGCGAGCACTTAAAGCTGTTTGATAAACTTAAACAAGAAGGATTTGTTAGAGTCAGAGTCAATGGTGAAATCTACGATATTGATGAAATTCCTGCGCTGAAAAAAAACAACAAACACAGCATCGAAGTGGTCGTCGATCGGTTCAAGGTTAGAGATGATCTTCAACAACGGATCGCCGACTCTTTTGAAACGGCACTGGGTTTAGCTGAAGGCGTTGCCAGTATTGGCTTTATTGACGGTGACGCCGATGATATGGTGTTCTCGGCCAATTATGCCTGCCCCGAGTGCGGCTATAGCATCAACGAACTAGAGCCACGCTTATTCTCGTTTAATAATCCTGCTGGCGCCTGTGCAGACTGTGACGGTCTAGGGGTGAAACAATATTTTGATCTTGATCGTGTTGTTCAGTACCCAGACTCAAGCCTCGCTGAGGGTGCCATTAGAGGATGGGATAAACGCAGCGTGTATTACTTTCACATGTTAAAATCTTTAGCAGAACACTTTTCTTTTTCTATCGACACCCCATTCAAAACATTGAGTAAAAAACACCGCGAGATTATTTTAAATGGCAGTGACGAAGAAGTAATTTTCTCCTATGTCAATGATCGCGGTGATGTTTTCAAACGCACCCATTCGTTTGAAGGTATCATACCCAATATGGAGCGCCGTTACCGTGAGACCCAATCACAGATGGTGCGCGATGAACTGACTAAATTCATCAGCAACCAAGTCTGCCCATCTTGTTCCGGTTCGCGGCTAAGACGCAGTGCTAGACACGTGTTTGTTGATGGGAAAAACCTGCCTTCTATTACTGCTATGCCAGTTGCCACAGCGCACGATTATTTTAATCGGCTATCACTACCTGGTAAGCGCGGAAAAATCGCCGATAAAATTATCAAAGAAATTCATCAGCGGTTAGAATTTTTAGTTGATGTCGGTTTAAATTATCTGACCCTCGACCGAAATGCCGATAGCCTGTCAGGCGGTGAGGCACAGCGTATTCGTTTAGCCAGCCAAATCGGGGCCGGCTTAGTAGGCGTCATGTATATCCTCGATGAGCCATCAATTGGCCTGCATCAACGCGATAATGAGCGACTGCTCAAAACATTGCTTCGGCTACGTGACTTAGGTAATACCGTGATCGTCGTTGAACATGATGAAGACGCGATTCGAAGAGCCGATTATGTCGTTGACATCGGGCCAGGAGCAGGCGTTCACGGCGGTGAAATCGTTGCTCAAGGTAACATCGATAAAATCATGCGGTCCCGCAAGTCGATTACCGGCCAATACCTCAGCGGTAAAAAATATATTGCCGTGCCTAGTCAGCGACGCCCAGTCGATAAAGATCAACAAATTCGTTTAACTGCTGCGACGGGAAATAACCTTCAAAAAGTCGATATCAATATACCCCTAGGTTTACTGACCTGTGTCACTGGCGTTTCCGGTTCAGGAAAATCGACCTTAATTAACGGTACGCTCTACCCCGCTGCCGCCACTGCACTCAATGGTGCGACAACCCTTAAACCAGCGCCTCACGGCTCTATTGAAGGTTTAGATCTTTTAGATAAATGCATCGACATTGATCAAAGTCCGATTGGGCGGACACCTCGCTCCAATCCTGCTACCTACACCGGTATTTTTACGCCCGTCCGCGAATTATTTGCTGGCACCCAAGAAGCTCGCACACGCGGCTATAAACCTGGACGCTTCAGCTTTAATGTTAAGGGTGGTCGCTGTGAAGCCTGCCAAGGTGACGGCGTCATCAAGGTTGAGATGCATTTCTTACCCGACGTTTACGTCGCCTGTGACGTCTGTAAAGGCCAGCGCTACAATCGCGAAACCTTAGAAGTCACCTATAAGGGGAAAAATATTTATCAAGTGTTGGACATGACAGCAGAAGACGCGCTTGAGTTCTTCTCGGCCATACCTTCGATTGCAAAAAAACTTCAAACCTTAATCGATGTTGGACTTAGCTATGTCAAGCTCGGCCAAGCAGCGACAACCTTATCTGGCGGCGAGGCTCAGCGGGTTAAATTAGCCAAAGAGCTATCCAAACGCGACACAGGCAGAACACTGTATATCCTTGACGAACCCACCACTGGACTTCACTTTGCCGATATCCAGCAGCTGTTAACCGTATTGCATCAATTACGCGATAGAGGCAATACGATGGTCATCATCGAGCATAATCTCGATGTGATTAAAACGGCCGATTGGATAATTGATCTGGGGCCAGAGGGCGGCAGTGGCGGCGGTCAAATAATTGCCGCAGGGACACCGGAGGCCATTATCAAAGTGAAAAAATCACATACCGGTAAATTCCTTAAACCATTATTAAAAAAATAACTGCATTCTCTTTTTCCCTTTTCAACAGACATAAAAAAACCGAGCTAAGCTCGGTTTTTTTATTGTGATGCCTTATTCGTCATCAAAATCATCATCGAAGTCCAGCTCATCATTTTGCGGGCGATCAACCAGCTCTACATAAGCCATAGGCGCTTTATCGCCAGTTCGGTAACCACACTTCAAAATCCGAATATAACCACCAGGACGAGCATCGTAACGCGGTCCCAGCTCGGAAAAAAGTTTTCCGACGACATCTTTGCTACGGGTTCTATCAAAAGCTAATCGACGGTTAGCTACGCTATCCTGTTTCGCTAGAGTAATCAGAGGTTCTGCGAAGCGGCGTAACTCCTTCGCTTTAGGCAATGTTGTGCGGATCATTTCATGCTCAACCAATGAATTGGTCATGTTACGAAACATCGCTTTACGATGAGACGAATTACGGTTGAGCTGTCTGCCACTATGACGATGACGCATGGCAAGGTTCCCTATATATTCAAGTTAAATTAAAACGCTAAAATTCTATTTGCTAAGCAAGAATTTTATCGTCGTTACGAAGACTTGCAGGCGGCCAATTATCCAAGCGAAGGCCTAATGAAAGCCCTCTTGATGCCAACACGTCTTTAATTTCTGTTAAAGATTTTTTACCTAAATTTGGCGTTTTCAATAATTCAACTTCGGTACGTTGCACTAAGTCGCCAATATAATAAATATTTTCAGCTTTTAAGCAGTTAGCTGAACGGACAGTCAATTCTAAATCGTCAACCGGCCGCAGTAAAATAGGATCTATCTCTTCTTCTTGCTGCGCTGGCTCGAGCTCTTTCTCGCCTTCGAGGTCAACAAACACCGCTAACTGACGCTGTAATATGGTAGCCGCACGACGGATCGCTTCTTCAGAATCAAGCGTGCCGTTCGTTTCCAAGTCAATGATTAACTTGTCGAGGTCGGTTCGTTGCTCTACCCGAGCACTGTCAACAACGTAAGAGACGCGTCTAACAGGGCTATATGATGCATCCAGCTGCAAACGGCCAATCGCTTTTGACTCTTCATCATCAACGGGTCGAGAATCAACTGGCTGATAACCTCGGCCAGAAGTGACGGTTAACTTCATGGACAGTGAACCGGTATCATTGAGGTGAGCAATAACATGCTCGGGGTTTTTTATTTCAACTTCATGATCCAGCTGGATATCACCGGCAGTAACGACACCAGGGCCCGTTTTCGATAGTGTCAGTACTGTGGTATCACGATCATTCATAATCACTGAAACACCTTTCAGGTTCAGCAATATTTCAATCACATCTTCTTGCACGCCTTCGATAGCGCTGTATTCATGTAATACCCCATCAATTTCAACATCACTGATTGCCGAACCAGGCATTGATGACAATAAAATACGACGTAAAGCATTTCCTAGGGTATGGCCGAAACCACGCTCTAAAGGTTCTAGCGTTATTTTAGCTCGAGTCTGGCTGAGCTCTTCAATATCAATCTTGTGTGGTGTAAGTAAATCGCTGCCTGCACTTAGCATATCGCTACCTATATTTGATAAAAATATTTCAAGATCGTGGATGTTTAGTGAATCACTTCCTGTTCAAGGATATGACTCTGCACCAACCTTCTCTACTTAGTAGATATCTTTTTAACAAAGAAACCAATAAGTCTTGGTGAGAATGTTAAGCACTTGGCCAAAAAAGACCCGTAAAAAACATTCACACTTATTACTTTGAGTACAACTCAACTATCAAACTTTCATTGATTTCAGAGGGTAAATCCGCACGTTCAGGTGAGGATTTATAAGTCCCTTGGAAATTGGCTTCACTGACGTCAATCCAGTCAACATGGCCTCGTTGTGCGGCCAAAGACATAGCCGATTGAATACGCAATTGTTTTTTCGCCTTCTCTCTGACTGAAATCACATCACCTGCTTGAACTTGGTAAGAAGCAATATTCACCACTTTATCATTCACTAAGATAGAGCCGTGAGAAACTAACTGTCGTGATTCAGCTCGGGTAGCGCCAAAACCAATGCGATAAACTACATTGTCTAGTCGACCTTCCAACATTTGCAAAAGGTTTTCACCAGTAGCGCCTTTCTGCTTAGCGGCTTTTTTGTAATAGTTACGAAATTGCTTTTCTAACACGCCGTAAAGACGTCTAACTTTTTGCTTTTCACGTAACTGAACACCGTAATCAGACAAACGACCGCGTCTAGCACCATGTACGCCAGGAACAGATTCTGCCTTACATTTACTATCAAGGGCACGCACACCACTTTTCAAAAAGAGGTCAGTACCTTCGCGTCTTGCTAACTTACAGGTTGGGCCTAAATATCGAGCCATAATTTTATTCCTGCGCTCTGCTGCTAAAAAATTATCTTAAATTATTTATAAACGTCGTTCATAAATAATATTAATGGGACTGCTTGAGCTTAAACTCGTCTTTTCTTTGGTGGACGACAACCGTTATGTGGTATCGGTGTAACGTCTGTAATACTGCTGATGTTAAAGCCACAGCTGTGCAATGCTCGCACGGCTGATTCACGACCGGGACCTGGGCCTTTAACCTCGACATCCAGATTTTGCAAACCAAACTCTTTTGCAGCGTTACCTGCACGTTCTGAAGCAACCTGTGCCGCAAAAGGAGTACTCTTTCGAGAGCCTCGAAAACCCGATCCACCGGCAGTTGCCCATGAAAGTGCATTTCCTTGGCGATCAGTAATCGTGATAATGGTGTTATTAAAGGATGCATGAATATGCGCGATGCCATCTGCAACCGTCTTTTTAACTTTTTTACGCGTACCTTGTGAGCCCGGTTTTGCCATTTGTCTAACTTCCTAGCTTATTCGCTATCAATCGTTATCAATCGTTATCAATCGCTATCAAAAGAATTGATCTATTTACGGATCGGTTTACGAGGCCCTTTTCGGGTCCGTGCATTCGTTTTCGTTCGCTGACCACGCAGTGGTAAGCTTCTTCGGTGACGAAGGCCCCGGTAACATCCCAGGTCAAGCAAACGCTTAATATTCATAGAGACTTCGCGGCGCAAGTCACCTTCTACTGACAGCTTAGCAACTTCATTACGCAAGTTATCAAGTTCACCTTCCGTCAGCGCGCTAATTTTAACCGCTGGGTCGACACCCACCGTCTGACAGAGCTTTTCTGCTGATGTTCTTCCAACCCCATAAATATAGGTAAGTGCTATCACTGTGTGTTTATGGTCAGGAATGTTGACTCCGGCTATACGGGCCATTAAAAATCTCCAAATTTAGCTATTACTAGCAATTAAAACAATTTCAACGTCAAACAGAAAACTTCAGGCTAAAGATAAAATAACTTATAAAACAATAGCTTAAAAATATCTGCGTAAAAAACTAATCTAACAGTCTAACAGTGTCAGTCAAAAAAGGCGCGATAGCATACCGCTATAAGTCAATAAAATCAAACTGATTAAATTTTAGACTAACCTTGGCGCTGCTTATGTCTTGGCTCAGCCTTACAAATCACTCTCACCGAACCGTTTCTGCGAATTATTTTGCAGTTACGGCAGATCTTTTTTACCGATGCACGCACTTTCATGATATTACTCCAATTTTTCGAGATGCTTTTCGCCAGCACACGACTGACTCATCTAAACCTATCGAGGGGCTAAACCACTGCCACCAAAATTCTTCAAATTTGCTTTTTTCATGACAGAATCATACTGATGCGACATTAAATGTGACTGAACTTGCGACATAAAGTCCATGACCACGACAACAACAATCAACAAGGATGTTCCGCCTAGATAAAAGGGGACATTAGCAAATACCTGTAAAAACTGTGGCAGCAAACAAATGCCAGCCATGTAAAGAGAGCCAAACATGGTTAATCGCGTTAATACACTGTCTATATATTCGGCCGACTGCTTACCTGGACGGATGCCTGGAATAAATGCACCAGAACGCTTTAAATTATCTGCTACTTCATCGGGATTAAACATCAAAGCGGTATAAAAGAAGCAAAAGAAAATAATAAAACCAGTAAATAACAATACATTCAAAGGCTGTCCTGGGCTGATATATAACGCTAACTCTTGCAACCATTCGGAACCGTCTGATGATT
This sequence comes from Cellvibrionales bacterium, assembly GCA_002726445.1. Lineage (GTDB taxonomy): Bacteria > Pseudomonadota > Gammaproteobacteria > Pseudomonadales > UBA7434 > UBA7434. Next base: position 4,810 of record PBSZ01000082.1, on the reverse strand, counting down.
GACCAAACCACTGAGCGATTGAGGCGGGGAACAATAAAATACTTGAGGCGAAGATAGCGGGAATAACACCAGCCATATTGACCTTCAACGGTAAGTGGCTAGTCTGGGCTGCAAACATCTTTTTACCTTGCTGACGTTTTGCATAGTTTACGGTGATACGCCGCTGGCCTCGCTCAATTCGAACGATAAAGAAGATCAGTGCGACCGCTAAAAATAATACCCCTAAAAGCAACAATAAATTTAACTCGCCTTGCCGTGCCTGTTCCAATGACTGAACAACAGCGCCGGGTAAACCTGCAACAATACCAGCAAATATCAATAAACTAATGCCGTTACCAATTCCCCGCTCTGTAACTTGCTCACCTAACCACATCATGAATACTGCGCCAGTCACTAAAGAAATAACCGCCGGCAAATAAAAACCAATCCCTGAAACATAAGAAAGACCTTGATTAGCTAGGCCTGCTGACATACCTGCTGCTTGGATCAAAGCAAGCGCGACCGTTAAATAACGGGTATATTGAGTAATTTTTCTGCGACCTGGCTCGCCTTCTTTTTTAAGCTGGCTCAAAGTATCGCTCACCGAACCCATTAACTGCATGATAATTGACGCAGAAATATAAGGCATAATGCCTAGCGCTAATATACTCATTCGTTCAAGCGCACCACCAGAAAACATATTGAACATATCTAAAATCGTACCTTCACTACGATTAAACATGTCGGCTAAACTGTTGGGATTAATGCCGGGAACGGGTATGTGCGTACCAATACGATAAATAATGATCGCCAATAAGACAAAACGAAGCCTGGCCCATAGCTCGCCAAGGCCTGATTGCATATTCGGTGATAATTGTGGCTTCGCCATAATCTATTATCTTTATCGTTAAGCTTTCATTCGTAATTTAAGACAGCATTGACGCTGTCAGTTAATCTTCTACTTTGCCGCCAGCAGCTTCTATTGCCGCACGTGCTCCGGCTGATACTCGAAGACCTTTAACCGTAACCGCTTTATTAATTTCACCTTGCAAGAACACTTTCACCTGCAAAATATTGCTGTTGACTAAACCGGCTGCTTTTATCGCCGCTAAGTCAATAACATCGGACTCTATGTTGGCTAATTCACCGACTCTAATCTGATCACTGACACGACCAATACGCGAAGTAAAACCGTATTTAGGTAAACGCTTTTGTAATGGCATTTGACCACCCTCAAAACCCGGTCTAACGCTGCCGCCAGAACGCGATTTTTGGCCCTTATGACCGCGGCCACAGGTTTTGCCTAAGCCACTGCCGATACCTCTACCGACACGTCTTGCGCGGTGCTTATGACCGTCGGCTGGCTTAATATTATTTAGACGCATTAACTCGCTCATTTCTCTGCTTCCTGAACACTGACCATATAGTGAACGCGATTAATCATACCGCGGTTCGAAGGAGTATCTTCAACGGTAACCACATGATTGATGCGGCGTAATCCTAGCCCCATAAGGCAGGATTTGTGTGCCTTGATACGGCCCGCACTACTTCGAGTTTGTTTTACTGTAATTGTTTTTCCAGCTGCCATGAGTCTTAACTCCGATCACGCATATTTTCGTATAGGCAAAAAATAAACTATGCCGTTACTTCTTCAATTGATTTACCACGCTTATCTGCTACCTGCTCAGGTGAGCGCATATCAGATAGACCTTTAATAGTCGCACGGACAACATTCACTGGATTAGTTGATCCATAGCATTTAGCTAGAACATTGGTCACACCAGCGACTTCTAAAACAGCTCGCATGGCACCACCAGCAATGACACCGGTACCCTCAGAAGCAGGCTGCATATACACTTTTGAAGCGCCATGAGCTGCTTTAACGGGATATTGCAAAGTGCCTGATGTAATCTCAACGGTGACCATATTACGGCGCGCGGCTTCCATCGCCTTTTGGATCGCCACCGGTACTTCACGGGCCTTACCTCTGCCGAAACCGACTTTACCGTTACCATCGCCAACTACAGTCAAAGCAGTGAAACCAAATATACGGCCACCTTTTACAACCTTGGCTACACGGTTAACTTGAACCAGCTTTTCCTGAAGGCCTTCTTCGTTGTCTTTATTTTGATCATTAAACGCCATAACGCTATCCTAGAATTTCAAACCTGCTTCACGCGCGGCATCAGCCAACGCTCTTACTCGACCGTGGTATTTGTAACCACTTCGATCAAACGATACTTCACTGACGCCCGCTGCTTTAGCGCGCTCTGCAATCAATGCACCAACCGCTTTCGCCGCGTCGACATTGCCAGTGCTACCACTGCGTAAGCTAGCATCTAATGTTGAGGCTGTTGCCAACACCTGATCACCAGCAGCAGAGATAATCTGTGCATATATATGTTTTGGCGTGCGATTAACGCTTAATCGCTCAGCGCCCAATTCCCGCATTTTTACTCGACTACGACGCGCTCGTCGTGTTCTGGCAATTTTTTTATCACTCATCTTAAAACCTATGCGATTAACAATTATTTCTTCTTAGCTTCTTTGCGACGAACATATTCATCAGCATAACGAACACCTTTACCTTTATAAGGCTCTGGCGGTCTAAAAGCACGTATTTCTGAAGCAACTTGACCGACTAACTGCTTATCGATCCCTTTAATAACCACCTCAGTCTGACTAGGCGTTTCAGCAGTGACACCTTCAGGCAGGGTATAATCAACTGGATGAGAAAAACCCAAAGTAAGATTCAATGAGTTACCCGCCGCTTTAGCACGATAACCAACGCCGTTGAGGACTAATTTTTTCTCAAAGCCTTTATCAACACCAACGACCATATTATTGACTAAAGAACGAAAAGTACCTGATAAGGCACGAGACTCTTTACTGCTGTTACGTGCCGCAAAAGTGAGAGTGCCATCATCAAAATTAATCTCAACCAAATTATGAATTGACAGGTCGAGCTTACCCTTACCACCTTTAACTGAAAGGCTTGATTCATCAAGCTTTACCTCAACGCCCGAAGGAACTGAGACAGGATTATTTGCTACTCGAGACATATCTAATTACCTAAATTTCACAACAACTGTTTGTTGTAGGACCAAATTTATACTTGGCGTTATGGATATAAAAACTACCCGCTAAATCATTAAAATACTGTACAAAGCACCTCACCACCCACTCCGGCTGTCCGAGCTTGGCTGTCTGTCATCAAACCCTTACTGGTGGAGACAATAGCAACACCTAAACCACCTCGAACCTTGGGTATGGCTGCACTGCTTTTATAAGAGCGCAAACCAGGGCGACTAGTGCGATTAATCTCTTCGATAACTGGCCGGCCTTCGTGGTATTTAAGTCCAATCGAGAGTTCAGCTTTAGCGCCATCATTACTTACGTCAACGGTAGAGACGAAACCTTCACTCATCAACACATTGGCAATAGCGACTTTTGTTTTAGAAGAAGGCATATTGACAACCGTTTTCGCAGCCATTTGACCGTTACGAATTCGAGCTAACATATCAGCGATAGGATCTTGCATACTCATAATCTTTCTCCAGTACAGTCCGCTTAATCAGCGAAAAGCACCACAAATTTAATTTAAATTACCAACTAGCCTTGACCAATCCAGGCACATAGCCATTCATAGCAGCTTCTCTTAACTTATTTCGGCATAGGCCAAACTTTCGATACACGCCATGAGGCCTTCCAGTGACCTGACAACGACGGCGCTGACGACTACTACTGGCGTTTCTTGGCTGCTTTTGCAGTGCCATTTGTGCATCCCAGCGATCTTCATCGCTAGCATTTTGGTCGACTATAATCGCTTTTAAAGCTGCACGTTTAGCTGCATATTTAGCAACGGTTTTTGCTCGCTTATTCTCTCGCTGTATCATTGACTGCTTAGCCATCAATCATGCCTCTAAATTTTTAATTGTCTAAAGTGTTAACCTTAAGTTCGAAAAGGAAAGTTAAACGCCGATAATAGCGCTCTGCCCTGATCGTCCGTTTTTGCAGTAGTTGTTATTGCAATATCCAAGCCGCGAATAGTATCAATTTTATCGTACTCAATTTCCGGAAAAATAATCTGCTCATTAACACCCATTGAATAATTTCCACGGCCGTCAAATGATTTTGCATTCAAGCCACGGAAATCACGAATTCGGGGGATAGAAATAGCGATTAAGCGATCTAAAAACTCGTACATACGCTCGCGTCTTAAGGTGACTTTACAACCAATTGGCCAGTCTTCTCTGACTTTAAAGCCAGCAATTGACTTGCGGGCTCGTGTCACAACAACCTTTTGACCAGAAATTTGCTCTAGGTTGCTCACCGCATGCTCTAAAACTTTTTTGTCACCCAACGCTTCACCCACACCCATATTAAGAGTGATTTTAGTGATGCGAGGCACTTCCATAATATTGTCAAGACCTAGCTCTGCCTTTAACTTAGGCGCTAACTCATTGTTATATAACTCTTTTAATCTAGCCATCTTTACGCCTAAACCTAATTAATCAATTCGTTATTTGACTTAAAAAAACGTACTTTCTTACCGTCTTCAACTCTGAAGCCCACACGATCAGCTTTACTTGTTGCTGCGTTGTAAATAGCAATATTTGAACCTTGTAATGGCGCTTCTTTTTCAACAATACCACCGGCTATACCAGCCTGGGGGTTTGGCTTGGTATGCTTCTTAATCATATTCACACCCGAAACCAACACACGGCCATCGTCCAATATTTTGGTGACTTTGCCACGCTTGCCTTTGTCTTTACCCGCCAGAACAATGACTTCATCTTCGCTCTTGATCTTTTTCATAGCTTTCTATCTT
>PBSZ01000081.1 GCA_002726445.1 Cellvibrionales bacterium | reverse complement strand
GTTTATCAGTAATGGCTGAAAATGCTTACTATGCCTCTTTTGATATTGGCCGCAACGATTGGCGAGACGCTGGTGAAACAGTGACTGAGCCGACCATTGCCGTGGGCTATCAAATCAATGACAACTTTTCAGTCGAGTTAGGCTTTCAAGATTTTGGCGAACTGAAGTACGGTGAAGATGATGCTATGCATGTTGAAGCCGACGCGATCCAAGTGTCTTTAATCGGCGGGGGATTGGTGACAGACACGATGGGTCTGTTTGCTCAAGTGGGGCTGGATATATGGAATCTCTCGCACACAGAAGAGGCTTATGTGATTGATCAAAACGATCTCTTCTACGGCGCGGGCGCCTTTTACCGCGCGTCTGAAAACTTGAATATCAATTTAAAATTTCAATTCCACGAGTTAGATTGGGGGGCTGGCAGCGATGGTGACAGTCATGAAGTGAATACGGTTAGCTTGGGCGGCAAGTACACCTTTTAAGTTGTAGGCGAGCGTCAAATTCCCGAGCGTGAAGCTTGTATCTGTAAATGACGCTTACCGCCCCGCTGCTTATGATGGGCAAAATTGCTAATCGACTTCAGCCATCGGCGGTAGTTGTTGTTCAAGCAATGCTTCATACCGCGTGGTTAACTGTTGACGGTAACTGGGCTTAGTGGCAATTAAAAACGTACCGGATTTAACCCCCGCCAACACCGGCTCAAAGGCATCTTCGGGCGATGCGCCCGTGTCGAGCATCGATTGCAGTGCTTCAACGCAGAGCTTGCCGTCTTCGCTGGTGTCACTGCCTAGCGCTTCAGGGCGCAAGTGACCCGTTTGCGCAATGCCGGTTTTAAAGTTACTCGGGGTCAGCACGCTAGCGCCTATTTTAGCGCCGACCATTTCAAGATCTAAGGCAAGGCATTCGGTGACTGATAAGGCGGCCGACTTCGAAACCACATAGGGTGCTGACATAGGACCGGCGACATAGGCGGCAACCGAAGCGGTATTGACCACATGGCCTGGAGTATCTTGCGCCATCATGCGCGGCACGAAGGCGCGAATGCCATGAATGATGCCATAGACGTTAACACCAAAAGCCCAGTCCCAATCGTCAACACTGCGTTCCCAGCTCAGCCCGCCTTGAAATACGCCGGCGTTATTGATCAGCAAGTCAACCTGGCCCAGTTCGCTAAAACAAAAATCAGCCAGTGCCTGCACCGATTCAGAATTCGCAACATCGACAGATTTGGCGATGGCGGCGGTACCAATCGATGCTGCGGTCTTTTGTGCACCAGCCTCATCGAGATCGGCCACCACCACGGTCATGCCTTGGCGAGCAAAGCCATGGGCGAGGGCGGCGCCAATACCATTGGCAGCACCGGTGATAACAGCAATCTTATTTTCAAATGTGTTTAACATAATTTAGCCTATTCGGGTTTGTTAGAGCATCTACCACTGACTTTCTATGATGAGCTATTGCTAGCCGTTATTTGTTGGCTGTAGCCATTGCCTCAACACTTGTGATTAGTTCGTATAAACAAGGATTTAGCTAAACATGCTAAGTTTAGCTGCCACCAAGGTCAATTGCTCAAACTATAAAAAGTGGTAATCACAAAATAGATCACTTGTTTGATGTCAAAACGGTCACTCGTCATTGGCGAATAGAGTCAGTACTATTATTATTAGACGATTGATTGAGGAATAAAAAATGTCACAATGCCCTTATGCTAATTTAATGGACCCATCGTTTGCTGATGGCGGCTTAGATAATGCAGAAATTGCTCGCATTCGAGAAGCGGGTCCCGCGGTTTGGATAGAAGATCCTGTCAGTGGTGTGCCATTTTGGGCGATTACGCAGCAGTCATCGTTAGATTTTGTTTCGAAAAATAACCATCTATTTTCCTCTGAGCGTCGTGGTGCGATTCCGATGGAAATGGAACAAGAGATGGTCGACAATATTCAAACCCGCATGTTTTTAAATCTCGATCCACCACGGAATTTAGAATACCGCAAGTTAATTCGCGATCACTTTTCACCCGCGCAAGTGGCTACCTATGAGCCAAGCATTCGCGCCCATGCAAAACGTATTGTCGATAATGTGATTGACCGTGGCGAATGTGAATTTGTTCGCGATGTGGCTGCCGAGTTACCTCTACTCGTCATCCTTGAGTTTTTTGATATTCCGGCTGAAGATCGGAAAAAGTTTTTTGAATGGACCAACAAAATGATCTTCTCAGAAGACCCTGCGACGGTGAATGAAACCGATGGCCGCGCGCAAGCAGAAGCAGCTGCTGCAGAGATGATGTTTTATGCTTTTGATTTGGCGAAGAAATGGCGCGGCTCAGAAGAGAAAAATGTCAGTAGCCAGTTGCTTAACGGCAAGATTGATGGCGAGCCTATTTCAGATGAAACCTTTGCCTGGATCGTGTTAATGATTATTTCAGCCGGTAATGAAAGTACGCGCACCACGATTACTCATGCGATGAAAAACTTAATTAACAACCCAGAGCAGTATCGTTATTTACAGCAGCACCCTGAAAAAATGGACGATGCTATTTACGAAATGCTGCGTTTTAATACGCCGTTTATTTGTATGCGTCGAACGGCCACGCAAGATATTGTTGTGCCAGAATTAGGTAATGTTGAAATAAAAGAAGGTGATAAGATCATTCTTTATTATCATGGGGTTAACTTTGATGAAGAAGTTTTCCCTGATAATACCTATGATTTTGATATCCACCGTGCCGAGCGTGAGCCAGATCTGGGTCGCAAAATCCGCTCCTTTGGTATTGGCCGGCATAACTGTTTTGGTATGAACCTTGCCAAACTTGAAATGCGCGTCATGCTACAAGAAGTAATTTCGCGTATGGATAATCCGCAAATTGATGGTGAGATTAAATACTTGCACTCCAATTTTGTGCAGGGTATTGACTCGATGCATATCACTTTTGATAAAGCCGTCGTCGAGCAAGAGAGCAACACCGACGCAGCCTAAGAGATTATCTTTCGCTATCTTTTAGGATAGTGGTGTACTATTTTGGCCAGTCTGCTAGCAATTCACGTTGCTTGCAAAACGGTTGGGCATGAATGTTTTGCCCGCTCATTGCGCCAGCAGTATCTTGCTCGCAAAGCCAGCGAATGACGGCAGCAGGCACGGTCACTGGTGCAGGGCGAATGCCCATTTGCTCAAGCGCACTGGTTTCTCCCATCACGGCCACCATAGACTCGCTGGCGACTAAGCCTGGCTCTAGATTATAAGCACGAATCCCTTGCTCATGATATTCAAGGTGCAGAATGCCGGCCATGCGATGCAAAGCGGCCTTAGTGGCACCGTGGGCAAAACTCCAACCGCCCTCCGCCAGTTTTAAGGGCGGGTCGATCATGCCGGCTTCTGAAGTCAGATTAATAATGATGCCTGAACCACGCGATAGCATTTCAGGCAGTAGGCCGCGCACGAGATATAATTGGGCCAGTACATTGGCATTAAAGGTTTTTTCAATATCGGCAAAGTCAGATTTTAATAAATCGCTCATCAGCCCCGGCCCTTGGTAAATGGCATTATTGACCAGTACGTCGATCTTACCGAACACATGAATAGCCGTTTGAATGGCTTTATCAATGCTGGCTTTGTCGAGCAGGTCAAGCGGTACAGCAATTGCCTTATTGCCCAGCGCGGTTATCTCTGCTTTGGTTTGTTCTAAGTTACCCGCTAAGGGCTGGCCTTGTTGGTCGAGCACATTTTCAACCGCTCGATTATCTGCACTTAATGTGCGCGCCGCCAGTACCAAGTCGTAACCGGCATGCGCCAGCGCTATGGCGGTTGCCTTACCAATACCGCGGCTGGCACCCGTAACCATGGCGATACCTTTAGTGGCCATAGTGGATTCTTCCGTTGTGTTGATTCATCAGTTAACTTAATCGTCACTATGCGGCTTGGGCCGCCAGTACCTCAAAGGCACAGTTATAGCCCGGCAAAAAAGTCACGCCAGGCCCTGGGTGACAGGATGAACCGCATAAGAATAAATTGCTAATCGGTGTCGTATGGCCAGTCCCTTCAATTAAGCATCGATCACCTACCATTTGATCAGGGTGCAATAAACCGTGGGTCCAGTCACCGTTGCTAGCGCCTTCCATGGTGGCAAAGTGATCAGAAGAAAAAATCGCTGTGTCCACAATTAAATCGCGAAAGCCCGGCATGTGCATATCAATGTGGTCGATGATCATTTCGCCAAATTGGTCACGCAGTTTGCCGCGTTTCGATTTTTCGGCATCACAGGGAAAATAAAAGCCATAGGCGCTAGCAATGTGAAAACCTTCAGGTGCGAGCGTGTCATCAAGCAGCGATGGAAATTGAAACGCCAGTGGAACCGTAGACGGTAGTTCACCTTTTTGGCATTGCTCATAACAGCGCTGTAATTCTTCGGGTTCAGCCACCATGGCGCCGCCAAATTGAGCAAAGGGAATACGGTTGAGTTTATCGATATGTGCGCCGTAACGGGGTAGACCGCTGAGCTTAAATAGCATATGGACATAGGCGCCACGGTGCTCAAAGTTATCGATCTGTTGCTGAGTGGCCGTGGGCAGCGGGTAATCTTCTGCTAAGCGATTAAAAGTGGCCGGTTTGTCTAAATTAGAAATAATCGTTTTGGCAAATAACTGCTCGCCATTTTTAAGTTCGACACCGACTGCGGCATCATTTTCAATAATAATTTTTTTGACGGGCTGTTTGATGCGAACTTCGCTGCCCAGCGATTCAATTTGACTAACCAGTGACTCCGATAATTTTCCCATGCCGCCTTTGACGCGTTGCATCATACCGGCAGAGCCTTCTTGCGCCATCGTGTAAATCAAGCACATCGCTGAGCCTTTAGAGTAAGGTCCTTTAAAAGTTGCCTGTACGGCAGCAAAGGCCATATTGGCGCGTAACTCTTTGTGCTTAATAGGATCGGGAAAAAATTTATCGATAATATCCATGGCCGAACCGTTAAACGCTAGCTCTAACTGTTCACGCTGCACTTGGGTGGGTGCTTGTGAAATCATGTCGGCCAGATTTTGCGGAGTTTTTCTGGCCGTATAGCGATCCAGCATTTTTGCTGGGTAGTCACAGAATTTGATAAAGCGACCGAAGCCAATCATAGCGCTAGGGCCGTAATTTTTTAATAATCCCAGCGCTAGCTTAAGGCTGTTCTTGTAGAAGATTAATGGTCGACCCTCTTTGCCGGTGAGGTTGACCGCCATGACGGGTAAGGGAATTAATTCAACACCATTTTTCTCAAATTCAAAATAGTCTTGTACTTCTTGAGATAGCGGAAACATACAGCTGGCACCGACTTCATTCTGGCAGCCTTTGAGGATTTCACGGGTGCCGCCCATGCCGCCCACATAGCCGTTTTTTTCTAACACCAACACGCGTTGATTATTGCGGGCCAGAACCGTTGCTGTGGCTAAACCATTGTGACCCGCACCGATGACAATAGCGTCAAAAGCGTTGGAAAGGTCAATTGCTGCCGTTTTTTCTTCGATAAATGAGCCTGACATAATGTAGCTACCGCATAGTGTGATGAGTGAGCCTGCCATCGGTCTAGTCATTAACGACATTAAAAGATGATGACAATTAAGTATGCATTGAATTTTTTATCATATTATATAATGTATTTATTCTCTACAAGTGACGCTTCCTTTATATAAGCCGAGCAGTGGTGTTGCGAGTAGTTTTAAGTTCCTGAAAGGAAAAAATAATGACTCCTTTAATAAAAACAGCCGGCTATGCATTGCAGCAGGGTGCTGTCATAGCCAGCGATGCAGTGGGTGATATGATCGGCACGAGCATGCCCTATGCCGACAGTCAATTTCTGCAGCCTGACTATCTGGGTAAAGTGTTGACTCAATATTCAGTTGAAGAGCTGGCGTCCCCAGTGTCTTTAGCATCGGTTTCAGCATTGGATATACGGTCAACCAGCAGTAATTGTAATAATGTTGTGGTTCAGCTGGAATATAACAATAAAAGTGACTTGCCCGAGCAATTGTTTATTAAGTTACCGATGCCAGACCTTGGCACACGATGGTTTTTTGGCGTCATTGAATCATGGCAACTCGAGTCCTATTTTTGTCGTCATGTTGCGCCTCATGTGCCACTGAGAACACCAAAAACTTATGCGACGCATAGTCAGGGGACGCGGTTTTTTTTGGCGCAAGAAAATCTTCACCTTGACCCAGAAGTCCAGCTCTTCACCAATACCGAAATGATTAACGGCCCTTCATTGGCTATTGTTTATCGATGCTTGGATGCGTTTGCGCAACTGCATGCCTGCCATTACGGAATTAGCCCTAAGCAGCGTGAAAAGATATTGCCGTTAGATCGCCATTTATTTTTAGGCCCTAAGTTAAGGCATGTGTCACGAACTTTAAATCAGATGGGTCTAGCGCCTTGTGTTAAAGCTTGTGGAGATGTTTTTCCTGGCGAGGTGGTTGCGCTGTATAAAAAAACCTTGAAAAACTGGGACACCTTATTAGACCATTGGTTCTCTGGGCCATTATCACTGTTGCATGGCGACAGCCATATTGGAAACTTTTTTATATCCGGTGATGATATGGGTATGCTTGATTTCCAAGCCGTGCACTGGGGGAAGGGTATTCGTGACGTGCAATATTTTTTAATTGATTCTTTACCGGCCGATATATTAGCGAGCCATGAGCAAGACCTGGTTAAGTATTATGTCGAGCGTCGGGCGGCACATGGTGAGCCGATTCAGTTTGATGCAACATGGCAAGAATATCGTGGCTTTACTTATCACACCTTGATGACTATCGTTGTCTCTATCGGTTTTGGTGCTTTGAACGAAGCGCACGGTTCCTATATGAAAGATGTGCTTCGGCGCTCGGTTGCTGCGGTTGAGCGGGTAGACTATGCGGGCTGGTTAGATCAACACACTGAATAAATCATAACGATCTATGAGGGAAAAAGTGAAGGCGATAACGATAGAAAAGCATTGTGATGGTAAGGTAACTGTCCTTAGTTTTGCCCGGCCTGAGGTGCGCAATGCCCTAAGTTGGCGGATGGTCACTGAGTTTAAAGCGGCATTAAACGCTATCGATAAAGATAACCAATGCCGCGCAGTAGTAATCACTGGCGCGGGTGAATCTTTTTGCGCTGGCCTTGACCTAGTTGATCAAGGCAACCGTCAGAGTCTCAGTGAGGCCGTTGGTGAACTTGGTGACGGACCTCGTGCAGGCATGCGAGGCCAGGAATACATGGCCGAAATGATATTGCTAATGCGGGCTATTCAGCAGCCTATTATTGCGGCGGTGAATGGCCATGCTTACGGCGGTGGTTTGGGTATTGCGCTGGGTTGCGATATTCGAATGGCAGCTAAGTCAGCCAAGTTTTGCACCCAGTTTATTCGCCTAGGCGTTTCGGGTTGTGATATCGGTGTTAGCTATACCTTGCCAAAATTAATTGGTGCGGCACGCGCTCACGATATGATGATGACGGCCAGAGTGATTAATGTTGAGCTGGCCGAACAGTGGGGCTTAGTTACCTATGTAGTTGAGGATGAGCAACTTGAACAGCAAGCGATTGAATTGGCTGTAAGCCTCTGCGAATTTTCGCCTTATGGCTTAATTTCAACTAAACAAGGGATGTGGTCTAATTTAGATGCCAGCTCTTTAGCGGCTGCGATGCAGCTTGAAAATCGCAATCAGATTTTGAATGGCCTGGGTGGCGATGTCGAAGAAGCAGCTGCAGCGTTTTTTGAAAAACGTAAAGCTAACTTTGACCGTTAGTCTGTATAAGGAGGCACCTCTGGTAATAAGGCAACGGCAGTCTTGCTATCTAAATCTCTGTAAGCACTGCTGAGCCTAACGTGATTGCAGACAGTAATATCCCAGCCATAATTTTCAATCGGCGTTGTAAGCCAGCCGATATACAGACACCAAACCGCAGCATGACGAAATTCGGTAAACGCTTGGTCGGCATTGGGCGCATCAATAACACCATACTGTTGAAGTTGATCAAGATAATAGCTGATTAATTCATGTTGATATTGCCTTCGCTGGGCAACGCTTAGACCCGTAATAATAATATATGAGACATCATGCATAAAATAACCACGCGACATTAGCTGCCAGTCATATAAGCCGGCGCTGCCGTCGGGCAATGTATAGGTGTTGCCAATATGGGTATCGCCATGACAAATGGTTGGCGTCAGTGTTGCTTGATGCTGCTGAACTTTGCGCATTTCTTTATACAAGTCACTAGGCGTTCGGCCAAGACCTTCGACCATTTCTTTTTTAAACTGCTCTTTTTCCACTTCTGCTTCAATCACCGCTGGAACAATATCGGGATGATTAAAAAAAGTATAAAGTTCACCTTTGATGTGTGAATCTAACCAGTTCAAATCAGTTTTGAAACGTGGGCTGTTCCAGTAAAAAGCATGAAGTTTTGCCAAACATTTGAGCACCGATTTTATGTGATCGACGCCATGGTCAGACTTAACATTAGGGAAGGTGACACCTCGTGAACGCATATCTTCGAGTGCTAAGCCGAAGTTAGCCGTTTCTTCATCGAACATACCGCCAATGCAAACAGGTGCTTCAATAGTTAGTTCTTGCCTCAAGCGCGTATAAAAATTGACTTCATTTCGATAGAGAGGTCGAGGCGCTATGTCCGGCCGACAGACTTTTATAATCAGTTGCTTCGGCAGCCTTCCTGCTTCTTCATCAGAAAATTCAATTTCAGCTTCTATTCTTCCAGCAGTAGAAACAGCTTCTTCGCCATTGTCAAAAACGAATTCTTTGTTGATTTTAAATGAGCTCACGGTTACTGATGGGTGCAGTGTTTGCACAAGGGTTGTCAGATTATCGGTAGTTAGATCATTTGCAAGGGTAGGAAAAGCATTCATATATTGACTTCTTTTATCTATATTAAACGGGGATAAATATAAAAAAATATTCTGTGAATAAGATTTTAAACGCATTCATAGATTGATTTATGTCATATTGTTAATTATGGACAGGCTTTTGATGGTTCTTATCACGTTATCATTTAAAATCATCGATAGCTAATACGTCTGCTTTCGCTGCCATTCAATTTCGTCTTTGTTTAGGCTTGGCAAAACGCAAAAAACTGGAGTAAATCCAATGTCTCAATGCCCATACACCAACTTGCTTGACCCCGACCTATACGCTGCTGGCAACCATCTGCCTAAATTACAGGCACTGCGTGATCAGGCCGACGCGCCGATTATTAAAATTGATGATCCATTACAGGGTGTGCCCTATTGGGCGGTATTAGAGCGCGAACATGCTGATTATATTGCAAAAAATCCTGCTATTTTTTCTAGCGAAAAAAAACTGATGCATCCGACCGAGCAGGATGAAGAAACTATCGCGATGCAATCCCAGATGTTGGTGAGTATGGACCCGCCTAAACATGGTAAGTATCGCCGTATTGCACGCAATGCTTTTAAACCCAAGGCCGTTGAAAGTTATGAAAAAGGATTTCGCAAATACGCTAAAGAAATTATCGATGCGGTTGCAGCAAAGGGGCATTGTGAATTCATTACTGAAGTGGCCGCCGAGTTACCGCTAATGGCAATCCTTGAGTTATGTGGTGTGCCGAAAGAAGACCGAAAGCAGTTTTTCACGTGGACCAATGAGATGATGTTTCAAGAAGATGAAGACATTGGTGGTGAAGATCCAATTGCCACTTCGCAAGCGGCGGCAGCGAATATGTATTTTTATGCCAGCGAACTAGCCAAGAAACACGCCGAGACACCGCTTAATAATATCGTTGGTGCATTGCTTGATGGCGAAGTGGGTGATGAAAAGCTAACTGAAGAAGAGTTCCAAATATTTTTCTTAATGTTGATTGGCGCGGGTAATGAAAGTACCCGCTCAGTTACTGCTCACGGTATGCGCTTACTGATGGAGCATCCAGAGCAGCTACAAATGCTAATTGATAAGCCAGAAATGATACCCGATGCCTGTGAGGAGATTCTTCGCTACAATCCTGCGTTCGTGTGTATGCGCCGCACTGTGATGGAGGATATTGAAGTCGCTGGCGTGCAAATGAAAGAGGGCGATAAACTATTGTTGCACTGGCACTTAATTAATCAAGATGACAAGGTGTTTGATGACCCTATGCGCTTTGACATCACCCGTGCCCAACGAATGCCGACCTTGGCGCGAGAGCATCGCTCTTTTGGTGTTGGCACACATTTTTGTATTGGCGCGCATTTGGCTCGCTTAGAAATGCAGGTGATCTTCGAAGAGTTATTGCCACGATTACGTAATCCGCAATTCGCAGAACCAGTCAAGTATGTACGTGATTATTTTGTGAATGGTATTAAAGAAATGAACATTACGTTTGACCCTGAATTGAGCTAAAAGAAGTTATAAAAAATTAGGAGAATGCTATGGCGAGTTATTTGATTAAAGGAGGTCTTGTTGTTGATGGCAACGGCGGTGCGCCCATAGCTGCAGAAGTGCTCATTCAGGACGGAAAAATTGATGCAGTGATTCCAGCTGGGGAAGCGGTTGCTGATAAGTCATTTACCATGCTTGATGTTGAGACAATTGATGCCAGTGGCTGTATTGTCACGCCAGGATTTGTTGATCCGCATACCCACTATGACGGACAGGCGACATGGGATAATCGATTGGCACCGTCAGCTGATCACGGTGTCACGACCGTAGTGATGGGTAATTGCGGGGTAGGTTTTGCGCCCGTTCGCCCCGATGAGAGAGATTTTTTAATTGAGTTAATGGAAGGCGTGGAAGATATTCCCGGTTCGGCATTGGCTGATGGCATTGATTGGGCATGGGAAAGCTTTCCCGAATACCTTGACGCGCTAGACAACAAAGCTCGAGCGCTGGATGTGGTCGCACAAATACCACACGGTGCGCTACGCACTTACGTACTGGGGCAAGCCAATAATTTAAATGCACCAGCAACGACAGAGCAAATTCAGCAAATGGCGGCATTAACCAAGCAGGCCATTGAAGCCGGCGCGTTCGCATTTTCGACTAACCGTATTGCTATGCACACGTCGACCGATGGCGAATCGGTACCCGGTACTTTTGCTGAAAAAGAAGAAGTGTTAGCGATCATTAAAGCGATGCAAGACGGCGGCGCCAATCTGCTGCAGGTTGTTCCCGAGGGCTTGATGGGAGAAAATCCAACAGCTTTTAAAGCTGAAGTGCAATTATACAAAGAGCTAAGTTTAGAAACGGGTTGTTCAATTGTCTTTACGCTTTCTCAAAATAACGTTCAAACGACGTTATGGAAAGATATGTTAGACGAAATTAGCCGGGCGAATAAGGCCGGCGCAAAGCTTTATGCAACCACAGGGAATCGCCCCGGTGGCATGCTTATGAGTTGGGATACTTTCAATATTTTTATGGATAGACCCAGCTACTTAGCGATTGCGCATTTGCCTTTAATTGAACGCCTTAAGGCCCTGCAGGATCCTGAGCGACGAGAAAAAATCTTGAATGAAAAGATACAGTCGCCCTTGCTACAAAATGGCGCGCAAGTGGTTCGCGATGCGTTGAATGCGATATTTCCTTGTAAGGACCAGCAAATATTTGAGCCAGATCCGTCTCAAAGTTTGGCGGCCAGATTATTATCATCTAACGATACAGCTGAGGGAGTACTGTACGATGCCATGTGCGATGTGGTGCAGGGTAACGAAGGTCAGCCAGGCTTCTTGCATGTCTATATGGGAAATTATGCCGACGGTGATTTAATC
>PBSZ01000080.1 GCA_002726445.1 Cellvibrionales bacterium | reverse complement strand
GAGTGAATAACATAGTCGCCTGGGAAGTTATTGTGCAGCCACTTGTTGAGCGTTGCACTGGCAGAACCAGCATTACAACCACTATTATTAGTGTAGCGAGGGAAGGCAAATTCGGTTGTATTGTTACTATCACTGAGCACTTGTTTGGCTGCCCAAAGTGATTGACCCACTAAGGGAATTAACCGTGAGCTGCCTTTAGTCTTTAAGGATCGCCAAGGATGAGGCTGGATGATTAAGTGAGGTATCTCAGCATCAAGACGTATATCTTCTTTAGCAAGACCAGCAGCCTCAGCAAGGCGCATACCTGTGTCAGAGATAAGCGATAGCAACCAACGTCTGTCATCGTTTATCTGTTTTGACCGTCTTTGGATAAGTCTTAAGGTATCTATAGGGATAGGCTTGCGATCCTTAACATCATCTAGCTCAGGAAAGAAAACCTTAGAGAAAGGATTGCGACAATCAATACCTTGCTCAGACAACGTTAAATTGATAATTGATCGAATGGTAGAGAAGTTCCTTTTAACAGATGCAACCGTTAAGCCTCTCTCAAGAGAATAATCTCTGTAGGCTGCTGCATCTGATGAACGGTACTGATCAATGGGTTTATCCCCAAGGACGTCAATCACCGCCCTGACATTCCTCTTAGCTCCTCTATGGAACGTTGAGGCCTTATTGCTGCCTTTAAGCCTGAGATAAGTATCAAGTGCTTCTGATAGTAGAGGCGCTGCTGAGGGCTTCACAGCTCTGTCCTTAAGGAACCTTAAGGCAGGATTGTCCATAGTAGAGAGCCTTAGCGCCATCCAGTAATCATCAAGCTTCTGATTAATAGACTTAACAGCGTTGGCTGCGTTATGAGGTGAGCGTGTTTTCAAGCACAACTGAATACGATTCGTTGAATAATGCTCACGCAAATCGACAGGCACATGCCGACTGAAGTAATACGTAGCGTCTTTTACAAAGCAATAAGAAGGAACAATTTTGTCTACCATAATGTCTACCCAAACACTCAAATCCTGAAGGAATGCTTGCGTATCATTAGGTTATCTTAAGTGTCTGGTGCCCAGAAGAGGACTTGAACCTCCACGCCCTTGCGAGCACTAGCACCTGAAGCTAGCGTGTCTACCAATTTCACCACCTGGGCATTGTTAACGATGAATGTATTCTTTATATTTTGACAGCTCAAGTACTGTAACCATCACATTAGTAGCTGTCAATTTTCTGTCAATTTTACCTGCTTTAATTCGCTTCACTGACTCAAGGCTCTCGTTAGTGTTATGGTGTCAATCATCATTACATATTATGAGGTATTTGTGGCTAAACGCCCTAAACACAGCAAGTCCGTTGATGACCCCTATGCTGAGCGTGAATCGGGTCAATATGACAATCCTATCGCCAGTCGCGAACACCTGCTTGATCAGATTCAGCAGCAGGGTCCACTATCTCGTCGCCAATTACTCAAGCAGCTTGGCATTAAGGGTCAACAAGGGCGAGAGGCTTTGCGTCGACGGCTTCGCGCCATGGAGCGCGACGGTCAGTTAGTGTTTCGTAAGCACGACGAGTGTTTTTATATTCCCGACCCTAATGCCATGCTCAGTGGAAAAATTGATGCCCATCGCGATGGCTATGGTTTTTTACTGCTGGCTGATCAAGAAGATATCTACCTTAACGAGCGTGAGATGCGTCAGGTCTTTCACGGTGACGAAGTGCTGGTAACGCCTATTGGTCGCAGTCGTCGAGGGGGTGTTGAAGGTAAGATCGAGCAAGTGGTTTCTCGCGCTTATCGTCATATTGTTGGCCGCATTAACCGTGAAACGCAAGGTTATTTTGTGGTGCCTGATAACCCGCGTATTGGTCAAGATATCTTACTCACCAACGGTGTCGATGGCTTTGATGTTGATATCGGAGACTATGTCACGGTCGCGATTGAACAATACCCTACGATCCATCGAGAGGCACAGGGTGTTATAGAGGAAGTGCTTGGCAGCGCATTGGCGCCAGGGCTTGAAATTGATTTAGCGATTCGCTCGTTTGATATTCCACACCAATGGTCAGAGGCATCGCTGGCGCAGGCTAATGCCTTAGCTGATGAGCCTGAAGAGCAAGACAAGATTCATCGCGTTGATTTACGTGAACTTCCCTTAGTCACGATTGACGGCGAAGACGCCCGTGATTTTGACGATGCCGTTTATTGTGAAACGCAAGCCGACGGTGGCTTTCGCTTATGGGTGGCCATTGCCGACGTGTCACATTACGTGCCAGTCGATAGCGCTTTAGACCAGCAGGCTTACGAGCGCGCTACCTCCGTGTATTTTTCGGGCCGTGTAGTGCCGATGTTGCCCGAGGCCATTTCTAATGGTTTATGCTCGCTCAAGCCTGAGGTCGATCGCTTGTGCATGGTGTGTGAATTACAAATTGATGCGAATGGACAAGTAAGCCAACAGCAGTTCTATGAGGCCGTGATGCACTCGCATGCTCGCTTAACTTACAACGAAGTCGCTGAAGCACTCGGTCTCGTTAACAAACCGCCTCGAGCGGGCCTGATGCAGCGGCTGCAGGGTTTATTGCCACATTTGCAGAGTCTTAATGCGCTGTATCATTGCTTGCGTCAAGCGCGCCGTCAGCGCGGAGCGATTGACTTTGAAACGACTGAAACGCAGATTATATTTAATGCTGATAGGAAAATCGAAACGATCGAGCCGATCGTGCGTAATGATGCACACAAAATCATTGAAGAATGTATGTTATGTGCCAATGTGGCAACAGCCAATTTCCTAGATTCACAAGATCGGTCGGTATTGTTTCGTGTTCATGCGCCACCCAAAGAAGAAAAGTTAGAAAACTTGCGCCTTTATCTTGGCGAATTGGGACTAAGCCTTGGCGGTGGATTAAAACCTGAGCCTAGGCATTATCAGGCGTTAATGCAGCAAGCCAAAGACCGTGATGATGCGCATTTAATTCAAGTGATGTTGCTGCGATCTATGAATCAGGCTATGTATCAACCCGATAATGAGGGCCACTTCGGTTTGGCGTATCCGGCGTATTTACATTTCACCTCGCCAATTCGTCGATACCCTGATTTATTAGTGCATCGAGCGATACGTAGCATAATTCGCAGCCGCAAAGTCTGTGATCAAGTAAGACGAGTGGCGGGTGCTAAAGCCATTCCTAGAAAAAATATTTATCCCTATGACGAAGCGCAAATGATCACCGCAGGTCTGCACACGTCGATGGCCGAGCGACGAGCCGATGACGCTACCCGAGACGTCATGGCTTGGCTGAAGTGCGAATATTTGCAGGAGCGTATCGGCGATCAGCTTAGCGGAGTCATTACGGCCGTGACTCGATTTGGTGTGTTTGTTGAATTAGAGGATTTATTTGTCGAAGGCTTGGTGCATATCAACAGTTTGGGTCAAGATTATTTTCGCTATGATCAAGCCCAGCAGCGTTTAATTGGCGAGCGCACGCAAGCGGCGTATCATCTAGGCGATAGCTTGCAAGTAGTTGTAGTGAGAGTTGACCTCGATGAGCGCAAGGTCGATCTAGAATTGGCGAACAGCAAGGCAGCACCTCGAAATCGGTCGATAAAGCAATCAAAAAATGCAGCCTCGAAGAAAAGTACAGCGACCAAACGCTCAAAATCTAAAAAATCGTCGACTAAGGCGCGCGTAAAAAAGACTACTGGCGGGCGTGCAGCCAAGCGTAAAACCACGTCAAACGCTCGATCTACGTCTGAACAGCCAGTTGAGACTAAAGCTAAGGCTAAGGCTAAAGCTAAGGCTAAAGATAAAGGCAAAGCTCAAGCTAAGGCGACGGCCAGTAAAAAGACCAACAGAAAAGCCAAGAGGAAGGCTAGTTAGCGCTGTTCAAGCTACTTAACGGATACTCAGTGTTAACGCTTGGCTTTATGGGGCGTGTCATTGCAAGGGCCCTTTTTGAAGGCAAAAAAAACGCCGGCAATGCCGGCGTTGGAATGTGAGGTTATTACTAAACTTTGCTGACAATGCCAGCGCGTAATCGAGGTTATTCGATACGATGAGTGTATATAATCATATTGCTCTGGCTAAAAACATGGGACGCGATGTCCCCTTATGTCATTTTTTTACATTTAAGCGCTAAAAAAAGCTTATGACAATACTCTTGCAGCTTCGGTTTTTTAGCATAAAAAAATAAATATTCATATATTTCATAAGCTTAATAATTAAAATACAAGACCTCGGTTTTCTTCCTTAGTTAAATCAGCTTATTTATTAAACATTAACAATGTGGTTTTTATTACAAAAAAATTCAATAAATCCTGGCTTCACCATCATGTTTTCACCGTATTTAGCTGCTTAGCTGGCTTAATAGCCCGTTTAAATCGGTGATTGACGGCTAAGGGTATCGCGATCAAAGAAGGGTCGCTTTATCCTATCGCTATCCGATTTGATCCAAACGTGACGTTGATTCGAATAGTAAGTTAAAAAATGAGTTAAACGCGTTGAATTCACTGATTTGATAATGCGCGCTAATAAAACAAAACTAATGTGAGTTTATAATGATGACTTTAGATTATTTACCGTTTGACTGTGACAATCACTATTATGAATCACACGATGCATTTACTCGCCATGTACCGAAAAATATGCAGCCTCGCTGTGTGCAGTGGGCCGAAATTAACGGCAGAATGCGTCACATTGTCGGCGGCAAAGTTGCTAATGCTGTATCCAATCCAACTTGGAACCCGATCGCAAAACCGGGTGCAATTTCCGCATTTTTACGCGGTAATCCCGATAAGCTGAAGCCAGAAGAGTTAATGGGTGAATCGGAACCGCTGCCGGATTATTACATTAACAATCAGGCCCGACTCGAAAAGCTAGATCAGCAAGGCCTTGATGCGATGTGGTTATTTCCAACCTTAGGCGTTCTCTATGAAGAACTATTGAAGCATGACACTGATGCGGTGAAAGCGCAGTTTCACGGTTTTAACCGATGGCTAGAAGAAGACTGGGGTTGCAACTTTAAAAATCGTATTTTTGCTTCGCCCTATATCAGTTTGTCTGACGTTAGTTTTGCTTGTAGCGAATTAGAGTGGGCGATTGCACGCGGCGCTCGAACAGTGGTGATGCGCCCGGCTGCTGTGTGGACAGCAAATGATGGCGTATTGTCGCCCGCACACCCACATTTTGATCCGTTCTGGTCGCGGGTCAATGAGGCAGGAATTACGGTAGTTGTGCATGCGGCTGATTCAGGCTATAGCACTCAGGGCTACGTCAATGATGGCTTTACCTCCAGTGGTTTAGGCGGTGCCATGGCGCCTAATATCAAGCATTTTAATATTGAGCGAGCGGCCTATGACTTTTTAGCGACCCTGTGTTTTGAGCGATTGTTTGAACGTTTTCCCAATGTACGCATCGCTTCAATAGAAAATGGTGCAGAATTCTTGCCTGACTTATTTCGTAAGTTGGGTCAATCGCGCGATCGATTGGCAGTAACGGGTTACTATAAAGAGGACCCTGCCGAGATGTTTCGCGAGCATGTTTGGATTAATCCTTTTTGGGAAGATAACGTCTACGAAGTTGAAGCATTAATGGGTGCTGATCGCGTTATTTTTGGCTCGGATTGGCCGCACATTGAAGGCATGCCTACGCCATTGGATTATTTGGCAGAGTTAACAGAGTTTGATGAAGCAAAGAAACGGTTGATTTTGCGTGACAATGTGCTTGCCTTAAATGAGTTAAGGCCGAAATAGTGTTGAGTAGGGCGGTTATTTAACCGCGCCACCGCCGTCGACTGAAAGCACTTGACCGGTAATAAAGGAAGCGCGATCTGAACATAAAAAAACCACAGCTTCAGCGATTTCATTGGGCTCGCCTAATCGATTCATGACTGCCGACTTCTTTAAGCCCTGCTCCATTTCTGGTTGATCAACAAAGAGTTTTTCGACACCGGGGGTGCGTATCACGCCGGGCGAGACCGCATTGATACGAATGCCGCGCTTGCCATACTCAGCAGCTGAACTCTTAGTTAAAATATTTACCGCGCCTTTAGCCGCCGCATAAGCCGTATTATAGGCATGGCCTCTAAGAGAGGCGTTGGAAGAAATATTGACGATCGAGCCACCACCATTGTCAAGCATGACAGGTAGCAGCGCTTTCATGCAGAGCCAAGTATTCGTGGTACACATAGCAAAGGTCTCATCAAACACTTCTTTGCTGTACTCGTGAATCAAACCGCTGCCGCGGCTTAAGGCGGCACTATTACAAGCAATATCTATAGGGCCATAATGTGCAACCGCCTCATTAACCATCTGCTGTACAGCACGCTCTTGGCTGACATCTGAAAAAACAAAGTGAGCGCTGCCACCGGCTTGACTAATTTCATTCACGGTTTGTTGGCCGGCATCCGTATTAAAATCAGCGACAATGACCTTGGCGCCTTCGCGTGCAAATGCTAAGCAAATCGCTTTGCCAATGCCCATGCCGCCACCCGTGACCAGGCCAACTTTATCCAGCAGTAATTGCGACATAATATTCTCTTGTTGTGGTGCTATGATTTTTTAGCGTCGGTAGTTGCCCATGAATAAGAGCCCCATTGGCCGTCACCTGAAGACACCCCTATGGTCATCGACTCCACATCACTATCGAGGAAGAAGTTATCTTGTTTAATCATTTGCTCGAGCACCAAAAAAGACAATTCCTCAACCGTGGTATTTCGAATAGCCAATACTTGAGTATCGCTAACAGCAAAAAATAGGTTTTCACCATTAAAAATAACCTCATATTGATCGCCAACTTGTTCAATTTTGAGGTAGGGAGACTCACCGGGCAGTAACACATACTCATCCAGTTTTTTACAAATACTTCTTAATCGCGATTTAATTTCTTGATAGTCAAAGCAAAGGCCGTTTTCATATACTGGCGCAGTCACTGTGGCACGGACTTTAAAATTGTGGCCATGCAGTCGTTCGCGATCACTTTCTGAAAAAATAGTGAAATGCGCACATGAAAATTTAAGATCTTCTTTACTGATGTCGATAGTGGTCAATCGTTTTGACATGTTAATCCCTAAATGACGAAGAATAATGTCATTATATACTGAAAATGCGCTTACGATAGATCACATATTAGCGGTTTAATTGCTTGGCGCGGTGATGAGCGCCACCTAAAAACAACTAAAAGCTTGTTTTTAGGTGGCGGTGGATACTGAAATTATTTATTTGCTTAATAATGACAAATTGTTCATTCCACAAAGGGTTTTAATTACTGATGTTGAGGCCGTTAGCCACCATGCGATAATACTTGCCTTAGAGCTAAGCAATCGGCATTTAAAATGTTAAACTTGCCCCTTTAATAATCAAACTTAAGGTGACTTATGACAAGCACACTCACAATTCGTTGTTCTGACGGCATTGGCCTGATCACATTAAACCGGCCAGATGTGATGAATACCTTAACGGGTGAGATGCTGGGAGACTTAGGGGCAGCCTATTTGCAATGTGATCGTGACGATGCGGTTAAGGTAATTGTGGTAACTGGCTCAGGAAAAGCCTTTTGTGCCGGGGCTGATTTAAGTGATGGTGGTAATACCTTCGACAGTTCTCAGCGCGGCGATATTAACAGCTGTCCATTAGCTGTGCAGGCCTGGGAATTACGAAAACCTATTATTGCCGCTTGTAATGGTCATGCGATTGGCGTGGGTTTAAGTATTGCGACGCAATGTGATATTCGTGTGGTGGCTAAAGACAGTAAATACGGTTTTTTGCAAAATCGAAGAGGCGTGGTGACTGATTTTGGCATGACGGCCTTGTTACCAAAGATAGTGGGAATGGAAGCGGCTTTTGAATTATTGGTGCGAGCGCCAAAGCTAAGTGGTGATGAATTACAAGCTATTGGTTTAGCTAGCCGCTCAGTTGATGCAGATCAGGTCTTAGATGAGGCGCTAGCCATTGCCAAGGATATGGTCGATAACTGCTCGCCACTCGTGATGGGTATGCATAAGCGCCTGTTATGGGATAATGTTGATAAATCGATAGCTGATGCGATTGAGCATGAGAGTGACGGATTAAATTACAGTATGCGAAAACCCGATGCACTGGAAGGCGGCGTTGCCTTTTTTGAAAAAAGAGCGCCAGCTTGGCAGGCCACTATTAATAATGATTGGCCTGAGTTTTGGGGTTAACAGAAGACATTAATTTTTATAGAAGGTAGAAGAACCATGGTACAAAAATTTCTCGTCATTACCGGCGCTAGTCGCGGCATTGGCCGTGCAACAGCGGCTTTATTTCTAGCGGCTGATTATCAGGTAATTAATATTTCACGTCGTGACCCTCAATTAGAAGGAGTCCAACATATTAGTGCTGATTTAGCTGTAACAGGCTGGGCCGCAGCTGTCGCTCAAGAACTTAAGCAGCGATTAGCTGCAGCATCGCAAATTACTATCATTCATAGTGCCGGTTTATTATTAAAAGATAATATTGAAACTGTCAGTGCAGAAGATCTGCATCGTGCGATGCAGGTAAATGTGATTGCGCCAGCGGAATTAAATCAGTTGATACTGCCGTCAATGGCGGCTGGCTCGGCAATTATTTATGTGGGTTCTACTTTATCTGAAAAAGCCGTCGCGAATAGCTGTTCGTATGTGACATCTAAACATGCCATGGTGGGCATGATGCGCGCTAACTGCCAAGATCTTAGCGGCAAGGGTATTCACACGGTTTGTGTTTGTCCTGGCTTTACAGAAACGGAAATGCTCAATGATCATGTAGGCGGTAGCCAAGAAATACTGGCTGATATTGCGAGCGGAGTGACCTTTAACCGTCTTATTGAGCCCTCAGAAATGGCGGTTACATTAAAGTTTGCCGCCGAAAACCCTGTAATGAATGGTTCGGTCATGCACGCCAATTTAGGTCAAATTGAAAGCTAGACCAGGTGAAATTTTCACTCTGCGCAGACGATTATCCAGCTTGAACCGCATGGGTGATTTCTTCCAGCATATTGCTGTAGGTGTCTTCCATCATGCTGATCATCATCTCTGGTGTTAATCCGTCCATGGTAATCTCGGTAAAGCTGGCATGCCACTTCGCGTTAACGCCGCCATTCGGATCGTCTGTTAAGGACACACACACTTGGTAATTTGCCATGGGCGTGCCGGGTATATGGTAGAAAATACTGTGATTATCACTGTCGATTCGATCCAGTACTTCATCGACAGGTTCTGGCATATTCGCCATATGAATACGGCGAATCTCACCGCTTCTATCTTTATTACTACTAGCGATCTTTTCGACTTTAGTGGCTGGGCTGTACCAGTCAAGATTACTAAAGTCCTCAACCAAGGCCCAGAGCATGGCTAATGGTGCCTGGATATTTTTCTGTGCAATTATCTCGTGCATAACGGTTTCCGCTGTGTTTAAGCCTAATAAAATTCTATTAGCTTATGATAAGCATAATTACATGAATGGATAATTAATAATTTTTATTGATTGGCAGCGAGCTTGGTAGTCACAAAAGAATCTAACTGTTTAAGGTATTGGCTCTGCCAATAAAATAGACTGATTGCAGCCAGTAAAGCCACTGATGCGACCACAGTGGAACTTTGAATACCGATCAGTTGGGCTAGATAGGCCATAGGTAAAACGCCTAATGGTGTGAGCCCGAAGGCCATTAGCATAAAGGCTGATACACGCCCGCGTTGTTCATCGGTGACAAGAATTTGCGCCATGGTGTTGTTTAGAGTTTGGCTGGCACTGGCGGCTGCATTAGCCAAAAAGAGTGGAATCAAGGCTAAATAAAAGTTTTTACTCAGAGCGAATACGATCAACAGCAGGCCAAAAGATGCAGTGCTAATTAACATCAGTTGAGTACGGTCAGTGCGTTCGCCGCGGCTGGCAACCCAGAAGGATCCCAGTACGCCGCCAAGACCAGAAACGCCCATTAGTAAACCAAGGCCGCGCTCGCCGACGCTCCAAACGAGATCGGCAAAAACGACCATTAAGTTTTGAACCGGAAGTGCCAGCAACATTGGCAGTAAGCCAAAACTGACACAAACCAGCAATGGCGGATAGCCACTGATGTAGCGAATACCTAACATGATCTCTTGACGAATATTACCATTGCTGACATTTTTTTTGATTGGCTGATAATGGATCCCAGCCATAAAAAACAATGCTAATGTGAATAAGAAAATTGAAATAATATAGGCGCCTTTAATCGAAAAAAAGCTAATAGCCACGCCCATCATTGCTGGTCCAAGCACTCTCGATAAATTAACCACGCCGCTAGAAAGTGCCATCGCGCTGCCGAGTTTCTTTTCGCCGACTAAGTTATAGACTAAGGCCGAGCGTGCAGGCATGATCAACGGTACGATCGTGCCGCCTAAAACACCGGCGATCAGTAAGTGCCAAAATGCTAAGCTGTCAGTGAATAGCAGCATTAACACCCAGCTTTCATTGGCCACGACAAATAGTTGACCTATCACTATAATTTTCTGGCGATCAAAGCGATCACCCAGTACGCCGCCGATTAATGAGAACAGCAGCATCGGAACAGCGAAAGCAATATTGATATAGGCCAATGACATTTCATCATGGGTTAATTCCCATGCTAAAAAAGTGCGTGTTAACACTTGTCCTTGCATAGCCAGAAAAAAAGCAGCATTACTGGCAATAAACAGACGAAACGAGGGGATATTTAGCGTGTGCAACGATTGTCGCCAATGGCTCATTGGTTGGCTTGATTGATCGGACGACATAGACAAAGACTATCCAAGAAGTTTAATGCGGCAATGAAACTCATGACAAGGAACTTATAATAATAAGCATATGCTATCACAGACCGATCGCAGAAGATTGCTTCAAGCGTAAAAATCACCGTTTGCTGTGATGGCTCGTTAAGGTTCCAGTAAAGATGAGTCGTGGCGAGGTGAACCGATTTTACGCTTGGTTGATATGGGTAAGAATCGCTTGGTTGATGCCTTCTTTTAGACCGCCTACTGCGTGACGATTTTTTCCAAGCATGGGGGCAATGATTTGTTCCGCTTCAATAAAAAGCGTGTCCAGTGAACAGCATTGATCGATAAACCCGGCAGTCTGTGCACTTGGCCCGCTGACCTTGCCGCCAGTCAGTAAGCTATCGCGGACCGCTTTATTATTCATTTTGTTGATCACTAAGGCATTCATTGACGGGATTAATACCATGCCTAAATCCACTTCAGGCAAGCAAAAATAACCGCGGTCTTCACGCATGACTTGGTAGTCGCTGGCCAGTGCAATCATGGCACCTAAGCCAAAGGCGTGACCGTTAATAGCCGACACTACAGGAATCGGAAAGCTAAGCAGTCGGCCAATCATTTGCATACATTGGTGAACAAAATCCATGGCAGTGTCAGGTTTTTCGGCGGTGAGATATTCGAGGTCTAGGCCTTGGGCAAAGGTTTTTCCTTCCCCACTGATAAGTAAGCCCGTTAGGCTTTCGTCAGCCAATACTTGATCTAAAGCCTGATTAAACTCAGCCAAACTGGCAGGATTAAACTTACCCTCATTGTGCATCGTTAGTGTCATGATTGCAGTATTGCTCGTACGTTCGTTACTGAGGCTACAATGCGGCATAATAAAAATTCTCGTTCAAGGGTTGATGGCGAGCTTAGTCAACTTGGGTATTGTCAATTTGTAAATAGTGTCTTAAGCGATGTACTAATAAATAAAACGGGCCTGTATCAATTAAAGCAACGGCCATTTTAAAGAGGTAATTGCTACCAATCAACACGAGTAAAGCTTTAAAAGCAATATCACCGGCTAAAAAAGCAGCGCCAAAAGTAATCGATATGACCATAATTGAATCGACGGCTTGGCTCACTAAGGTGCTAAAGTTGTTTCTCAGCCAAAGGTGCTTACCTTTGGTGAGCGTTTTCCAAAAATGAAACAGCCTGACGTCGGTATACTGCGCGGCAATGTAGGCAATCATCGAAGCGAAAACGGCGCCAGCAGTGCATTGGTAAATCAATTGAAATAGCTCAATTTGCCCTTCAATGCGGTTGCCTGAGGGTAGGCTAACGCCTTCGGCTAATTGCAACACCTGCCACGGTGGCATGGCTGTCTCGGTAACGGACGGGATCTGATTTCCTAACCACATAAAGCCCAAAATAAAAAAATTGAGTACCAAGCCAACAGTGACTACAAAATTAGCCCTTGCTCGACCATAAAACTCGCAAATTAAATCGGTGCATAAAAACGTTAAAGGGTAGGGTAATACGCCTATCGCTAATTGCATAGGGCCGAGTTGAATGAACCGAGTAATGCCCACGACGTTGAGCAGTGTCATTGCACAAATAAACAGCGCTGCGAGACTAAAAAAAACCCGTTCGCGGCGTTCGATTAAAACGCTTTCATCGATGGCAGCTTGCGGTGGAATTGGACTACAGCTCAACAGGAAACCTCATCATCAATAGTATTTACAGCGTATTTATACGTTATAATGGGTAGTATAACAATGACGGCTTTAGACAGATACAGTTTGTGTCATTGTCATCGGTATTGATAGCGCAGCGAGGCAATATGACAGACCTTAGTTTAGAATATGTTTACGGCATTAATGCCGTTGCCGAAATGATTAAGCATAATGCTCGATCCATTGAACGAGTTTATTTACAGTCAGGGCGTGATGATCAGCGCTTGGCGGCGATTATCGGCGCTGCTCAGCAGGCTAAAATTGCCACTGCAACGGTGAGTAAGCCAGAATTGCTTGCCTTACTTGCCAGCTCTAATAGTCGTGACGAGGATGAAGTGCCTAATCATCAAGGGGTGGTCGCTTCGTGTCGGCCCTCGCAGGCGCAAGATGAAAGTTTTCTCGATGCCTTGGTTAGGCGCAATGATTCTCCACTGCTATTGTTAATTTTGGATGGCGTGACAGACCCGCATAATTTAGGTGCTTGCTTGCGCTCGGCTGATGCGGCAGGGGCGCATGCCGTGGTTATACCCAAAGACAATGCGGTCGGCCTAACGCCAGTAGTTAGAAAAGTTGCCAGTGGTGCAGCCGAGACCACACCCTTGGTAGTCGTGAAAAATTTAGCCCGTGCGATCAAAAATTTACAGGCAGCCGGCGTATGGGTTATGGGTGCTGCGGGCGAAGCTGAACAAAGTCTTTTTCAGCTTGATTTAACGGCAAATACCGCATTAGTGATGGGTGCTGAGGGCGGTGGCTTACGCCGCTTAACGCGCGAACGCTGTGACAGTCTGTTCACGATTCCAATGAGCGGCGCAGTTGAAAGTCTCAATGTATCCGTCGCTGCAGGGGTATCGTTGTTTGAGGCCTTACGCCAACGGCAATCAGCTCCGCGCCCCTCTAGTTAGGCACTTAATACGCCTTGGTTGACAATAATTTAACGCTGTAATGCGCCTTAACTGGTTAGAATATTCTTTATTATTTCATTATTACTCACAGGGATTAAAGATGAGCGAAGAGCTAAGTATCAGCACTAAAAACTGTATTATCGAAAAGCATGGCCGTACTTTGGTTGTGACCCTCAATAGACCTGAGGCAAAAAATGCTTTCAGCCCCGAAATGTTGTTAGGGATGTACAAGGCTTGGCGTTTACTCGATGAAGATGACGAGTTGATGTGTGCGATTTTAACCGCTAACGGCGATACGTTTTGTGCCGGAATGGACTTAAAAGCGGGCGCTGATGGCCAACAAAAAAGCACCGAAGAATTTATGACTTTAATGGGTGAGGTGCCTAATGTGCATTGGCAGGCTTTGTTGCGCGATAACCGACCCAGTAAACCGCTTATCTTAGCCGTCGAGGGTTATGCCTTAGCCGGTGGAACAGAAATTTTAGCTGGCACCGATTTACGTGTTGCGGCTGAAGATGCCACTTTTGGTGTCACTGAAGTGGCCAGAGGTTTATATCCTATGGCTGGCTCGAGCATCCGCTTACCTCGGCAGATTCCCTACTGCTTAGCGGCAGAGATCGTATTGCTGGGCCGTCATATCACCGCGCAAGAGGCCTTAGAGTGGGGTTTAGTTAATCGCTTAGTACCCAAGGGTGAAAGTTTAGCTGAAGCAAAACGCATGGCCGAAGAATTGTGCAATACTGGCCCGTTGGCATTAAAAGCCATTACCCGTTCTTTACGTGAGATTCAAACTGATGTTGCTGAACCAGCAGCGATGCTGCAGTCAGATGAGTTAGCGAATCCCGTATTTGCCTCTGACGATGCACGTGAGGGCATGAAAGCATTTAAAGAAAAACGGCCGGCTGTTTTTCAAGGAAAATAGTTCCTTAGACTTATATGAGTCAACCACGCTTTAGGAGTGCGCGCAGTGTCAGCATTAAATACTTTTTTTTATGATCGGTTTATGTCAGGACTTGAAAAAGCTTGCTTGCATGATTGGCGGACCGAGCTATTAGCTGAAGTGAAAGGTGAAGTGTTAGAAATTGGCGCGGGCACGGGTGCTAATTTGGCGTATTACCCGAGTAATGATGTTCGCTTACTGTTATCCGAGCCCGATGCTGCGATGCGCAAGCAATTAGAAAAGAAAGTTGCGTTAATTCAGCGCGATGATATTTGCTTGATCAGTTTGCAGGCTGAGAAACTGCCCCTCGACGATAACCGCTTTGATTATGTAATAGCATCATTGGTGTGTTGTTCGGTTGCTAATATTGATCGAAGTTTGGCTGAAATTTATCGTGTTTTAAAACCGGGTGGTCGTTATCTTTTTATCGAGCATGTTGCCGCGAAAACGGATTCGAAAGCGCGTCGCTGGCAAGAGTGGTTGACTCCCTTGTGGCGGAAATTCGCCGGCAATTGCCACCTTAATCGTGAAACAGAAAATGCCATGCTCAGGGCAGGTTTTGTGTTTGTCAAAATTCAGCGCGACGCCATGCCTGACTCGGTGCCGGCCATCGTTCGCTCATCGATTCACGGTATCGCCGTAAAACCGTTTAATTAAGTTATGAAAATATCCCCTATACAGAGATTTATCCGGTGGTTTGGCGGCTCTAATATAGGTCGCATCACCGATGTCTGGTGTGTGCGCTGGCTATCGTTCTCGCCCATTATTTGGGTGTTCACGAAAGACGATAAATCAGGCTATAACAACCCTTGCATATTAACCTCGACGGGAAGAAAAACAGGTTTGGCTCGCTCGACAGTATTGCCCGTTTTTCCCACCGGCACTGGCAGTTTGTTAGTGGTCGGTTCACGGGGTGGTACACGCATCGATCCACATTGGGCGCATAATTTACGTGCCAGTACCCAAGCCGCTATTCGTTATAGGCGTCGACAGTATGCCGTGAAGGTGCGATCCTTATGCGGTGATGAGCGCGATGCAATGTTTGCTATTTGTTGCCGCTACGCCCCTGTGTACAGTCGTTATCAACAATGGGCCAATCGATACCCGCGGACACTGCCGGTGTTTGAGCTAACTGCTGAAAATGGCACATTATTTACCTAAAGATCGTTATACTATTATTATGTTTTTTACATGATCATAGGTAGACTGAAAGGGTTTTAAAAAAATAGTTTTCTTGGTGTTCCAGTAATGCAAAATATTAACCGCACTGATTATTGGCAAAAAATATATCAACAAAAGTCATCAGACAGTGTGAGCTGGTATCAACAGCAAGCATCGGGCTCATTTCAATTGATAAAAAAATCTGCATCTTGCTTGACTGATCCTGTCATTGATATTGGTAGCGGCGCATCGGTACTGGTGGATCAATTGGTTGATGCGGGGTTTTCACAATTATCGATATTGGATATTTCTGCCGCTGCTTTGCAGATATCTAAACAGCGATTGGCTGGTGCGTGCAAAGATATCGAATGGTTAGTTGATGATGTCACGCAATTTACACCGAGTAGACAATACCGTGTATGGCATGACCGTGCGGTGTTTCACTTCTTAACAATTGAGCAAGATCGTCGTGCCTATGTGGCGGCTTTAAAACAAGCATTGATGCCGGGCGGATATGCTGTTATTGCAACTTTTTCCATAGGTGGGCCGAATCAATGCAGTGGTTTACCGACTGTGCAATACGATGCGGATAAAATCTGCATGGCGCTTGGCGACGGGTTTACATTGCTCGACCAGATGACAGAAAATCATATAACACCGGCACAATCAACTCAAAGCTTCAGTTATTTTAGATTTAAAAAAAACAGTTAAATAGACAGTTTTTTACTATCAATGGCAATTATTAAAAGAGAAAAAATATGAGTATCAATGTTATTTTAGAGGTTCAAGCTAAGCCTGAATGTGCCGATGAATTAAGAGCTACCTTTGAGGCTATATTGCCTGATACACGCAGCTACGCTGGCTGTATAGAAGTTAAGGTGTTGGCTAATCAAGATGACCCAGCGAATCTTGTATTGCTTGAGCAGTGGCAGACTCGCTCCGACTATGATGCCTATGTTGCTTGGCGAGCCGAGCAGGGCACCTTGGAATCATTGGGTGCATTAATGGCCTCAGCGCCGAGTATTCGTTATTATGATGATTTAACGATTTGAGCCTCGCTAAATAATGCTGTTAGTCTAGGCTGATTTTTTCTGTCTTTAGTTAATAACTTGGCGATCAAGCGCCAAGTTATTATGATATGCCGCCTTCGGTAATAGTCTTTTGCCGAGGGTGTTCAACATCGAAATCTGGATTTAGAGGAAATAATATGAGTGATGTTCCCGTCTATATAGTCGCTAACTTGCATGTCACCAATGCAGAAGAATACAGGGTTTATGAGAAAGGATTTTTTCCACTGCTTAAAAAATACGGTGGAACGTTTGTGACTTATGACGATCAGACGCATACCTTTGAGGGTGCGCCTCGTGAAGGGCGCATGATCATCTTTAGTTTCCCCTCTGAACAGCGCGCGCGTGACTGGTTTGCCGATCCCGATTATCAAGCACTGTCTGAGCACCGTAGAGCTGGTACTGATATGCAGTTTTTGACCATGGTGCATGGCTTGCCGCCCAGAGTGTAAATGAGTGTTTCTGAAGCCGAATGTTTTCTGCTCTTCGATCCGTTCGGATTGCCTGCTAGTTTTCTTCCTTTGACAAGTTAAACCCTGCCGCGATGCGGTTACTATAAAAGCTATTCTCTGTATGTAAGCCCTGTTCAATCTCCTTTAGTAATTCTACTTAGATAATTATTACCTCACTTGCATTAATCCATAATTGCTTGTTAGATATTATGTAAAAGAATGAAAAATTCATAGCTAGGGCCGCCGTGGGTAAATTTTAATTAGTAAGATATGAGCGCTGTTAGGCAAACGGCATGACGCAATTTAATTTTACGAAGCTAAAAGTATTTCTAGTCAAAAGGGAAGAATTAAAGAGCATCATTCAATGAATAAATATTTCATCCTGTTTGTGGCTATCCTGTGGTCAACGCTGTGCGTTTCTCAAGACCGCTCGGTAGAGTCACGAGCCATGGCTTGGTTGGCGGTTGTCGATGCCGGCCACTACACAGAAAGCTGGCAGCAGGCGTCGGGTTTTTTTAAACAAAGTGTATCGAGCAAGCAATGGGCGGTTGCACTTAGTTAGATAAGAGGCCGGCTTGGGAAAGTGCTTTCGCGTGAAGTGCATCATGTTACACCCTACCATTCGTTGCCGGGCGCCCCCGATGGTGAATACCGTGTTGTAACGTTGACGACTCGCTTTGAATATAAGGCATCCGCGATCGAAACAGTGTCACTGAGCAACGAGAAAAATAAGTGGGTAGTCGCGGGTTACTTTATCCAATAGTCGATAAAAGGATTGGTAACGCACGATGGTTGTTTTGCTAGGGTTGAGTGGGGTGATCGATTCAATGGTAGCAAGGGGCGGATTCGAACCGCCGACCCCATCATTATGAGTGATGTGCTCTAACCAGCTGAGCTACCTTGCCATGTTGAACCGTATATGTCATTCGCTTAACGGCGATTAGCCGTAAGGACTTTCACAAGCGGAGGCGCATTCTCCCGATTGACCGCTTTTTTGTCAAGTCAGAAGCGCGACGTTTGTTTATACATTAAACCGAAAGTGAATCACATCACCATCGACGACGGTATAGTCTTTGCCCTCTAAGCGCCATTTTCCGGCATCTTTGGCCCCTTGTTCGCCATTACCGGTGATATAGTCATCAAAACCGATCACTTCGGCCCGAATAAAGCCTTTTTCAAAATCGGTGTGAATTTTACCAGCCGCTTGCGGTGCGCTTGAGGCCAGAGGAATGGTCCAGGCACGCACTTCTTTCACGCCAGCGGTAAAGTAGGTGTGCAGCGCCAGTAGGTCATAACCGGCGCGAATAACGCGGTCGAGGCCGGCTTCTGCCATGCCTAAGTCGGCTAAAAACTCATTGCGTTCATCGTCTTCAAGCTCGGCTATTTCGGCCTCGAGTTTATTACAAATACTCACCACTACGGCCGACTCAGCATCGGCAATGACCCGTACTTGATCGAGGTAAGGATTATTCTCAAAGCCGTCTTCGTCGACGTTGGCGATGTACATGGTCGGTTTGAGCGTTAATAGGCTTAGGGGTTTGAGTTGTTTCAGTTCGTCGTCTGTTAAAGTCATGGCGCGTAATGGTTTAGCTTCATCGAGATGAGGCTGTACTTTCTCTAGCAGCGCTTTCATGGCAATGGCATCAGCATCCTGGCCTTTGGCCGCTTTGCTAAAGCGTACCAGCGCTTTTTCAACACTGTCTAAATCAGCCAGTGCTAGTTCGGTGTTAATCACTTCAATGTCGGCCGCGGGGTCAATGCTGCCCTCGACATGAATCACGTTGTCATCGTCAAAGCAGCGCACCACGTGGGCAATCGCATCAGTCTCGCGGATATTACCTAAAAATTGATTGCCAAGGCCTTCGCCTTTCGAGGCGCCGGCCACTAACCCAGCGATATCGACAAACTCCATCGTAGTGGGAATGATTTTTTCGGGCTTGACGATACTGGCCAACTGGTCGATGCGTGGATCGGGTATTGGCACAATACCCGTATTAGGCTCAATGGTGCAAAACGGAAAGTTCTCGGCATCGATGCCGGCTTTGGTCAAGGCGTTAAATAAGGTCGATTTACCCACATTCGGTAGGCCAACAATGCCGCAATTAAATCCCATAATACTGTCTCATTCGGAGTCGCTTTCTGCCGCATTAAAGCTGTGCAGTTGATTCATCACCAGTTGCCAGTCGCCTTTGACGATGGCCTCAATATGCCGAACCACTTCATCAATGCTGTCTTCTATCCAGCGTTGTTCGGTGTTAGGGGCTTTTTTTAATACAAAATTACTGACTTGCTTGGCGTTGCCAGGGTGGCCAATACCAATTCGTAAACGGCCGAATTGTTTTTGGTTGCCAAGGCTAGAAATGATATCTCGCAGCCCATTATGGCCACCGTGACCGCCGCCAGTTTTTAACCGCACGGTACCCGGTGCAATATCGAGCTCATCGTGAGCGACTAAAATTGCCTCGGGTGCTATCTTATAAAAATTGGCCAAGGCCGCGACCGATAAACCGCTGCGATTCATAAAGGTAGAAGGTTGCAGCAGGCGAATACTGTGGCCACCGATAATGAGTTGACCACTCTGGCCATGAAATTTACTGTCTTCGCTTAAGGCTTGGCTATTCGGTAGTCGGCGAATTAATTCATCAATCAGCCAGAATCCGGCATTATGCCGTGTTTGGCTGTATTCACTACCAGGATTGCCGAGTCCAACAAGCAGACGTACAGGCGTCGTGTCAGTCATAGTCGTTACCTAGCGGAAAACCGTAGATGCTTGATATTGCCGTGGAACAGGGTAACTGAATGCTTTGACGCCCGTGCAGTTCAGCACGAGCGCCAAAAAGAATCTAGTCTTTAGATTCTGCGTCATCGCCTGCATCAGCTGCAGCATCATCGTCGTCTGATGCGGCTGCGTCATCGTCAGTTTCAGTTTCAGCTTTAGGTGCTGAAATATTAGCAATGGCTAGGTCGTGTTCCTCGCCAAGACCCAGTGCTACGCTGACGACGCCATCGGGCAAGGTTACATCGGATAAGTGAATAACTTGACCGACTTCGACTTCAGCCATGTCAACTTCAATATATTCAGGTAAATCGCCTGGCAGACAGCGAATTTCAATTTCATTGGCTTGGTGAGCAACACGTCCACCTTGCATTTTAACGCCGACAGAGCTGTCTTCGTTGATGAAGTGCAGTGGAACTTGAACAACGATAGCTTGATTTTTATCAACCCGTAAAAAATCAGCATGCATAATAATATTTTTTGCAGGGTGACGTTGTAGATCTTTTAGCAGTACATCTTCGCCCTTGCCATCAATCTTTAATTGAATGATGCTGGAGAAAAACGCTTCATTCTCAAGTTGGTGCCATAGTGGATCATGATCCATTGAAATACTGACAGGATCAGACTTGCCGCCATAGACAATACCGGGGACTTTATTTTCAAGACGACGTAGGCGGCGGCTCGCACCTTTCCCTGCGTCGGCTCGGCTTGTTGCTTCGAGTACATATGCATCAGACATAATCATTACCTCAGTCTGTTATCAACGACGTCCTGCGACCGGATCATGCGTTGGGTTTAAGAGGTTAAGCCACACGGCTGTGATGGCTTAACGGTTACATTAGCGCGTTAGCGAAACATCGCGCTAATAGATTCTTCATTACTGACACGTCGAATCGACTCTGCCAGCATATTGGCCATCGATAGCACCCGAATCTTACCGGTATCGATCGCTGATTGAGATAAAGGAATAGTATCGGTTACCACCAATGAATCTAACTCTGAATCGCCAATACGCTCGATAGCCGGGCCTGACAGAACCGGATGTGTGCAATAAGCGATAACGGCGGCGGCTCCGTGCTCTTTAAGAGCCGAGGCAGCGGTGCACAAAGTGCCAGCAGTATCGACAATATCATCAACTAATAAGCAGGTCTTACCCGATACGTCACCAATGATGTTCATGACTTCAGCCACGTTCGCCTGTGGCCGACGTTTATCAATAATAGCCAGATCAGTATCCAGTTGCTTGGCGACAGCGCGGGCTCTCACCACGCCACCAATATCCGGTGAAACCACTAAGCAGTCTTTGTAACGTTGTTTTTCAATATCTCTTAGTAAAACCGGTGAGCCGTAAACATTATCCACTGGGCAGTCAAAGAAACCCTGAATCTGCTCGGCATGCAGGTCGACAGTTAGCACGCGGTCAACGCCTACACGGACCATCATATCGGCCACGACTTTGGCGGTAATGGCGACTCGCGCCGAGCGAACACGGCGGTCTTGTCGGGCGTAACCAAAGTAGGGTACGACAGCCGTAATTCTAATGGCGGAGGCGCGTCTCAGGGCATCGACCAGAATTAACAGTTCCATTAAATTGTCGTTAGTTGGCGCACAAGTAGATTGAACGATGAAAACATCCTTGCCTCTGACGTTTTCATTAATAGACACATTGATTTCGCCATCGCTGAATTTACTGACCTCAGCTTCACCGAGCCTCAGGCTCAGTTCGCTGGCCACCTTTTGGGCTAAGTCTGGATTAGCGTTGCCGCTGAAAAGCATCAAGTTTTTAGCCACTGGAGCTCCCTAGGGATCGTTTTAGATATCTTTTGAGTATCAGTTTTCCAAAGCAGGGAAAAGTTTATAAATCGCTGCAGTGGGTAAAAATGGCTGGGGCGGAAGGATTCGAACCTTCGAATGCGGAGATCAAAACCCCGTGCCTTGCCGCTTGGCGACGCCCCAATAAAACTTTCAATAATTCAACAGATTATCATTTATTAATGCAGTTATAAAGCTGTTCATGTGTCAGTGAATGATCCATACCTTGAGCAATAAACCCTTGGTAGTCTGACGGCATTTGCTTCATTACCGATTCTGCACTGTCTAAATCTAAGAAACTGGCAAATACACAGGCGCCGGTGCCGGTTAACCGCGCGTTGGCATATTGGTTTAGCCAGTTCAGTGCTTGATCGACGGCAGGATACAGCATTCTGACTATCGGTTCACAATCGTTGATCAATTTAGGATTCAGTTGCAGACTTGGCAGTGATTCAGCTGCAGCGCCTAGCTTTTTTTCTCCTTGCACAAAAATGGAGGGCATTTTGATCGCTCGCGTGTCGCGTGTCAATTGCGAGTGCGAGAAAATTGTCTCAGTAGGGACACTAACGGGCGGTTTTAGCACCAGAAACCACATTTTTGGCATTTTTAACGGCTGGAGCTGCTCACCCACCCCTTCAGCATAGCTACTTTTGCCATAAATAAAGACCGGCACATCGGCCCCTAGCCGCAAACCAAGTTCGGCTAACTGCTTCAGGGAGAGTTGCAGGTCCCAGAGTTGGTTTAGACCTAGCAGTGTGCTGGCGGCATTTGAACTGCCTCCCCCGAGTCCACCACCGATTGGAATTCGTTTTTCTAGCTTAATCTTAACCCCGCTCAGTGGCCGGTTCGCCTGATTTTGCAGTAATTTTGCGGCGCGCATAACAAGATTGTCGCTGGCATTGACGTCTGGCAAAGCGTTGACCAAATGAATGTCTTTACCGTCGGTGAGTTCAAGTTCAATCTGATCACCAAAATCGAGCAGTTGAAAAGCGGTTTGTAAATTGTGATAACCGTCGCTACGTTGACCCGTAATATGCAAAAAAAGATTGATTTTAGCCGGCGCGCAGAGCGTAAGTGTTTTCATTATGGTTGCTCGCTGCCACCGTTTAATTGCCATTGATGAATAGCTACTCGTAATTTTAATCGTCCGTATTGAGCAACGATTTTTTTAGGGAGTCGATGCGGCTGATTCGGCATGAATTCAGTGTATTGAACCTGCCAACCCTGCTGGGTGAAGTTTGTTTTGTCATTGTTTTTATCACTGTCACTATCGCTAGCGGTTAGCTTGAAAGGCCAATTGGGCGATGGTTGTCCCATTAGCCAAAAGCTTAGGCTGTTCAGTGGCAGGAATAGATTCGTTTGCTCAGACAGCAGTTGCTCTGCATTGCTTGATTCAATGCGTCGATCGCCTTGAATAAAAGTTGTCAACTGCTGTTGTTTGATGATGCGCATTGAGCCAATATTCAATGGGCCGATGAGCTGCAGCGTAAAATCATCGTTTTGCTGTTGCCAGGTAAACCGTAACACATGAGATTGTAGCTTTGTAGGCTGGTTTTGATCCGGCATCTGTAAGGCTAATTTGCCGCTAATCTGCCAATCGCTTGGCATCGCGTGATGCGCCTTAGCTGGAGTGGTTGGTGAATGATTGGCGAGGTGCATGCAGCCGGTTAAACAGGCAATGGAGACAGACATTAGTAAGTGGTTGAATAGCGAGACAGGTCTGATGGCGTGATTCAGACGTGTTCTGGTGCGTCGTCGATCCATTGGTTTCACTAGCGAATATCCAGTTGTTCAATAATGTCATCTGTTCGCGGCATGAGACTGTCAGTTTTTTTAAATTTTTTAATTAAACGGCGGGCTTTATAGTGATCGCCATTTTGCCAATAGACCTCGATTAAATGCGCTGCAACTTCATCGTCAGGCAATATTTTAAAGGCGCGCTCGAGATTCTGAATGGCAGCTTGCCTGTCGCCTAAATGGTATTGTACCCATCCAAGGCTATCAATGATGGCCCCATCGTCGGGCCGTAAGGCAATCGCTTGGCTGATCAGAGCTAGCGCCTCTTCAAAGCGAGAGCTGTTGTTGGTCATTGTGTAACCCAGCGCGTTGAGTGCAGTGATGTTTTGAGAGTCACGACTCAGGACAAAGCGTAAATCATTTTCAGTCGCCGTGAAGTTATTTAACCGCTCACTGAGGAAAGCGCGTTCGATGCGCAGCATTAGCTGTTCAGGTAGCGCTATAATGGCCTGGTTAAGCACTGAGTAAGCGCCGCCGATATTACCATGAATCCTTAATAGCTCGGCTTCTAGAGCCCAAAATTGCGCGGCCTTGTCAGGTGTTGTTTTCCGCAACGAGGTTAAATAGGCGCGGGCTTTTTCGATATTACCATTGCTGGCCTGCAGTTTAACCAGCTGCTGCGTGGCGGGCATGAAGAAAGTACCATTGCCGACTTGTCGAAAAAAGTGTTCTGCATCACCTAATTGCTGTTCCTGTTGAGCGATTCTGCCTAAGTAATAATAGCTGGCATTGATATGCCGCTCGACTATTTGCAGTTGTTCAAAACTTTTTTTAGCTGCCGTGATGTTACCGTTTTCAAATGCAATAATAGCATGCGAGTAGAGTAAGTTCGCATCGTTGCTATGTGTCTCAAGTAATTGGCCAAACGCTTGTTCTGCAGCAAGCAGATTAAATTGCGATAATAACTTGGCGCGATAGTGTTGTAAGGTGAATTGAGCGCCTGTTTTTTTCATGTGCTGGCGAAGATAGTCGGCGGCTTCACTCGGGCCTTTGAGTTGATGAATTAACTCAGTTGACTTGGTGATCACCTGAGTCCGCTGGCGATCAATTTTCGGTAGCTGCGTAAGCAGTTTAAGCGCTTGATCGGCTTGCTGGTTTTTTTGCAGAAGTACAGCAAGGCTAAAGCGTAGTTCAAAGTGCTTGGGATGCTTCTCAACGAGGTCTTGCATGGCGTTAATCAACTCGGTTAGTTGTCTTTCGCCGGCGGCTAAGTTTAATTGATTAAAGCGATTGAAGCTGCCCTCATTTTCTGTCTCAAGGTATTTAGCTAAGATGGTTAGACCATGCAGGGCCTCGCCTGATTGAATGAGTAAATCAGCAAAAATATTGCCGGCGTTCAGCGCTTCTGGCGAAAGTTGATGCCATAGTTGTGCTGCAGATAAGGCGGCTTTTTTATTATTAGCATAGATGGCTAATCGAGTAGCATAGGCTGCAATAACAGGATCTTGGGTGGCATAAGCTTCATGCAGATATTTGTCAGTGGCCAAACGTAAGTCCTGATCATAAATGGCGAATTCAGCGACCAATAAGTTGAGTAGCGTCTGTTCGTCAAAAGGCCGATTCGGCTCTTCTTCAGGGCTTATGGCTGGCGCAATAGAGACTCTGGGGGATGGTTTTTGGTCCATCATTGCCTCAGGCTCATCTAGGGTCATTATTGAGCTGCAAGCGCTTAGTGTCATGACGAGTATCAAGCCATAAAAGCCACATAAGGGCCGCCTGACCCATTGGTCAGGTTGGGCGGAGGGTAATGAGCGATTTGTCTGCATAGTTCGATCTTTTTTGTCTCGGGCTTTACTGATACGATGCCCTATTAACGGTTGTCAAAGCACTTACCCAGGCCAATCTTCATCTTATGGGCTGACAAGCGCCTATTGAGACAACTAAACGTCAATAATCGCATAGAATACCCAACAATCCTAGAACTCGGGTTAAGGTATTGAAAGTATGCACATTCTGGTCTTACATTTGCTAAAATATGCCCTTTATGCCGTCGAAAAGCGTGGTTGCGCGGAATTAGCAATTAGTTGCTATGGTGTGTACATCTCATATTGGACAATGATGGCAGCCAGCGTCACTGCGGTTTTTCTTTTGGCGACGGCCTATCAAGTGGCTTTAGGCTTTGAGTACTGAGTAATCTATGCGGCTATTGGTTATAGGTATTAATCATTCGACAGCGAGTCTTGAACTGCGCGAGCGGCTGGCTTTTACGCCTGATGAACTCGCGCCTGCATTATTAAGCTTAAATCATCATTTAAGCTCATATGATGGGTTAGCCAACACTGAAGCAGCCAAAACTGAAGCCGTTATTGTCTCAACCTGTAACCGCACCGAGTTAGTGATGAGCACCTCATCGTCTCAGCAGCATGTGCTTAGCTGGTTGACGGAGATCAAGCGCATTGACCATGGTGATTTTTCTGAACACGTTTATTGTTATGAGGCCGAGGATGCAGTTAAGCATTTGATCAAAGTGGCGGGTGGCTTAGATTCGATGATTTTAGGTGAGCCTCAGATTTTCGGTCAGATGAAGTCTGCCTACGCTGTGTCGCGAGGCGTCTGCGCCATTAATACAGAGTTAGAAT